>JAWUWK010000009.1:0-13023 GCA_034111875.1 Gammaproteobacteria bacterium
AATTGAACATCACCTGTGATGTCTGTTGTTCGGAAGAAGAACTGTGGACGATAACCTTTGAAGAAAGGCGTATGACGACCACCTTCATCTTTACTTAACACATACACTTCGCCTTCGAAGCCAGTGTGCGGGGTAATAGACCCAGGCGCTGCCAATACTTGTCCACGCTCTACATCTTCACGCTTAGTACCACGTAAAAGTGCACCGATATTCTCACCAGCACGACCTTCGTCAAGCAGTTTACGGAACATTTCAACACCAGTACAGGTCGTTTTAACTGTATCGCGAACACCGACGATCTCAACTTCAGAACCTGTGTTGACGATACCGCGCTCAACACGACCCGTTACAACGGTACCACGCCCTGATATAGAGAAAACATCTTCAATGGGCATTAAGAATGCACCATCAACGGCACGCTCTGGCAATGGGATATAAGTATCTAGCGCTTCAATCAACTTCTTAACAGCCGTTGTGCCCAACTCGTTTTCATCTTCGCCGTTCAATGCCATAAGCGCAGAACCTGCGATGATTGGCGTGTCGTCACCAGGGAAATCATACTGATCTAACAGTTCGCGAATTTCCATTTCAACTAGCTCTAACATTTCGTCGTACTCTTCAGTACCAACCCCGTCACAATCTTCAGCGAGAAGATCAGCTTTGTTGAGGAAAACCACGATGTAAGGCACGCCTACTTGACGAGAGAGAAGAATGTGCTCACGTGTTTGCGGCATAGGACCGTCTGTCGCGCCACAGACCAAAATACCACCGTCCATTTGCGCAGCACCAGTAATCATGTTCTTAACATAATCGGCGTGACCTGGGCAATCTACGTGCGCGTAGTGGCGAGTGGCCGATTCATATTCAACGTGCGAGGTTGAGATCGTGATACCGCGCTCGCGCTCTTCAGGCGCATTATCGATACCATCAAAAGCAACGGCTTCGCCGCCGAATACTTCTGCACATACACGTGTAAGTGCAGCTGTTAATGTTGTTTTGCCGTGGTCAACGTGGCCAATAGTACCAACGTTAACGTGAGGCAGGTTACGCTCAAATGCTTGCTTAGCCATCGCTTTATCTCAACTGTTAGTTTGTATCACATACAAAAAAGGCAGACACATTGCTATATCTACCCTGGAAATTTTTATGGAGCTCATGGGCGGAATTGAACCGCCGACCTCACCCTTACCAAGGGTGTGCTCTACCCCTGAGCTACATGAGCGAAATCTCTTTGAGCTTCATAAAAAAACACCTGAAGCTCTTAACTTGGAGCGGGTAGTGGGAATCGAACCCACCTCTTCAGCTTGGAAGGCTGAGGTAATAGCCACTATACCATACCCGCATTTTCAAATGGTGGTGGGAGGTGGATTCGAACCACCGAAGCTTTCGCGTCAGATTTACAGTCTGATCCCTTTGGCCGCTCGGGAATCCCACCAACAATTCAAGCCACTCCAATCATTTATAAATAAATGGTGCCGACACCAAGAGTCGAACTCGGGACCTACTGATTACAAGTCAGTTGCTCTACCAACTGAGCTATGTCGGCACTGCATTGAAGTGGCGCACATAGTACTCACCGACCTTCTTTGACGCAAGCCCTTAAGCTAATTATTTTCGTTTTTTTGGCTTTTTTTATTTTTTTTGACGAAAGATTGACTGATTGACCACTGATTGTATAATTTTTAATCTACTCAATAGGTATAATTAGCACTTCTTGCATTCAAAACGACTTTTTAAATCGCTGCTCTTCTGGGATCTCATTCACCAGCAAGAGTGGTACTACAACAGATTCTTTGACGCTATAGTCAACCGTAAATCCAGCTTGGTCCTTTTGAATATTAGGTTTTATAACATACCAGGTAAATATCAAAAGATTCAGCAACAGCGCATAAGCCAAACACCATTTCATTTAAACACCTTTAAACTCGTTGCGCTAACGTAAGCTTCAAATTAATCAGCGAAGAAATTTGAAGCCATCGAGCACTAATTCTGGGCAAAAAACAACATTTCGCGCCTGCACATGCGCTTCTAAAAAATGAGCATCACCGCCTGCAATCAATAACAAACCGTTTTCTTGATCCATGGTCCGCTGCAGCTTTTCAATCACTGCTACAACAGCAAACAAACTACCATTGGATACATTTTCGCCGGTGTCCACACCCAGTCTTAACGAAAGCGCATCAGCACTACTGTCAATCTTAGCAGTATTGCTAAGCAGCGACTGCTGCATCATCACCAGTCCTGGAACTATATAGCCACCGCGATGCCGACCAGATAGTGAAATGAACTCTATATTTATAGCACTGCCACAGTCTGCCACACAGACCAGCTGATTTGGATACAGGCCCTTGGCCGCTATCGACGCCAACCAGCGATCAGCTCCCATTTTACTGGGATCTTGATAGCTATTATACACTCCCGCACACTGGGCTTGTACTTTAAAAAAACAAGGCACGACTGGAGTCAACTTTTGCAAACGCGCCACTAGCATCGCATTAACTTGCGCGGAGGCTACACTGCAAATATTCACAACATCGATGCGCATCGCCTCGATTGTGGTAAACAGTGGTGAAGCTTCAATTTCTGCAGTAGCCACTTTCCCACTGGCAAGCACCAGCGCTTGCGAAACTAAACGCCACTTGCAGAAACTGTTACCTAAGTCTATATCCAGATAATTGATGACTCTTTACTCACTAGTTCTATAGCCGGTTCCAAAGTAGCTCTCTTCACTCAATTTTTCTAACACTTATCTCTCCGCCATGATGCGCTTCTATAACGCCATATCTTTCAAGCAACAGTGCTCCATGGTTATTAACCCCGCGACAAACCCCTTCAATTTCAGCCTCTCCCGAGATCAATTTTACATAACTGTCTTGATAAACATGAAATTTATGCCACAGCTCAGAAAAGGCGCTAAAACCACGCTGGGCAAACAGCTCCATATTTTCAATTAATTGGCTGACAATCAACGCCAGTAATTTGTTTCTATCGATAACTCTATGGGCAATGCTCGCTAAATCGACCCAGGGCTGATCAATTTGCTGACTCTGCTTATGCAACGCATTCATTAGCACGTTAAGCCCCACGCCTATTACCACTGACACATCGCCCGATGCATCACCTTGCATCTCTAGCAATATACCCGCTAACTTACCATCTTTATGCATCAAATCATTTGGCCATTTTAGCCCAACACCTGGTACGCCTATCTTGACTAGACCTTGGACGACCGACAAACCGACCACTAAACTCAATCCTTGCAGAGACGCCGCACCACCAGAAAAGCGCCACATCAATGAAAAATATAAGTTTGTCGCTACAGGCCCCTGCCACGAACGCCCTCGACGGCCGCGACCGGCATGCTGATGCTCAGCTAAATATAACGCAGAATGGCGAAACTGATCGATATTGCGTAACGCCATTAAGTTGGTCGAATCAGTAAATGTTTTCAGCTCAACATGCTGTAACGCTTGCTCTGTTTGCAAGCTAATCAAAGCCACTAATTTTTCGACATTCAACAAATCCAAGCCATTGGGTAAACGATAACCTCGCCCTCTTACACTGTAGACCTCAACACCGTAATCCTGCAGAGCTTGCATCTGCTTCCAGATTGCGCTGCGACTCAGCTTGAGACGTTCGCCTAACGCTGTTCCAGAATGAAATTCACCATCGGCGAGCAATTCAAGTAGTGCGAAATCGACCATCAGAGTCGCTTTCTATAAATAACGAAACTATAAGCATAAGGGTTAGTTTCATCCGCACTCATATCTTCGCGTTCCTGTTCAAAGAATTGACTGTAATCTATTGCTGGAAAATAAGCGTCACCTTCTATCTCAGCTTTAACTTCGGTTATGTAAAGCGTTTCGATGACGGGTAAAACTTGTTGATATATTTGCGCACCGCCAATAATCAAAGCCTCCTCTACAGCATCTTTTTGACAGGCGATTTGCGCCAGATCGATTGCAGCTTGCAAACTGTTGACTACTTTTACACCCGATGGCTGAAACCTTAAATTTTTAGTAATGACTATATTAGTCCTTCCCGGCAACGGCCTACCGATGGAGTCAAATGTTTTGCGACCCATTATAATCGGTTTACCCATAGTCACTTGCTTAAAATATTGTAAATCTTTAGGTAGCCGCCATGGCAGCGTATTATTTACACCTATAACCCGGTTTTGCGACTGAGCAACAATAATCGCCAACTTCATAATCCACCTTCTAACTATTAAGCAATTTCAAATTGGCCGCTTTACTATACGCGGCTTCATGTTATTGACTACACCGAAATAGGTGCGCGAATGGCGGGATCCGGATCGTAACCTTCAACTGAAAAATCTTCAAATTCATAATCAAAAATCGATTTCGGCCTGCGTTTAATAATAAGCTGCGGCAATTTCTTAGGGTCTCTAGTTAGCTGTTCGGCGACAATTTCTGGATCCTGTAGATGATCTTGATACAAATGCGTGTCACCAAAAGTATGCACGAATTCACCTACCTGCAAATCGCACTGCTGGGCGATCATGTGGGTCAGAAGCGAATATGACGCTATATTAAACGGCACGCCTAAAAAATAATCCGCACTGCGCTGATAGAGCTGACAACTTAGCTTGCCATTAGCCACATAAAACTGAAACAAAGTATGACAAGGGGGAAGCGCCGATTTACCATTTTTAATATTCTGCTCAATAGACACACTTTCATCGGGTAAATCAGCGGGATTCCAACCGCTAACAATAAGCCGCCTTGAATTGGGCTTGGTCTTAATCATTTTCAGTAAATCTGAGATTTGGTCTATAGTTGAGCCATCTGGACAGGCCCATGAACGCCACTGCTTGCCATAGACTGGCCCTAAATCACCGTTATCAAGCGCCCAATCCTGCCAAATCTTAACCCCACGGTCCGCCAGCCACTGATTGTTTGTGTCGCCGTTTAAAAACCACAACAACTCATATATTATTGATTTAAAGTGTACTTTTTTAGTTGTCAGTAGTGGAAAACCCGCTTCTAAATCAAATCTTAACTGTCGACCAAAGACTGACCTTGTGCCAGTACCGGTTCGATCCTCTTTATCTATACCATCAAACGCAATTTCTTGCATTAACTCTAAGTATTGCTGCACATCAAACCCCTATTCGACGATTTTTTGCTGTTTTTTATAGGCATATACCATTAAGCCTGCACCTATTAATACCATGGGCAGCGATAACATTTGCCCTTTTGTCACCCAACCAAAAGCAACGAAGCCTATATGGGCATCTGGTTCACGATAGAGCTCAACAAAACTTCTAAAACAGCCATACAAAATCAAAAACAAACCGGACACAGCGAACGCAGGCCTAGGTTTACTTGAATAGAGCCAAATAATAACGAACATCACCACGCCTTCAAGAAAGGCTTGGTATAGCTGTGATGGATGCCTTGCTATAGCATCAACCTTAGGAAAAACTACGCCCCAAGGCACTTCTGTGGCACGCCCCCAAAGCTCTGCACCAATAAAATTACCTATTCTGCCAGCCCCTAAACCTATGGCGACCAATGGCGTGACAAAATCACCCATTTGCGACAAGCTTTTTTGGGTTTTACGTCCAAACAACCAGAGCGCAACAAGCACACCCAGTAATCCGCCATGAAAAGACATGCCGCCTTCCCACACTTTAAATAACCATAGAGGAGATTCTAAGAAACGTTCGAAGTTGTAAAAGAGCACATAGCCAAAGCGACCACCTAAGACAACACCCACGGCTCCCCAAAAGATAAAGTCAGACCCCTGCTCTTTAGTCCAATCTGAGTCCGGCTGGTCTGCACGGTAATTACCCAACAACAGTGCACCGGCAAAACCTATAAGGTACATTAATCCGTACCAGTGAACTTGAATAAAGCCTAAATCCAATGCCACTGGATCTATATCATGAACCCACATAACTTCACTACCTTTAGCTAAATATAACGACCTACAACACTTAATTGATGCGCCCATTAAAAGCGATAAAAACAAAAACCACATCTTACCCCAAGGAGTCATCTATAATCTAATAGTTTTACCCT
Organism: Gammaproteobacteria bacterium; assembly: GCA_034111875.1. Taxonomy (GTDB): domain Bacteria; phylum Pseudomonadota; class Gammaproteobacteria; order Pseudomonadales; family Balneatricaceae; genus Rs1. The sequence continues at coordinate 6,048 of JAWUWK010000009.1, forward strand.
AACACCGCTTTAGGCTAGAGTAGCGTCATTTATATTTGCAGCGAGTTGTTATGTGCTTAATCACCTTATCTTATCGCCAACACCCTGATTTTCCGTTTATTTTGGTCGCCAATCGGGACGAGTTTTATGCCCGACCCACTGGCGATATGCAATTTTGGCAGGATAATAGCGGCATACTCGCCGGTCAAGATTTAGAACATCAAGGCAGTTGGTTAGGATTAAACACTCGAGGTTGCTTCAGCGCAGTGACTAACTACCGCAAGCTAAACAAGCATCACACAGACCAAAGTAATAATAAATTTTTACGCTCTCGAGGGGATTTAGTCAGGAGCGCCTTGCAATCAAATAACACCAGCAGCGCATTTTTAGAACAATTAGAGACAACCAAACACCAATACGGTCTTTACAATCTACTCAACGCAGATAGAACCGGTGTATACTTCAGCAGTAATCACGGCGATAAGTGCCGCGCATTGCGCCCAGGACTCTATGGCCTATGTAACGCATCCTTAGATACCCCTTGGCCAAAATTACGCTCAGCTAAACAGCAATTAGAAGCGCTACTGACCACGGATAAAATAGATATCGACCAGCTTAAAGCCCTAGCGAGTGACAGATCTGTGGTGGAAGATAAGCTGCTACCCAATACGGGTATCTCAATGGCATGGGAAAAATCTCTCTCGGCAGAATTTATCGCTTTAGAGAGTTACGGCACTCGTGCAAAAACGATTATCTTGCAACACCACGATGGTAATACCTTAGTGTGCGAGCAGAGATACAATCAATACGGGTTTGTTAGCGAATCAGTTTTCGCGTTAGACTTAACTGTGTTTGGTAGCGCCCGCGACAAATTCACCTAAATGCATAGCGATCAATGATCTTTTAATTTCCTCTAGTATTTTTTCTGAATCATTCAAACGTAAAACCCGACGTAGCATCTCTTTGACTTCAACTGAATGACTGTTGCGAATAATAGATTTTACTTTAGGCAAATTATTCGCATTCATCGATAAATAGTTGTAACCCATCGCCATTAACAATAAGGCACCGGCGGGATCTGCTGCAATTTCACCACAAATAGAAACCGGAACGCTCTCTTTTTGTGCCTCTTTAACAATAAATTTTAGCGCTTGCAAAACGGCTGGATGATAACTGCTATAGAGCGATGCCACTCTGGGATTATTGCGATCAACCGCCAGCAAATACTGGGTTAAGTCATTAGACCCCACTGAGATAAAGTCAACATGGTGAGCAAAGACCCTGGTTAAATATAACGCCGCCGGAACTTCTATCATCACCCCGATGGGAGGGCGCGTGACGCTAACACCATCCTCGCACAATTCTTGCACTGCACGATCAATCAGTGCAATAGATTCTATCACTTCATTAATACTTGTCACCATCGGCAACATGATCCGCAAATTGCCGAATTTGATATTGGCGCGCAGCATCGCGCGTATCTGTACTAGAAAAATTTCAGGGTGGTCTAAGGTCACCCTGACACCTCGCCAACCCAAAAATGGATTTTCCTCCTCGATAGGAAAATAACTTAAGGATTTATCGCCGCCAATGTCTAAAGTTCTCATGGTCACTGGACGTGGCGCAAACGCTTCTAGCTGGTTAGTGTAAATCTGAGTTTGCTCTTGCTCCGATGGAAACACATTTCTAATCATAAAAGGTATTTCTGTACGGTATAAACCTATGCCTTCAGCGCCTTTATCGAGAGCCCGCTTAACATCGGCGATTAGACCTGTGTTGACCCATAAAGGCATAGTAACGCCGTCTTGAGTAGTTGCAGGCAACAACTTTAATCCGTCTAATTCAACTTCCTGCTCTCTTTCAGCTTTTACTTGAGCTTGGTATATAGCGAGTAATTCTTGAGATGGATTAAGGTAAATTCGCCCTGAGTGCCCATCGAGAACAACACTTCGGCCACTGAGTTTCTTGTAAGGTAGGTCTGTCACACCTACCACAGTCGGAATCCCCATTGATCTTGCTAAAATCGCCGCATGTGAGTTACCAGAACCTTTGACCGAGATTAGACCTTGCAATTTATCTGTGGCAATTTCGCCCAGCATGGCCGGCGATATTTCCTCTGCAACTAATACGCTGCCCTCTTTGAGCTCGATAGATTGGGGACCATCATCTTCTTGCAAATAGGTCAAAATCCTGCGACCTAAATCTCGAATATCAGAGGCTCTCTCTTTCAGGTAAGGGTCATCCATCATATCGAATTGACGCGCATGTTCAGTGATGACAGTACTCAACGCCCATTGGGCACAGCTGCCACTAGTAATGCGCTTGACTATTTCACCTGCAAGAGAATTATCTTCAAGCATCAATAGATACACATCGAATAGTGCTCGTTCCCCCTCCCCCAGCTTTTTAGCCAACCTCGCACTGGCCACTCGAATATCACTGCGCACATGCTCCAGCGCTGCTTCAAACAGCTCCACTTCGGCGATAGTATCTTCTATTTCCCGCTCAGCGACAGAGTCCATCTGTGCATTTTGCGAGACAATAATCATAGTACCAATAGCAATTCCAGGTGAGCCTGATACGCCAACAAAACACCTATCAGGTTGCGTTTTCTGTTTAAGTGGCGCTATCGAGACCGCCTGGGAAGCTTCTGCCTGAACAATTATGCCCGCTAACTGGGCAGAGACTGTCACTAGAAAAGACTCTTCCGCTTCCTTGTAGCGGCGGCCATCAAACTGCTGAACAACTAGCACACCTAATACATCACGTTGATGAATAATAGGCACACCTAGGAATGAATGAAAGCGCTCTTCACCAGTACCTGGAAGAAAACAATAGGCAGGGTGTTGTTCAATATTATCTGTATTGACCGGTTCTGCACGATTGGAGACTAAACCGACAACCCCTTCATGCTGAGACAAACTACTACCGATTGATTTTTGATGCAGACCATTACTTGCCCTTAAGACTAATCTCTGATTGGTAGCATCTTTCAAAAAAACTGAACAGACTTGGGTATCCAATCCCTCTTGAATTAGCTGCACTATGAGTTTAAGGGCCGTTTCTAAATCAGACTCAGCTCTCACCTCTGTTAAAATTTTGCGCAGCAATTTAAGCATTTTCCATCCCTTGTATATTTTCCATAATCGAACTGATAATTACACCATTGTCTGATGAACAGATTCCCTGTCTACACAGATATAAAAGTAGATTGTTTATAATATGACAGCTTGCCACATTGACTCCACTGGAAGATTTGTGAAAAGACTTTATGATAGTGTTGTGACCCCCCTACAAATGATCAATGTATCGCCTGCTGACAGCGGGTGAGATGACGTCGATAATTAAGCTTCTACCAGCCTGGATAATTTAGGTGACAATTCTTTCATTGCCTTGCGATACACCTCCCTTTTAAATGAGATCACTTGACCTAGCGGGTACCAATAGCTCACCCAGCGCCAGCCATCAAACTCAGGCATATTTGTCGTATTAATATTGACTGCATCATCACCACTTTTAATTTTAAGAAGATACCATTTTTGCTTTTGACCTATGCATACAGGTAGAGAATGCTGGCGGATCATGCGTTTAGGTAATTTGTACCTCAACCAGCCACGGGTAACTGCAATGATTTCTATGTCTTTCGCAGTTAGCCCCACTTCCTCTTGCAGCTCTCTGAACATAGCTTGCTCTGGAGTCTCACCCTCGCTAATCCCCCCCTGAGGGAACTGCCAAGAATTTTGACCTATACGGCGTGCCCAGAGCACTTGTCCCTTCGAGTTTGCCAAAATGATACCGACATTTGGTCTGAACCCGTCTGAATCTATCACAACTTAATTCCTAAAAATCTTTCAGCTATTGTTCCACACATCAGCCCTTGTGCAAATAGCTAAGCGAAGATCGACTCTAATTGATTGTTATTTTTTAAACTTTTTGAGCACTTTGGATACTGCTAAAATATGTTTCAGGTACTATACTCACCCTAAACTGACAGCAACTTTGGAGAGAGATTCGATGGCACTGGCTATTTTTGATTTAGACAACACACTAATCAATGGTGATAGTGACCACGCTTGGGGAGAGTATCTCTGCGAAAAAGGCATTGTCGACCCAGAAGTTTATCGCCTAGCCAACGATAAATTCTATCATCAGTATGGAGCAGGTAGTTTAGATATTAATGAGTTTTTACACTTTGCGCTGACCCCTTTAAAAAACCATAAAAGACAGCAATTACTCGAGTGGCACAGTGACTTTATGTCTAGCAAGGTCATGCCTATGCTGCTTCCCAAAGCACTGCAGCGACTGAAAATGCACCGAGATCAAGGTGACTATCTACTCATAATAACCGCAACAAACCTGTTTGTGACTGAACCTATAGCACAACTTTTAAAAGTAGACGCTATCCTTGCAACAGAACCTGAGCTAGTGAATGGCGAATACACTGGGGATTATGTAGGTAATCCTTGTTTTCAATCAGGTAAAATTACTCGTTTAGAGCAATGGCTAACCGACAACCCTCAGGAAATGTCTGGCAGTTATTTCTACAGTGATTCTCGCAACGATCTGCCACTTCTAGACATAGTGACTCACCCAGTGGTTGTCGATGCAGATGAGCATTTGTTAAAGATCGCCGAGCAGCGCAACTGGCCTTCTATCAGCTTTCGCTAATCTACCAACACAGTCAATTAAGACCTGTTTTGTGAATGGTTTGCAGCCATTCTTTGGGTGATAATCCCGTTTTTTTTCGAAACACTCTGGCCAGTGCAGAGCCGTGCTCATAGCCGACCTTGTTGGCTATGAGCGAAACAGGATGGTCTTGTTTTAGTAGCTGCTGTGCAATAGATACTCGTAGGTCCGTTAAAAAATCATTCGGCGTCTGACCAACTGTATCTCGAAAGACTTCAGCAAACTTTGATCTAGACATCGCCGCCCGGTCAGCCATTGATTCGACCGTCCACTGCTCTTCAGGCATTTCTTGTAACAGCGCAAGCGTCTCACCTAGCGCTGGATGAGATAAACCCGCCAACATGCCTTGCATTACCAAACCTTTTTCAGCCAATTGTCGAAACATTTGAATGAGCAAAATACTACATAACTTATCAACTATACTTTTTTGGCCTAAGCCTGTGGAGTCCACTTCATCGAACATCCATTGAACCGTTTGTAACATAGGCCCACTATCAATTGGCAAACAAATTAACTTGGGTAAATTAGCAATTAACTGCTGCTCTATTGCGCTAAATTTAATCTTGGCGCAAAGCACTTCTACCGCCTCTGTTTCACTGGCAATAATTTGATGCTCTGTCGCGAAAGGCAACACGATCAAGCTGGGCTGATCAAAAATCAGCTTATGGCCCTGCGCGCTCAATAACGTCAGTTTACCCGACTTAAGAAAATGCATATGACCTAGCTTATCGATTGTGCCACTAGCACCTAAAGTCTTACCTCCACAAAAATCACCGTTGAAAATAACTTCTGCACTGATAGAAAAACTGCTGAGCACTTTTTGAAATTTATCCATAAATCACCACTTCGATTACTTTCGCTATTTTTTTGGACGTCTGGTTTCATTTAATGGACGTCTCGATGCCTAGCTTTGGCTATTTTTGATTAAACTGTTTGCATCTACAAAGGAAACCGCGGAAAAGTTCTCTGCAGATAATTAAGCGGATAAATCCGCACAAGAATACGCAGTGAATGGCGAGTCCTTTAAGAGCATTTTTACCGAGGATTTGCTCGCTGCTTCCGCTAGCATTGAACTTATTAATTATTAAAGCAAACAATATAGGATGTAAATGATGAACTTATCTACCTTAGTCAAAACGACGGCTGTTACTGCGGTTTTATTAGCCAGCACCACAAGTTTCGCCGCTGATATAGATGCTAATGCAAACGTTAACGATATTGCAATAAAAGGCTACGATACCGTCGCTTATTTCACCATGAATAAGCCAGTAATGGGCAGCCACGAGTTTACCGCTACTTACAAAAATGCAATTTTTCAGTTCGCTAACGCAAAGCACCGTGATTTATTTAAGGCTGATGCCACTAAATACGCGCCACAATTCGGCGGTTACTGTGCAATGGGGACAGCCATGAATTTAAAGTTTGATACTGATCCGACCGCTTGGAAAATAGTTGACGAAAAACTCTATTTAAACTTAAATAAAGATGTGCAAAAGAGTTGGCTAAAAGATGTGCCCGGCAATTTAAAGACAGCTGAAACCAATTGGCCCGCGCTTAAATTGTTAACGCCGGCACAGGCAAAAGCTAAAAATGGCTAATACCTGACTTCGCGACTTCAAAGTGGATATAAGGTAAAGGATATGGGTTTTACATTGAAATTGAAAAATCTTAGCTAAAGCCGCCGTTTATGTGAGTTTTTCTAACCGATGTAGAATAAAAGTTTTACTCGATGCTGCATTGAAGTCACTGATTCATTTGATAGGCTTCTCTTAAGAGAAAACAGAGCCATTTGGGATATTCATCTCCAGTGGCTATTAGGCATTACTCCCTTAGGGAAAATGCCATTAATTCCCCAATGTAAATGATAGCCGCCTAACTTTGACAGGTTATAGGGAGCCATCTGAGACATCCATATTTCATCAAAAAATGTGAAATAACTTAAACCTAAATAGTTAATTTAACCACTGTGCTTATAAACCTTGAATCAATGTATTGATTACCATTTAATGCCTAAAAGCGATATTTTAGCCATCTAAAATATCGCTTATCTAGCAGTCTGTAGGACTGACGTTCAATTGACATAATTAAGGATAAAATAAGTCATACGGCTATCAGAATACACATCAGTGGCCGGTTGGCGCACTATAATTTATGCCAACGCATTGCCTGACATTCTTATTATTCCGCTCTGCCTTCATGTTAACGCTTCATAAGGCTGCTTACCGCCTCTTTATTCCGCCATTCTCAGTACATTCATACGTTTCACATTTCATGCCAGCGTGGCGAGCGTCCATTCACCTGACACTTTCTC
>JAWUWK010000010.1:0-21864 GCA_034111875.1 Gammaproteobacteria bacterium
GCCGATAGCAAAAGGCTTAAGTTCTGGCTATTTACCTATTGGCGGCGTAATGATCAGCGATAGAGCCGCGAAAGTGCTGATTAATGAAGGTGGGGAGTTTAATCACGGTTTTACCTATTCAGGACACCCCGCCTCTTGCGCAGCTGCATTGGCTAATATAGCTATTATTGAACGTGAGAATCTGGTAGTCAGAGTGCGCGACGATATTGGTCCTTATATGCAAAAGCGCTGGGCTGAGCTTGCAGAACACCCTATGGTTGGCGAAGCCAGAATGGTCGGCTTAATGGGGGCAATTGAGTTTACTGCAGACAAAAACAAACGGGCAGCCTTTACTTCTAAACAAGGTACAGTTGGGTTACTTTGTCGAGAAAACTGTTTTAAAAACAATTTAGTTATGCGCCATGTCGGTGACAGTATGATCATCTCTCCACCATTGACAATTACGCATGAGCAAGTAGACGAACTAATCGAAAAAGCGAAGCTTTGTCTAGACCTTACTTGGGAACAAGCTCAAGCTGCAGGCTACTGCTAATCATTAACCTATCTCCCGATTATGCGGTGTTGGTAGCCGCCTAGTCGGCCTCCTCAAAGACGGTAATAATTATTATGAAATTTTCTGGTAGTTTTTTACACAACAACGATATAGCAGGAGAGTATCCTGATTCTTATTACGCCGCCACTGCAAACACTGCTTTAGATCTATCGTCTCAACAGGGCGATGAAGCAGCTGATGTGTGTATTATTGGAGGCGGATTTACAGGACTATCTGCAGCATTACACTTAGCTAAATCAGGGTTGAAAGTGACGCTTTTAGACGCTCACCGTATAGGCTGGGGGGCTTCTGGTCGAAATGGAGGACAACTAGGTACAGGCCAGAGAATAGAACAAGATGTACTTGAAGATATGGTCGGTAAAGAAGATGCTCGAAAACTTTGGGACTTGAGCTTAGAGTCTGTCGCTTTATGCAAAGCACTTATAAAAGAACACAAAATAGATTGTGACCTAACACCGGGGATATTACACGTTGATCATAAACAAAGCTTTGTAGCACAAACCCAAGAATATGTTGAAATGTTGCACAGGGAATACAACTATTCTAGCGTGCGTTTTATTGATCAACAAGAAGTGACAGAGATGGTTGGCTCAACCGCCTATTACGGCGGCAGCTTAGACAGCCAATCCGCTCATATACATCCCCTGAACTTTGTTCTTGGTCTAGCCAAAGCAGCTATTAAAGCGGGGATCAGCATATATGAACAATCAGAAGTACTCAGTTATACTAAAACAGACCCCGCTATTGTTACGTTGAAAGAAGGCACTATTAAAGCAAAATTTGTACTACTGGCATGTAATGGTTATCTGGATGACCTCGATAAGAAAGTCGCCAAGAAAATTATGCCGATCAATAATTACATCGCAGCAACAGAACCTTTGAGCGACACCCAAGCTCGCTCACTTATTCGAGATAATGTTGCCGTTGCCGACTCAAAATTTGTCATAAATTATTTTAGATTAAGCGCTGATAATCGAATGTTATTCGGTGGTGGTGAAAGCTATCGTTTTAAATTCCCCGACGATATCAAAAAATTTGTTACTCGGCCTATGCTGGACATATATCCACAATTAAAAGAGGTAAAACTCGATTATGGCTGGGGGGGAACATTAGGCATTACTGTTAATCGAATGCCCTACTTCGATAAATTAGCCCCTAACGTTTTATGTGCAGTCGGTTATTCTGGGCACGGTATTGGTATGGCAACACTCGGTGGAAAACTAATGGCTGAGGTAGTACAAGGTACTTTAGAACGCTTTGATCTTATGGCCAGTGTTAAAACACCTACTTTTCCAGGTGGCACTTTACTAAGATGGCCGGGATTGGTAATGGCGATGACTTATTACTCTGTTAGAGATAAATTGTAAGGCGATGAGTTATCGATGAAAAAATTACGCAGTAACTGCAACACAACGCCCTCGCTTGCTTTACATATGAAAAAATAATTAACTTCAAAGCTTACCCCACAGACGGCGGTTCTTACTCATAAACCCTTATCTCATAAAACAACAAAATGTCAGAATCGGTGAGTTGTAGTTGCTCTATGGGCTCTGCCATTGAGATTATCTGAGTTCGATTTGAAAATTTTAAGGCGATTACTATCTATACACTTAGCTTGTTCAGCCAGAAAACTAAGTGTGAAGTACTGCTCCAATGAATAGCTGTCTAAGTAGCCTTGAATTATTATCTATAACCGTAATGAACTTGCTCGTTTGCAACTAGACTAAGTGTTTCAAGGTCAAAAATGTAGGCCATATTTCGTGGTTATTTTTAGTCAAATGAGCAATATTTTTGATTACTAGCGCAAAGACTTTATTTGGAACTATGATCATTGGTTTCGTCTTTATTAAAACCCATTATCATCAGCATAGGCCCTCACGGCAAGTTCATCATTAGCTGTGTCGAAAATTAAAAAATTGATCGGCTTACAACAAACTTGGCAATCTCCAATATACTCTTGCTCCAGATCGCTTGGATCTATTAGCACCTCCATCGTCTCATCACAGTATCGACGGCCTATAGATTTCTCAGTTAATTGATTCAATTTATATTATTCTCAAGGCTTACCAAAAGTAATAAATCAAGAATAATGGCCGGTTTTTTTTGGGTTGATGAACGCAAAAGACGTCCAGCGACTTAACCCAAAGGTCTCTGTATATTTTAATATTGCTGTTGCTATATTAAGGCCTATCCCTATGGGCTTTTAATTCTGTTAACAACCACGCTTGACTGTTAATGGGGGATTGGTTATTGCAGTGAATTTTATAATACTTTCCCGATATACTGCTTTTAGTTGCTGATAAATTAATAAAGTCTTCTGCCGATTTTATTTTACCTGCAAAATATTGATATTTTTTATGGATATGATCAACTGCTTCTCTGTGCTTATACAAACTACTATTTCGCTCAAACACACAGTCTGTTGATGCTATAAAATTTAGCAAATGGGCTATTTCATTTTGTGTAGAAGCCACTGAGTTCAATGAATATATAACTAATAAGGGCATTAGCAACCGATATAAGTACACTGTAAACCTCCATGCTAGATGGCTCCCAATAACTGGAAAATATTGGCTGGACCGGGCTTTGACATTTTTGCAAAAAACCAGTGAACGAGTGTCTACGCCAATAAGCAAAGCCAACGATCTTGATGGCTTTACAAGATTGCGCTCAGAACTTGCTTACTGGTCATCACCTTACAAAACTCACCATTTAAACTTGCAAGATCAACCTTGTGGATTTCATCTGCTGAATAATGACTACCTTCCTCCCCCGTGCGGTCAAACGTAGCTTTTGCATCTGAAACCAATATTACCTCAAACCAAGGTTTCCTGCCATACGCGTTGAAGTTGACACGCAATGGTCCGTCGTTAAACCCTCAATAACCAAACAGTTTATATTATTTTCTCGAAGGTAATTTTCTAATTTAGTGCAAATAAAAGCACTGTTTCCGATCTTAATTCAGACCTTCTCTCCTAGCAGAGGCTTAACTCCATGCTTAAATTCATTTCCAGGAACTCCCTATTTTAGTGGCGAATCCTCCTCCTTAGAGCAATGCTGGATATGGATAACAGGAAACCGATTGCTGCGCCAGCGTGAAAGTAACATGGCCATTTTTACTTCAGCATCAAGATTATTTCTTACCCCCACCCACAGCGGCTCATCAAAACCTTTTTGAAAATAAATCGACAAAAGTGCGATTTTACTCATTTTAATTATCCCTTTTAATGACGCCTTTGAAAGACGCATTATTGCGGTAAAGCTAGTTTATTAGCCTTTAATAAAACTTTTAAGTGTTTATAAATAATCTTAATGGATGTCATCTGCAACACCTATCCCAGCGGGATCGAGTCTAGCTCAATGACAAAGCCCATCTAGTTCTCGAGTGGAACATAAAGTCCAGAGATAATTGGCCGCTAGCCTAATTGAAATATGCCAACGTCTGATTTTATTGCTCGCTTAGTTCTAATATGCCAAAACACTTCGACACAATGCCATTGTAGCTTAAGCCGAGAGCTTTTTTGGTAATAAGCTTAATCGCTACGCAAGCAAATTCTCCAGTTTTATAATCAAATGCGATCAGCTAATCTCAGCTCACTTTCATCAGATAAGCCACCTATCGGACATTTTATCGACGGTTAATACCGGTCAATAACTCATGTATTTTTTCAGCCAGTAGATAAAACACCACTTAATGACCAATTAAGTTTAAAACAACCAATGGACTGAAAACCATGTCAGTAGCTGATGGCGAAAATTCTACAGAAGAGCAGCAGCTATTCAGACTTTAATGACAGTGTGTTTTTCTTGCTTTTTTAATGTGCTAGATACCTTTAGCCACAGAATTTAAGCTGGTGGGTATACAGCTAGCTGTGAAGCTCTTGCCACATTGTAGGTGCTAAATGTACTGTATTTATTTAATAGGCCATCAGCAAGTGACGACAGTCCCTTTTTTAAAATCAATGTTTAGGACATTGAATACTGGTCAGCTCAGCCTGAAAGGCTTTTTTTTAATCACAAAAAGCCAGCCATTAAACTAAAAATTCAGCACCTGCTTTAGACCTTTTAAAGTACGCCTTTAAAAATTTATCGATGTTAAATAATGCACTTAGATAAAACTGCAGAATTAAAGGCCTTTTGCCAGAAAACATCTAAAAAAACAGTTAAACTATTGTATCTTATAGAACTAAATTCAGTATATTGTCTCTATATACTAGTCTTAGTAAACTCGATCTATGGAGGCTAAAATTAATTCACACGATCAGTAACCTCCCCTTCATTCAAAAGGAAATAAATGAGTAACATTATTTGCGGTCCCATATTGCGTAAATTAGATGCTAAGCAGCTAGTACTCTGGTGGGTAAGTAACGCTGAGTCAGAGGGACATTTTTACTGTTATCAGAATAATTTTGAAATAATTAAACAACCTTTAAACGATAGCGTCGTCTCTCAATTTCGCATTGGTAAAAAAGCGGTGGTGCATTTACTCGACCTCAGTCATCAATTACCTTTAGATGTCGAAATAGAATACGACTTAGTATTAAACGATCCTGAAACTAGCGCGTCACTGACCTTAAAACAGCTTATCCCTAGTATCTGCTATGAACATAAACAGCGCTGCAGTTTTATTATTGAAAGCCAACTACATAATTTACTACACGGCTCCTGCAGAAACCCCCATCACCCCAGTGAAGATTCAATGCTTGCGGGTGATCAGAAAATCGCCGACACTTTATCAGATAGCCAAAAACGCCCCACAGTGCTTATTCTTAGTGGTGACCAGATCTATGCCGATCATGTCGCTGGACCAATGTTATATGCCATTCATCGAGTGATTAATCTACTGGGTATTAATGTGGAGGACCTACCTTCAATTCGCTTAGATTCTGCGGCCGAGATCTTAGGCGAAAATCCAAATTATTACGAACGCAAAGCCATGTTGCCACTCACTGAGACGACACAATATTGGCGAGGCAAAACACACACTAACATTTTTACGGGTGCCTTTGTCCACAACCACTTAGTCAGTTTATCTGAAGTGTTTGCAATGTACCTATTAGTCTGGTCGCCGCAATTATGGCAAGACATCGATTTAGAGAAGATGCCCAAAAATCTGCAGTTTGAAAAGTTACAAGCGCAGGAGATAGCTAGCATTACTCAGTTTCGTCAAGGTTTACCCAGAGTGCAACGCTTACTGGCCCATGTCGCTACCTATATGATTTTTGATGACCACGATGTTACAGATGATTGGAACATGACGGCACAATGGGAATTAACAGCCTATGAAAATCCTTTAGCCAGGCGCATTATAGGTAATGCGTTGTTTGGATATTGGCTTTTCCAAGGCTGGGGTAATGCTCCGCAAAACTTTGACAAGGAGTTCCTCTCCTTGGCTAACAACTATCAGCGCGAACCTGAAACGTCACAACAAGATCAGTTTATCGACTATTTACTGACCTTTAATCACTGGCACTATGAGCTAGATACATCCCCAAAAATAATCGTACTAGACTGCAGAACGCAACGTTGGCGTTCTGAAAACAATTTAAACTATCCTTCAGGATTAATGGATTGGGAGTCTCTGTGTCATTTGCAACAACAATTAATTGGCGAGGCGGGCGTGATCTTAGTATCGCCAGCGCCTATCTTCGGCGTAAAGTTGATAGAATCTATTCAACGTTTAGCCACCATGCTAGGACAGTCTCTAGCCGTTGATGCAGAAAACTGGATGGCACATTCAGGTTCAGCCAATACTATTTTAAATATATTTCGCCACCCAAGAACACCCCAAAATTTTGTTATACTCTCTGGCGACGTACATTATTCTTTTGTCTATGAAGTTGAATTACGCTTTCGAAATAGCTCACCTAAAATTTGGCAAATAACCTCAAGTGGTATAAAAAATCAGTTTCCAAGCTTATTAATAAGCTGGCTAGATAAATTCAATCGCTATTTGTATACCGTTTATTCGCCGTTAAACTTTTTTACTAAAAGACGCGATATGAAGGTGAAATATCGTCGAGTGACCGCACAAAGTAATCGACGTCTAATAGAAAAGTCAGGCTTAGGTTATCTCGAACTGAATAATGATGCCTCACCCAAGAATATCTATGATCTACACAATGACGGTAGCATTACGGAGTTTGTCTCTAAGCAACGTTAAATCTATTGGGCACTGGCGAATGCCAACTTAATCGCAAAAAGAACGAACCCAGAGCCGACTCCAACGCCAGAAATAGCACTGATTTTTTTGCGCTTTTTAAACGCCTCTGCCAGTTTAGACCCCGCGTAGATAAGCAGTGCTAAGTAAATCAAACTAAATAGTTGTAAAGTGACTGCCAGTATCAAAAAGGGAATCACCGGCTGGCCATATTCCGGATCGACAAATTGCACGAAAAAAGACAGAAAGAACAAAATTGCTTTAGGGTTTAATAAACTGACTAATAGCGCTTTTCTGAAGGCTTTAGACCCCGATGTTTTTTTGATTAAAGTAACATTTTGCAATTTTTTATCATCTAAGGCTCGCCAAGACTTAACGGCATTCAGCATTAAACTTCCGCCAATATAGAGCAGATAAGCCGCCCCTATATATTTAATTAGCATAAACACCGCCGGATAAGCGGTTAAAATTGAAATAGCACCGAGTGCGGTTGCCAAAATCAACAGTGAATCGCCAACAAACACACCCGCTACGGCAGACCAACCACTTCGTTGGCCCTGCTGAGCCGCTAAAGACATGACGTAGAGCGAGTTAGGCCCAGGCAGCAGTATGATTAACATCGCACCTAATACATAAGTGAGGTAATTAATAACCCCTAAACTTTCCATTTAAACGTCCTTAAAAAAAGATCTTAGATGAGCATTATGCGTTGTTCAGAGGACGCCTAACGCCTTTTGACCACTCTAAATCGCTTGAGCTCTATGCTTTAAAAACCGCGCTAAATTAACCTCATCATGACTGATAATTTAGCGGTGGCTACAATAGCCGATTCAGGCTCTCATTCGCAAGCCATTTTATACGTTCGCCAAACTAAGACTGACACCTGAATCAATGACTTCAAAGCTGCATCGAATACAATCTATTGATTCTGGCTCACGCTAAGGATTTTTAATTCCACTTTAAACCAATATTATGCACGCTATATCCACTTTGAAGTCACTAATCAAAGTGCTTATCACCTCGCTCAAAGCACAACATTGTCTTGAGCACTTTTGATAACGACCAAGGGGATAAAAATACGCCATGGAAAAAACCGACAAAGGGGTTTAATCGGTTCAGAGGAAAAAATAAACTTAATCCTACACCACTGGACCGAGGGTGTCTTGGTTTGGTTTCTAAGCCACCAGATTTAAGCTTCTCTATAGGTATTAAGCGCCCCTGATCGCTTATTTTGGAAAAAGTTAACTATCCAAAAAGCCAGCAAGATACTTACCGCGACGCCAATAACTGCAAAGCCGATAGTTGCAAAACCTATTAGCAATAAACTTGTGATAACAATTGAAACAACACTGAATATGATTTTATTAAAAATGTTCATGATTTTCTCCATTGAGGTATTTACTTAGTTAGTAAACACATTATGCAAGAAAATACTCAAAGGTCGCTTACAGCCAGGTTACAATTTTGTAATTTTCAGCTAACCCAATAACGAGTTACTTAAGGCACTTCAAAAGAAATAGTCACTGTTAGGCCATTGCACAAGTCTTTTATAGGGACTGCGATAGAGTCCTGATTGCTGCTTTTACTCAAACTGAGATGGGCATCGTGTAATCTGCAAATACTATTCACTAACGCTAACCCCAGGCCGTTACCTGCGCTTTGTCGACTGGTTTCTAACCGGTACATGGGTTCGAGTACACGCTGATGGTAAGCTTCAGATATGCCGTCGCCATCATCAACTAACTGCAATAAATTTTTATCACAATTAAGGTAAATATGACTACCTTTTGGTGTATGGCGAATGCTATTTTCAATTAGGTTAGCAAGCAACTGAATGATTAATTCTCTGCTGCCCTGAATCGTAGAGTCAGCCATAACATTGCAGCTAAACAAACGTCCTGAATCTTCTATTACAGCGGCGTATATTTCAGCAGTTTCATTGACAATATTGGCGAGTGAAAGCGTCACGAAATGGCCTTTAAATTCTCCAGATGAAAGATTTGAAATACGTAATATTGCAGTAAAGGTATTCATCATTTCATCGATCTTTGTCAGGGCTGTCTCTAGTGTATCAGCGTGTTGTGCCTGGACCTGTGCGACACTTTTTGCCGAAGTCTGCTGTTCTATATCAAATAAAGCAGTCTCTATTTTGGCTCTCAACCTAGCCATTGGGGTTCTTAAATCATGGGCAATATTGGCAGATAAATCCTTCATTTGCCTCATCAATACCTCCAATCTATGCGTGGTCGCATCAATTCTGGTGGCCACGAGATCAAGATCATCCTGTTGTTTTTGTGGCGCTATACGTGCCGATAAATCACCGGCTGCTATAGTTTCCAGCACTTGACTAATTTTATTATAACGACGCTGATTGACAAGGCCCATGGCTAAGCCAACTATTAAGGTCATAACACTGACTACTATACTCACTGCCAGATAGCTCTGGCCGGTAATAACTAATATTTGATATCGATCTTCTAGGTTAATAGCCACTGTTAAGATGCCAGTGCTAGCCTTAGCGGCGTAAATACGCCAGTCATCAGCATAATTATCCAGCATTTCAATATCAATATTTATAAACCCCTGTTTATTAAATAATTTTTTACTTTTTACACCGTAAATGAGCCCTGCCTTGTCTCTGTAGCTTGCGAACAATACCGGGCTCTTAGGTAAAATAGTGTTAACATTTTCGCTCTGCATTAGCTGTTGGCTTAATTGACTGTGCATACTGAGCAGCTGCTGATCTATATTCTGCTCGATTTCACGCTCAATCAGCCAGGTACTAACAGCCCCACCAGCGAATAACAATATGACGAAACTAAACGCTAAAAAAACCGCTTGTCTCAAAGCGGTCATACGTTTCAAATCCAGCCATAATACTCGCCAATTAAGCAGTTTATTCCAGAACATAACCTGCCCCTCTGACCGTTTTAATAAGAGCCTGCTCAAAAGGTTTATCAATTTTAGCCCGCAGTCTACTCATATGTGTTTCTATTACGCTGGTGGTTGGATCAAAGCGCAAGTCCCAGACTTTTTCCAATAACATCGCTTTAGTTTGAATTCGGCCCTGATTGCGCATAAAAATATCTAACAGTAAAAACTCTTTGGTATTCAACTCTATCGACTTTCCTTGTCGAAAGCACTTTCGGCTTAAAATATCTAAGTTGAGATCTTTACATTTTAATAAGGTCTCTTCCACCGCATTGAGTGCTGAGTTTCTTCGCCCTAAGGCACTGACCCTTGCAAGTAGCTCAGTAAACGCAAAAGGCTTGGCCAAGTAATCGTCAGCACCTGCTTCTAAGCCCTCAACTCTATCTTCTACGCTGTTGATCGCCGTCAAAAATAACACTGGAGTATTTTTTTTGGCACAGCGCATGGCCTTTAACACTGAAAGTCCATCTAAGCCTGGTGTCATTCTGTCTAAGAGAACCACTTCGTATTCATTGGTCATTGTTGCCGCGAGAGCATGTTGACCATCTTCCAACCAGTCTACGACGTGCCCCGCATCGCTCAAACCTGATTGAATCCACTCTCCAAGTTCTCTATCATCCTCAAGAACCAGTATGCGCATGTGTCTCTCCTGTCAGTCGTTTGATTAAATCCAAATTTAATAAGTAGTTTAGGCTCTGGTGAAAAAAAGGCAGGTAACTTGCCAACTTTTTAATCCACGAGGTTACAATAGGCGAGTAACTTACTAACTTTTTAAACACTGTGCTTACAATAAACAGGTAACTCACTAGCTTTTTAAACAGTGTATCGAGTCTTATAGCCCCCCTGAAATCAAAGTCTTCATCATAAATTTTGCTCTTTATCCCAAGATCAGACCACCATGAATTAACCTCTCGTTTCATTTTTTTAGATCCGCACAGATACAGATCAATTCTGTTTTTTCGGCCTTGGAATAACTCAAAATCTGCAGGTTGGAGCCGATCATTACTATTAAAAAAATATACCTTGAATTGAGGCAATTTATTAGCATAAGCCTGCAATTGATTGGTTATTTTTTCTGATGCTGTCCTAGGAAGACAGTAATATAGAGTGATTTCGGCTTGCTTGTCAGCCTCTAAACTTGATAGCGCGGCTAAGAACGGGGTTATACCGACGCCAGAAGCGACCCATAATTGTTGCGCTCTGTTGGCCGAAACTTGCGGTAAAAACCTGCCACTAGTCTCTCTTATGACTACTTTGCTACCTAAGCTAATCTGTTGCAACATTTTTGCGGTGTAATCCCCATTCTTGCCAATGACAAACCGCAAATATTGATCTCCAGGGCTACTGGCGATAGTAAAAGGATGATATTCCGGGCCTACGT
The DNA here is from genome assembly GCA_034111875.1 of Gammaproteobacteria bacterium. GTDB lineage: Bacteria > Pseudomonadota > Gammaproteobacteria > Pseudomonadales > Balneatricaceae > Rs1. Next base: position 11,026 of record JAWUWK010000010.1, read on the forward strand.
CAGTACTGCAAATCATGGCAAATTGACCCGCTTTAAATACAATACGATTATTCGCTTTCACTTCTATATCAAGTCTATCATGAGTTTTATAGACACTAACTACCTCAGCCTCAGCAATAGGTTTTCCCCGCTGCCATAAAGTCGTTATCCAGCCGGCGATGCCTAAGCAACTAATCACCACTAGGGCAAAATACGCCAGAGAATCTGTGGCGAAAGGCAGACTACTGAACAAACTGTGATAGACGCAAATCAAAAATAACGGTCCCATTAGCAAGTGTAGCTTTTTCCAATATCTATAACTGAATATCTGTACGCCAGAGAGAAAAGCCAGCAACAATAATGCGACAGCTGAAAACTCGCCCAACTCTTCAGCAGAATTCGTTAGCCATGAAAATACCGCGAAGTTACCGCTACTCGCTGACAACCAGTGACCCATTGTCATGCAGACAGCTGCATAGCCAAAAAAACGGTGTAACAGATACGCTTTATCGGCACCTCCACAAAGATAATCAATCAATCTAGTTCGCGCCGCGAGTATAAGACTACTGGCCATAGAACTTAGCGCGAGCATTCCAGCCAAGGTTGGAAATAAGCTGTTTAAGGACATATTCACCCATAACAAAGCAACGTGAGAACTGACTAGCAAGCCGGTGGTAACAAACTGTATTTTCATCATTAACCCCTCATATGTTAAGGGATTGTAATAAACCTAGGTAAACTCCAAGTGTCATTAAACTTACAAAATTGTAAACTGCAGCCTCTGTCCTACTGACATCCAAAATCAGCGTGAAGCAAAATCTTTAATGATTGACTAATATTGTCCGCGAGTAACTGAGCAGTTGTTCTGCCCAGACGTACTTTATTCTGCTTCTATCACTTGAAAGTGAATATAGAGTGCATAATATTGGTTTTACACTGAATTGAAAAATCTTAGCTTGAGCAGTCGATTATGTGAATTTTTTATAATCTATTTAAAATCAGTAGCTTGTAACCGATATTAGAGTGTAAACACTGATTCAAGTTAATACGAGGAGAGACCTCTAGCAAAAATCTCTTGAAGTGACCCTGCGCACGTTAAAGACAATCTGTGCGCTTTGCTAGTGGTGCTATCCATCACAAATCATCCTAAACCTTAGGGACTTTCGGACTCCTTCGCTGCCTGCCTAATATTGGTGATTAATGTATAAGTTGCTGAACCATCGCTAAGAGTCTGTAGGACTTAACATTAATCTACCGCGAAAAGTCCGACAAGCCCCTAAAGTCAGTAAATACCGTTTTGATCAGCTTAACAGTAATTAAAAATCAGGTACCGCAAAAGGTTCTATAGCGAGATAATCCACGTGGTGCTGGAGATTCAAATTCAGCCAAGCCCGGTCTTTTTTCAAAGGGCTGAGTGACTATTTTAAGAAGTTTTTCAAAAGGTTTAAAATCAGCATGCTCTTGTGCTGCCACTAGCGCAGCTTCAACTTGATGGTTTCTTGGAATATAGACAGGATTAACCAACGCCATGCTATTGATTGTTTCATCTTTTGAGCATGAATTTCGATCTATGCTTTGAACCCAACGGCTGAGCCATTGATCAAAGGCGCTATCCACTGGGAAAAATGTCTTAGCAGTGGCTGAATCTTCTTTTAACACCCGAGAGAGCGCATTAAAAAGTTGCGTAAAGTCAACTTTGTGTACTTTCATCAAGTTTAATAAGTCAGTCACTAAGGCTAAATCTTCGGCCTGGGTATCTGTCAAACCCAATTTCGCCGTCATCAAAATCAACCAATGTTGCTGATAAACAGTCGTGAAATCGTTAATAGCCGTTGTCGCTAACGCCATTGCCTTATTTCCATCGGTATCGATCAGAGGCAGCAAAGTTTCAGCTAAACGGGCTAAATTCCACTGCGCCATTTCAGGTTGTTTGTCATAGGCATATCGACCTTGCTGATCAATAGAGCTAAACACAGTTGATGGATCGTATTGATCTAAGAATGCACAGGGTCCATAGTCTATCGTCTCACCCGAAATAGTCATATTATCGGTGTTCATAACGCCGTGAACAAACCCGATCGACATCCATTTTGCGACTAAAAAGGCATGTTTTTCGCAAACGTCACTCAACAACCCTAGATAGGGATTCTCAGAGTCAACTAACTCCGGATAATGTCTGCTGATACAGTAATCTGCTAAGGTCTTAACTCTATTTGCCTCCCCGCGGGCAGCAAAATACTGAAAGGTGCCAATGCGCACGTGGCTAGTCGCCACTCTGGCCAGCACTGCACCAGGTAAGCGTTTGTTACGCATGACGTTCTCACCAGTGGTAAGCGCCGCTAAGGCCCTAGTGGTTGGCACCGCTAAACTGTGCATTGCCTCGGCTAATAAGTACTCGCGAAGCACTGGACCTAAAGCAGCTTTGCCATCGCCCCCGCGTGAGAAAACAGTACGTCCTGAACCTTTTAATTGAATATCTTTGCGACAGCCATCAACATCGATGACTTCACCTAACAATAGCGCACGACCATCTCCGAGTTGCGGACTGAACCCACCAAATTGATGCCCTGCATAGGCTTGTGCTAAGGGAGCGGATCCTAGTACTTCCATCCCACCTGAAAGCATCGCTGCGATGTCTTGCTCTTGCAAAGTATCGAGATCAAAGCCTAAGGAGATGGCTAAAGGCTTATTCAATTTAACAATCGAAGGTTCAGGTGCTCTATCGCCAGCATATTCGGCATAAAACCCTGGCAACTGCTGAGCGTAACTATTATCGAAGGTTAAACCTGAATCTATGATTTTATCTTTCATTTTTACGTCTATAGTTAACTTTCAGGTAATATCCAATCAGGACGTGGAAAATGACAAGTGTAGCCTTGTGGAAAGCTTTCAAGGTAATCTTGATGCTCCGCTTCAGCTAGCCAAAAATCTGCCACTGGCTCAAGTTCTGTCACTACCGGCCCCGGCCATAAGCAAGAAGTATTAACATCATCAATAGTTATTAGTGCCATTTGTTTTTGCTGTTCATCGTGGTAATAAATGGCCGAGCGGTATGAAGCACCTCTATCATTTCCTTGACGCAGTTCAGTGCTAGGGTCATGGATCTGAAAAAAGTACTCTAGTATTTTTCGATAACTCACCACTGAGTTATCGAAGGTAATCTCTATTGCCTCTGCATGAGTTCCGTGATCGCGGTAAGTAGCATTGCTAACATCACCTCCGCTATAGCCCACACGTGTCGATTCGACACCTGCAATTTTACGGATAAGATCTTGCATTCCCCAGAAACAACCACCTGCCAACGTTGCTTTTTCTTGTGCCATTAGACTACATCCTCTACTTGATCTAAATATTCACTGTAACCGCCACTTTGCATATCATCGCGATGGATAAATCTCAGTGATGCTGAGTTAATACAATAGCGCAACCCGCCACTCGCTGTGGGTCCGTCAGTAAAGACATGCCCTAAATGGCTGTCTGCATTTGCAGAGCGAACTTCAGTGCGCAGCATACTATGACTAACATCATTAATTTCATTAATATTTCGAGTTTCAAGAGGCTTGGTAAAGCTCGGCCAGCCACAGCCCGATTCATATTTATCGGCGGAGGCAAACAGAGGCTCCCCTGACACTATATCGACATATATTCCAGGTGACTTGTTATCTAGTAATAGTCCAGTGCCCGGACGCTCAGTCGCGTTTTCTTGAGTAACCCGATACTGTTCCGGGTTAAGTGCAGCAATCGCCTCTGCACTTTTTTGATACTTAGTCATAGTTTTACTCTTCCTTAAAATCCATTGTCACTTAAATTTCTGAGGGTCAGTTTAGAAGTGCTGTTTTTATGCCTCTATTATAAGCCATACTTTACACTAGATCAGTGCTGTTTTACCTAAAAATAGAATAGTTATGAGTTAGAAACAGGTTTCAGTTGATATCATGAGTAGACGCTTTTATAACGATTACCTAAAATAGTTACTGCTGCTTTCAATAGCTCAGCGCAGCATTAATATCGGTGTTAACTAGGTTTAAATTTTTTAGCGTTTGCCGCCAGTAGTGCCTTAGGCATTATATTTATTCGCCGCTATATTTTTTATCCATCCTAGCGGTAGATCATTGACAAGTTAAAACGAAATTTGTTGCATTTTTGATGTATTCTCACAATGCTTATGAATAACTTTATCTCATCGTTTCAAAACAAAAGGATTCTTCTATGAAAATGATAGCTGTAATAGTGCTTGGGGTATTATTGATTGTTTTTGGCTTTTTTATTTGGCTTGGTCAATCATCTCAATCAGGCAAGGCACTTGGGCTTTTGAATAATTCATTACAGCCCTGCCCAGACACACCAAATTGTGTCACCAGTGAGCTAGGGCCTGAAGCAGAAAAGTTTATTGCACCTCTTGATATTTCAATGTTCAACAACACTGAGATGGATATTTTAGCAGCCATCGAAACGGCTATCGTTTCAAGTGGAGGTAAAATAGAGAATAAACACTCAGGCTACTTAGCGGCTACTTTCAAATCAGCAATTTTTGGCTTTGTAGACGATGTTGAAGTGAGAATTGTACCGGGTAAACTGATTCACTTTCGATCGGCCTCTAGAGAGGGAAAAAGCGATTTTGGTGCTAATCTAAAAAGGCTAACAGCGCTTAAACAGCTAATCCAAAAAAACCTTGAAAAATAATTTTTACTATTGAGCCAAATTATTTTTAACGAATTTTGCTCTTTACTCTCTGTGGTTCACTAATATTTAAAAAGCTATCTACCACGCAGATCACAGAGCCGCTTGACGCCACAGAGAACCGTTCTAAACCACAGGGCTGATATACCTATCTTTAACAATAAAGTAACCATTCTTTTTGCTAATCACCCACTACTTTCAGCTATAGATAGCTCATCAAAAAAAAGTACTAAATATCTGTACAGTTTTTATGCATTGGAGATTATCATGGCTAAGAGTAAAATACAGTATCAAAAAGGATTCAGTCTATTTGAATTGACTGACCGCTACGGCACTGAAGAGCAGTGTGAAAAAGCTCTTTTAAATTGGAGATGGCCACAAGGATTTATGTGTGCAAAGTGCTAATGTAATCAATACTGCAAGCTTAAAAGCAGGCGGTTGTAACAATATAACAACTGCCGTACTCAAACCTCCATAACTAGCAACACTCTGTTCTCTAACACAAATTTTTCTTTAACAATCTTGTTTATGGCTATTCACTTAATCACTCAGTCTAATACGAGTATCTCTGCGCTTGAGCTCAAACGACAGCTAGGCGTTAACTACGACACAGCCTGATCAGTACGGCAAAAAATACTACAAGCGATGAAGCAGCATAACGACTCACAACCCATTTCAGGTACTATTCAATTGGATGATGCATATTGGGGTGGAGAGCTCAGAGGTGGTAAACGAGGAAAAGGCTCATAAAAAAACACCCTTTGTGGCCGCTCTATCTTTGAACGAAGAGGGTCATCCCATAAAGATGAAAATGACAGTTGTTGAAGGCTTTAGAACGGATGTTATCAGTACGAGAAGGAGTGTTAACCTTTAAGCTTTTGACTCTGTATAATTAGAATTTTTTTTACTCCGACCTTGATTATTATAATTTTTCCCCTCCAGATTAGGCACTTGTAGGGTAAAACATGTGCCCTCTCCGACTTCAGAATCTACCTTTATTTCCCCAGCCAATTTTTCAGTGACTAATGTACGGACTATGTTCATACCTAGACCTGAACCACCTTTTCCACGCTTTGTGGTGAAAAACTCATCGAACAACTGGTGTTTGACTTGGTCGGACATTCCTTTCCCATTATCAATAAACTTAAGCACCACATAATTTTTTTGCAGCTCAGCTTGCAATGTGATGATCCCTTGATCTGCATCTTCAAAAGCGTGTATGTTGGCATTGTTTAAAAGGTTGGTATATATTTGATATAAAATCCCGGGGAAGTTGGTGAGCATAATATCAGAGGGTATTTCGTTTTTAATCTTTATATTTTTATTTTTAAATACATGACTGAAGCTTTGGGCGATATCTGCAAAGTTTTCACGGAGATTGAACTTAATAATAGTGCCTAATTGTTGTTCTACCGACACTAACTTGAAAGACTTGATTAATTCAGCCGCTTTTTCCAAACTAATGTTAATAGAACTGCCTAAAACCTCTGTTTCTTCAAAGTAGTCAGACAAGTTTTTTTTGGTCATTTTTCCCTCGATAAATAATTTTTTTAATCTTGCTGCTTCTGCTCTAAAAAAGGATATAGCGGTGATAGAGATACCGATTGGAGTGTTTAACTCATGCGCAACACCTTTTACCATGTTGCCTAATGCTACCATTTTTTCAGACTCTAGAAGCCGAGTTTGAGCCTCTTTTAACTCAAATATATTTTTTTCAAGCGCTTGATTGTTATTAATAAAATTACATTTCAGTGAATGGAACTGCGTATGAGTCTGTATTCTGGCAAGTAATATTTCGGTTTTAAACGGTTTTGTAATAAAGTCAACACCGCCTACTTCAAAGCCCTTTATAATATCACTTTCTTCTTTTAACTCACTCAAGAAAATGATCGGAATATTTTCAGTATCAATATCGTCTTTCAACTGTTTACAAGTTTCAAATCCACTTATATCTGGCAATGTGATATCGAGTAATATCAAATCGGGAAATCTAGATTGGACAGACTTTAGTGCCATTTCACCACTAGTGGCAATACGTACTTGATAGCTCTTTTCCGTCAGTAATTTTCTAACAAGTTTAAGGTTGTTCAGATTAGCATCAACCACCAAAATTTCAAATTCTTGCTTTATCATTGTAATTCCTAGAGTAAATAACATGCGGATAAACCCCATATCTTCTCTGCGCGACTGGTTCACATTTACCTAAGGTTGATTACTTCTTATAGGCTCACAAACACTTGAATGTAATATAATATATTTAACATAGAAGTAAAATTGTCTGTTGTCAATTATGCCTTTAGGTTAATTAACTGTATCTCCACTAAGTCCCAAAAAAGATGGTGTGCTTGAAAGCCAATAGGAAGACCTATTGGCTTTGTAGAATTTACCAGCTAAGCACTAAGCACTTATTAAGGACAAAAAATCCAATCGAATCAAATTTATCAACACTTAAATGAAGAACGAAAACACGCGTCACTGTGGACCCAAGAATACAACATTAGCGATGATATTTAAGTGTATTGAATCTACCCAGCAACGAAGGAATTGGATCAAAGGCTTCGCACTGTTAACGTTAGCAGTGCTAAGCGGGGAGATTAAAGATGGTTTACAAGTTGAGGTCTGAGAACATAATTCCTACAGCCATACATCGGGGGCGTTAGCAATGGTCATTTCCATCCAACCACTGTGCTGCACGGGTTAATCGGATGGTCGCATTTGGGTATTTTTCGGCAAATTGTGCACTGAGAGCAAACACTTTTTCTGGATTATTTTCCCATATTTCATAATCAGTTATAACAGGGACGCCAATTCCTTTAAATACAGCCTGTTGGTTCCAAGGTTCACCAACACAATAGCCTTGGATAGTGCCAGCTTCTAAAGTAGCAGGTATTTGTGGTGGGGGTGTCACTGATAAAAGTACATCGGCGTCAATCTGACCGCTAGTGTCAGGTTTTTGTGGTGCGAAAAATTGGGTTTATGCCACCTACTGCTAACCAATATCGCATTTCATAATTATGCGTTAAGACCGGAAAAAACATACCCATATTAAACGTTTTATCCGTCTCTCTATATTCATCGACGAGCGGCTTTAATGCATCAGCTTTGATAGGATTGACAGCTCTTCCTTGACTATCTTTAGCGATATGGGTTTTCATTTTTGCCCAGACATCATTGGACACCGTAATTATATTGCCATTGAGGTCCATTAAAAACGCCGTGATGATATCACCTTGAGTACCGAAGCCCATTTCGCCGCAAGAGGTTAGCCTGCAAGCATGTGCGCGTCATCTAATCGACCATTAATCACCCCATCTAATAACACTTTCCAGTTGGCTTTTGTCTCAATAGTGACGTACTACTATTCCTCTTCAAAGTAACCATTTTCATAGGCAACAGCGATAGGTGCCATATCTGTGAGTTTGATGACACTAAAAGTGAGTACTTATTTCTAGGCATAACCTAACTCTTGTGCATTAACAAAAGAGCCAGAAAAGATCACAGAAATGGCGGCTAGATTAATTGGTGTTAACCACTGCATATATACATCTTTTTACAATAATAAAAAATCTTAATACAAAAAATTAGACTACTGCTAATGAGTCGATGACACAGGCGATGTACGAAAACATTAACCAACCATTTTTCAGGTTGTTATTATTTTCTTAAGTTGCACAAACCCTTGGCTAATCCTAGCGTCAAAAGTAGTGATGACCACTGACTCATCCTGCTCGCAAATGCCCGTATCTAAGTTAAATTGCTGCTTTAGAAGCGGAGAGGCAATACTGAATTTTTCACCTGACTCAGTAATGAGCCCACGCGATAGTACATTGGCTTTAGAGAAAGGATCGAAATTTGCAACAGCCTTTATCTGACTCACCCCTTGGGTACTAACTGACTGAAGATGAAACACCGCAACTTGTTTGCCTTGCAAATCGGCACAAACCCCTGTGTTTCGCGGGATGTCTTGAAGTTTGCAAATATCAATCCAGTTAGAATTAGTCGTCATGTTGAGTTTTCCTTATAATTGAGTGGCAAGTTCTAGCGCTGCCGGTTCCAGGGCTTTTTCGCTGGGGCTAATCTGCTCTCGCACGGTACTGAAAATAACATTGTCATCTGCTTTGTCTGAGTTGATATAATGGCTAAAGCGCTTGAGTTTTTGTGGGGACTCAAGGGTTGTCTTCCATTCACACTGGTAGCTATCGACTAAGTGTGTCATCTGTTGGAGTAGTGCCTCATTAATGCCTAACTTGTCTTGCATCACGACGTCTTTCAGGTAATCCAGCCCCCCTTCTAAGTTCTCCATCCACACTGAAGTGCGCTGTAGTCTGTCTGCGGTTTTAACATAGAACATATAGATGATATCTATATAGCGCATCAGTGTGGCGTCGTCTATGTCACTGGCAAAGAGATCAGCGTGTCTTGGACGCATGCCACCGTTACCGCAGACATATAAGTTCCAGCCCTTTTCAGTGGCTATCACCCCGAAATCTTTACTTTGGGCCTCAGCACATTCGCGGGCACAGCCTGAGACGGCCATTTTAACTTTGTGAGGAGAGCGAATACCCCTATAACGCTGTTCAAGTAAAATAGCCATTGAAGTACTGTCTTGCACCCCAAAGCGGCACCAGCTAGTACCCACACAAGATTTGACCGTACGCAGTGACTTTCCATAAGCGTGGCCGGTCTCTAAACCCGCATCGACAAAGCGCTGCCAAATCGGCGGTAATTGGTGAATCTGTGCACCAAATAAATCGATGCGTTGTCCTCCGGTGATCTTAGTGTACAAATTGTACTCTTTGGCCACTTGTCCGATTAAAATCAAGTGATCGGCGGTGATCTCCCCGCCTGGAATACGCGGGACAATAGAATAAGTACCGTTTTTTTGCATATTGCCAAGAAAGTTATCGTTAGTATCTTGTAGGCCGATTAGTTCTTCTTCTAACACATGCTCGTTCCAGAGCGACGCAAGCATAGAACCGACTGCAGGTTTACAAATTTCACAGCCATCGCCAGAACCGCAGTTATCGAGTAGATCCCTAAAAGAGCGAATTTTTTTTACTCTTAATATATCGTAAAGCTCTGTGCGTGAATGCTTAAAATGGCGACATAAACTACTGTCAATGCTGATACCCAGTTTGCTCAGTTGTGCATTCATCACCTGGCTGACAAGGGGTACACAACCGCCACAACCCGTGCCTGCACTAGTACAAGCTTTAAGCGCGATAATGTCGCTGGCACCGCCTTCAACCGCCTGATTAATTTCTCCTTTAGTCACATCTAGACAAGAACAAATTTTCGCACTGTCGGGTAGCGCATCGACTCCGGGGCTACCGCCAGCAGTTTCACCATCAGCTTCTGGCAGTAATAAATACTCAGGTTGATGAGTCAGTTCTATTTTATTCAGTACCAATTGCAGCCATTGACCATAATCTCTGCTATCGCCAACTAATACAGCGCCGAGAAGTAATTTACCGGTTTCATCCATGACAATTTTTTTATAGATACCAGTCGCTGTATCGATGAAGCTATAAGTGCGCGATCCCTCTGTGCTGGCATGCGCGTCGCCAATACTAGCTACCTCAACCCCGAGCAATTTAAGCTTAGTACTCATGTCTGCGCCGGTGAACACTTTGTCACCGCCGGTAATATGGCTCACAGCCGCTTTAGCCATCGCATAACCAGGGGCCACTAAGCCAAAAATTTTGCTGTTCCAAAGTGCACACTCGCCAATCGAGTAAATATCTGGATCACTCGTTAAACATTGGTTATCGATGCTGATACCCCCGCGGTCGCCTATAGCTAGCTGGGCATCTCTGGCGAGGTTGTCTCTGGGGCGAATACCCGCAGAAAAAACAATGGTATCTGTTTCAAGAAAACTGCCGTCAGCGAAAATCATTCTATAGCGGCAGAGCTCGCCTGCGACAATTTCCTTAGTGTTTTTGCCTGTGTGCACATCGACACCCAGATCGGTAATTTTACTCTTTAATAGATCCCCGCCACCTTGATCTAGCTGCACGGCCATTAGTCTAGGCGCAAATTCAACCACGTGGGTTTTAAGACCCAGTGCCTTTACCGCATTGGCCGCTTCTAAACCTAGCAGGCCCCCACCAATCACCACGCCAACTGCTGAGGTTTTGGCTGAAGTGGCTATTGCATCGAGATCATCTAGGGTTCGGTAGA
>JAWUWK010000011.1:0-30534 GCA_034111875.1 Gammaproteobacteria bacterium
TACTTGTCTTGATTTTTGCCAATCAACGTTACTACCTAAGTAGCTAAGTTATTGACAATGCTATAAAAGCTTTTGTAGCTTCTATCGACAAGCGCCCACACGAATTATCTGACCAAATTTTTAAAGAGCGTTTGGCTACCTATAAAGGTGGCTAAAATTAAGCATTGACAATATATTTTACTTGTCCTAGCAACTGATGTTTGCTGCCCTGCTTAATTGAGGTGCATATTATATATTCGCACCACGGTAAGTCAATTATTTTTTTAGTTTTTTCAGTTGATTATTAACTCAAAGAAAAATTAACCTTAAAGTTTCTTTCAAAAGATCAGTTTGTTAGGGCCTATAAATAGTCCTCTAACAACCTCTCGCCTCGACCTTAACCTCGATATCTTCAAGCACTGTCTCAAGCGAGGAGCAGAATTATATAGATGTAATATCTTGCGTCAAGGCTTAGTTTAAATTTACGCTAATTTAGTGCCTAATACTTTGTCGGGAGAATAATCCGCTGCTTGTTTAAGATGATAGCCTTTTAAGTGTTATGGATCAGGATCACTAAATAAAGTGGTTCAATTATTACTACAACTCTATCTAGTGAGGCACGAAACAAACTAGCCAAAGATACAATAGTTTTTCAAACCATCTAGGGACTAAAATGCTACAGACTCATGCTGTTATGGCGAAATGTAATTGAGAGGTATCACTGTATCCCACAAAATCACACAAGCGACTAACATACCGACCATAGTACAAAGACCAACGGTCAATATAGAAGCAGAAAAGAAGAAAGCCCTGTCCTCAGGAATTTCCATTATCACTGGAACGCCAATAAACAATAAATAGACAGAGTAAATTAATGCAGCAAGTCCGATGGTGACATTGAACCACAGCATTGGGTATATCGCTGAGAGCCCCGCTAAGAACATCGGTATCGCTGTAAATGTTGTCAAAATCAGACACTGATTAAGCGCAACATGTCCGCCGTAGGTCTTTTCCATCCAATGGATAGAGTAAGCGATAAAACCACAGGCTCCCCAACAGGCAAAATAGGAGGCTATCGCGGCAGGTAAGGCACTACCTGCCGAGAGTTTTATGTAATCAACACCTGTCAATGACCAACCTATTTGTGTCGTACCTATGTACATAGACACAGCAGGTATCAAGGATAAGATGCTAATCTGAGCCAAAAATATATGTAATACACTGTATTTCTCCTCGTGAATAGTACCCCATTCTTCTTTTGGGTGATAAAACATTCCAACCATGTGGCTTATAAACATTAGACTTCTCCTAGAATTAGCAGTAGCGCTTAACAACATCTTGCCAATGGCTACTTGTCATTTCAACTTATATCTTAACTGCGGCGTCACTATATTGCCTGTTCAGTAAGCGTTATAAAAAAATAGTGATCGATCAACAATGCAGCAAACAGCAACATTAAGTAGGTAATGCTGTATCTAAACATTGCCATTTGGCTGTCTTTAACATCTTGATATACTTTGACGGCCCAATACAAAAACCGAATATTCAAAACGCTGACTAATATCAGATAGATTAGCCCTGACATTGCGGTTAAAAAAGGCAACACAGTCGTTAGTACCATCAATACACTGTAGAGAATGATGTGCAGTTTGGTGTAACTGTCACCATGAGTAACCGGCAGCATAGGTACGCCAGCCTTCGCATAGTCATTTTTTCTGGCTAGACATAGCGCCCAAAAATGAGGGGGAGTCCAGGCAAATATAATCAGCACAAGCAACAAACTATCAGCGGTGATTTCGCCGCTTATCGCAGTCCAGCCCAAAAGTGGTGGTGCCGCGCCTGCCAAACCCCCGACGACGATGTTTTGAGGGGTAGCCCGCTTTAGCCAAACCGTATATATCACAGCATAACCAACCAGTGAAAAAAACGTTAACCAAGCGGTTAGTAGATTAATATAAACCGCTAAAATATAGATACCTATTGCACCAATGGCCAGGGCAAAAATAATCGCTTGCTGACTAGAGACTTTACCTTGCGGCAATGGGCGCCACTTAGTTCGCAACATCGCTTCATCAATTTTCTGATCCATTACGTGATTTATAGCTGCGCCAGAACTTGTCACTAACGCAATACCTATTAACCCCAATGTCATAATAGATAATGACGGTACTGATTCAGTGGCTAGCAACATTCCTACTAAAGCAGTTAACAACATTAGAGCTACCACTTTCAACTTACAAAGCTCTAAAAAATCGGCTAATTTCACATCAAATCGGAACATATTAGACGCTATCAACTTATACTTTTCCATCGTCTACTCCTCTGCTTTTCTTTAAACTAGCCGCTAGTAAGCCTGTTATAAATACTAACATGATAATGGCCACAAAATGATGAGCCATGGCTAAACCTGTAGGCATTGCCCAGGCAACACTCATTAAACCCAAAATTATTTGCACAGTGGTTAAAAACACCAATACCGCACATGATTTTTTCCACATATTCTGTTTAAACATAACAATCCAAAGCCCAAAGAAATACAGCACGACAATCAGGGCACCTATCCTATGTACTATTTGAATAGCCCCTCTCTGCGCCAAACCTAGCAAACCGCCCTGGTGTGAATAAGTTGTGTCAAAGGTTAAACTGAAGGCGGATTTGAAATCATATTCAACACTCAGGGAAGGGTTACAAGCCAACCAATCACTACAACCCCAACCGGCATAATTACTACTTGTCCATCCTCCTAATAAAATCTGTCCTAGTAATACTATGAGCCCGATAGCGAATGCATAATGCTGTTTCTGCCACTTCACAGGCGGTTGTCGCTCTGTCAATATTTTAGCGCGCAATAAAATAAGTAAAATAGTCGTCAACAAGCCTCCCAACAAATGCAGCGTGACGATAATCGGCAGCAGTTTAAGGGTGACAGTCCACATCCCCAGTAACGCTTGGAACACCACCAATACCAACAAACTGTAACTCAGTATATGTGGATAGTGCGCTTGCTTGCGGTAACTGAACGCAAGCATCGCAAGCGCCAATATCATTAGACCTAAAGATCCAGCTAAATACCTATGCAGCATTTCAAGCCAACCTTTACTCTCTTCAACCGCAATATTGGGATACAATTGCTCTGCTTTGGCTAGCTCAGCTTCAGTACTGGGAACAGTCAGCTGGCCAAAACAACCCGGCCAGTCGGGACAACTTAATCCCGCATCACTAATTCTTGTCCAACCGCCCATTAGCACAACAATCAACACTAGGATAATTGCACCACTAACCAACCCAAGAGCAAGCCGCTTACCAGCAATGTTTTTGTCGCTGTTTGGCATTACACTTATTGCTTCGCTCATTATCCTATACCCGATATTTTGAGTAATTTTTTTAAATCTTTTAATAGCTGTTTAGGTTCTAGATTTAAAGAGTAACGCAGAACCAAATTTCCCAATGGGTCAGCGACCCAGATAGCCTCACCCAATTGACCTATTTTTTCAGACTGTAACATTGTATTAGCAGCACCGACTTGATGAATTACCACCCTAGCGCTGTCTTTACCGAGTAACTTGACCACGCTGGGTAAGTCTTGCTGCCATATCTGACATTGTTTCGAGTCACAATTTGTGGGCAAAGTATGCAAAATTTGCCATTGAGAGCCAGGTTTCCAAGCTTTGTTTTCAAAGGTTAACTGCCACTGCGCTAAAGATTGGCTTTGCAGCAACTCGCCTTGGTTCACTCTATTGCTTGGACCCAAGGTACCGGAGTAATACATGAAAATAGCGAGAAATAGCGGCAGTAACCCGACTAACCAGATAAGTGCGAAAGTTATTTTATTTGATTTAGTGCTCATATCATTTTGCTCTTATCTTTTTACGCTGTTTTAAGCCGAACCATATCAGCATCACACACAGAGTGAAAGCCATTAAAAACCATTGGAATGCATAGCCTATATGCTTTTGGGCACTCATATTTACTGGTTTCCAAGCGGTAATCAAACTCTCTAGTAATGGTTTCTCATTTAACAACACAAAAGGCGCTAGGTTGGGTATATTTGCCACAAGGCCGATCTTATCTATCTCTATCTGCTGTATTCGCTTTGGCCAACCCGCTTGCCATTGATCTTGTTTCAATTGGAAAACTGGATGCTGCTGCTTGATCCAACCAGTAAATTTTACATTAGATTTAGGCAATACAACGACAGGTAAGATACTTCGATCTACATTGGCGGCCAACCATCCTAGATTGATTAAAATCGCCGTGTTATCCGCCAGTTTGCTTATTATAATTAATTCGTAACCTACCTTTCCCTGTCTAGTTCGATTGTCTAAGAAGAAGTACTGATGTGGGTTTATCTCTCCATCAAATTCAACTTTACGGTAGAAATCTTGCTGTTGGTCTAAGGCTAATAATTCGATTGCTATTGGTTGATGCCATTGTTCAATTAACAATTCTTTTTCTGTAGCCCTATCCAATTGCCAAAATCCAAGTCTAAGCAAGAGGATAACTAACATGATCACAAGCGCTAAGACAAATAACTTGCTAGCATTGGACTTTTGCGCTTTACTCATATAAATCTCTATTGCGGGCAACAAGCTTTATGAAAATTCTAATATTAGTGCTATTTATAGCCATCATTGTGTCTTTGGTGTATAGCTTTGTCTTTTTAATGAAAGACGACAATTCAAGCCATAGAACCGTGAACATGCTGTTTGTGCGTATCACTTTGACGATTGCTTTAATTGCCGTACTAATCATTGGTTTTTACACAGGGTCGCTCACACCACATGGCCTATAATTAAAGAATGTAGACAAAAACAAACAGTCCAACCCAAATAACATCAACAAAATGCCAATACCAAGCTACTGCCTCAAAGGCAAAATGTTTTTCGCCAGTAAATTCACCTTCCAATACTCTAACCAAAATACAAATCAACATTAACGTTCCCAGGGTCACGTGAAACCCATGAAAACCAGTTAAGATAAAAAAGGTGGATCCGTAGACACCAGACGCCAATGTCAAGCCTAATTCAGTATAGGCTTCATGATACTCAACTACTTGGTAGTACATAAAAGTAGCACCTAAAACAACCGTTAAGGCCAACCAAATTGCTGTCCAATTTCTATTATTAAGCTTTAGAGCTTTGTGAGAAAATGTCAGTGTGATGCTCGATGCCAATAATAAAATAGTGTTCAATAGCGGGATGTGCCAAGGGTCTACTATTTGGTCCGGGCCTTTGAATAAACTGGGGTCAGGCGTCGTCATCAGCGGCCACTGATTAACAAAACCTTCCCATAACATATGCGAGACACCTTTTTCTCCCTCCCCTGCCAACCAGGGGACAGCCAACACACGTATGTAAAAAAGCGCACCAAAAAAAGCAGCGAAAAACATCAATTCAGAAGAGATGAACCAACCCATACCCCAGCGAAAAGATCTATCCATTTGCGCTGAATAAAGACCATCCCTACTTTCCGCCGCCACTTTGGAGAACCAACTAATGACGACAAAGATTAGTGACAAAAACCCGGCAAACAACAAGATCATACCCATATCACCGCTATTTTCAGCCGCGGTCAATATGCTTGCAGAACCAAAAGCCAAACAAAACAAAGAAACCGAAGCGACTATCGGAAAATAGCTTTCACTGGGAACATAATATTCTTGAGGATCAACTTGCATCGACATGACTCCTTTAACACTTGGTGTTATTCACTGTTACTGGCAATCGATTTTTCGCTCGTCGCAGTAATATCAAATAAAGTATAGGAAAGGGTAACTGTTTTGATATACGCCGGCATGGTAGGCAATATATTAAACGATAACCCCATCTCTTTTCGCTCACCCGCTTTAAGCGGTTGGCGGTTGAAACAAAAACAATCTACTTTCTGCAAATGAGCGGCAGCTTCAGACGGAGAGACAGAGGGTACTGCCTGTGCCACCATGTCATTTTGCGTTAAGTTTTCCGCTATATAAGCGGTTCTATAAGTCTGGCCCAGTTTAACTTTCAGAGAACTTTCAACTGGCTTAAACCGCCAGGGCATTGATTCATTGTTAACCGAAATGAACTGTATTTTCAAACCCCTAGCCGCCTCTGAATTTTTCATATAGCTGCCAGGTGTAAGATCCACCTTGCCATTAAGGCCGGTTATTCGACAAAAAACATCGTAAAGAGGCACTAAAGCAAAACCAAAGCCAAACATCAGCACTACGCCAAAGACTAATCGTAAGACTATTTTTTTATTACTTGATGTTTTTTGCATCTTGACAACCTAGTCAATTTTAGGTGGTTTTGTGAATGTGTGATAAGGCGCCGGTGATGGAACCGTCCACTCCAATCCATTAGAGCCTTCCCAAACTTTATCTGTCGCTTGATTCTTATTCCGAATACAAGCCACAATATTGTAAATAAACAGTAATTGTGCGCAGCCGAACAATAACGCGCCTAATGATGAAATCTGATTGAAGTCGGCAAATTGCAGCGCATAATCAGGTATACGTCGCGGCATTCCCGCCAGACCCACAAAGTGCATAGGGAAGAACGTAACGTTGATACCTATAAAACTTAACCAAAAGTGCAGTTGACCCATTTTTTCGTTGTAGTAATTCCCAGTCCATTTTGGCAACCAATAATAGACACCGGCCATGATTGAGAAAACAGATCCGGGAACGAGCACGTAGTGGAAATGCGCTACCACAAAATAGGTATCATGGTATTGGAAGTCAGCGGGGGCTATTGCCAACATCAAGCCAGAGAAACCACCAATGCTGAACAAGACAACGAAGGCTATAGCAAATAACATCGGTGTTTCAAATGTCATCGAGCCCCGAAACATCGTCGCTACCCAGTTGAACACTTTCACTCCGGTTGGCACAGCTATCAACATTGTAGCGTACATGAAGAACAACTCACCCATTAACGGCATTCCCACCGTAAACATGTGATGCGCCCAAACAATAAAAGACAGAAAGGCGATCGATGAAGTGGCATACACCATCGAGCTATAGCCAAATAATCTCTTGCGTGCAAAGGTCGGTATAATCTCGCTAATGATGCCAAAAGCAGGCAATATCATAATGTAAACTTCAGGATGGCCGAAGAACCAAAACACATGCTGAAACAGAACTGGATCCCCGCCACCAGCTGCATTGAAAAAGCTGGTTTCAAAATGGATATCCATTAACATCATCGTGACAACACCGGCTAAAACAGGCATCACCAAAATAAGTAGAAAAGCAGTAATCAGCCAAGTCCATACAAACAAAGGTAGCTTCATCATAGTCATGCCTTTAGGGCGCATGTTTAGGATGGTCACTATGACGTTGATTGCGCCCATAATTGAGCTAATACCCATCATATGTACTGCAAAGATGAAATAGGTGACTGAAGGCGGCGCATAAGTTGTAGATAGCGGCGCGTAGAAGGTCCAGCCAAAATTGGGTCCACCGCCATCCATAAACAAGGTCATTAACATCATACTAAAGGCAAAAGGCAGGATCCAAAAGCTCCAGTTATTCAACCTAGGCAACGCCATATCCGGCGCACCTATCATCAGGGGCAACATCCAGTTTGCAAGCCCAACAAACGCTGGCATAACCGCGCCAAACACCATGATCAAGCCATGCATTGTGGTCATTTGATTAAAAAAGTCAGGCTGTAGAAACTGCAGCCCAGGCTGAAATAATTCAAGGCGAACCAACAGCGCCATGCAACCGCCGGTCATAAACATTGCTAAGCTAAACCACAGATACATTGAACCTATATCTTTGTGATTAGTAGTGTAAAGCCAACGACTAAAACCTTTAGCCGGGCCATGGTGATGTTCTGTCTGCGGTGTTACTAACGCTTTATCAATCATCTGCTCTGTACCTGTGGTCATCTCAGACTCCTATTGCTTGAGTTTTGCAATTTCACTAGGGGAAATGATGTCACCTACCGAGTCACCCCAAGCATTTCGCTCATAAGTGATTACTGCCGCTAATTCGGTCGCACTCAGTTGATCTCGAAATGCTTGCATTGCGGTTCCAGGCTTTCCATCGAGGACGATGTTTATATGCCCACTGGGATCTCCCTGAACAATAGCACTGCCTTTAAGAGCAGGGAAAGCACCAGGTAAACCTTCACCCGACTCCTGATGACAAGCGGCACAACTTTTCGAATACACTTCTTTGCCTGTCACCATTAATTCAGCTAATGTCCAGCGTTTTTCAGCGGATTTAGCTTTTTCGATTTGCTGTTGCTTTTGATCTTGTATCCACGCGGCATAATCTTCCTGAGTTTTCACTTCTACAACAATAGGCATAAAACCGTGATCTTTACCGCACAACTCAGCACATTGACCTCTATAAATCCCTGTAGTTTCTGCAATGGCCCAAGACTCATTGATAAATCCCGGTATGGCATCTTTTTTAACGGCAAAGTCGGGCACCCACCAAGAGTGAATAACATCATTTGCAGTTATCAAGAAACGGATTTTTTTGCCTACGGGTATAACCAGAGGGTTGTCTACTTCGAGTAAATAATTTTCTGTCTTTTCAGCTTCGCCAGAAATTTGTTCGGCAGGGGTAGCCAAGCTTGAGAAAAAATCGACGCCTTCCTCAAGATATTGATAGCGCCATTTCCACTGATAGCCAGTGACTTGGATATCTAAATCAGACTCAGTAGAGTCATACATCTTCTTTAATGTAGAGGTCGCAGGTATTGCCATAGCGACCAAAATAAGGATCGGAATAACGGTCCAAGCAATTTCCACATAGACATTTTCATGGAAATTTTGTGCTTTTGCGCCTCGGGACTTGCGGTGATGAATCACCGACCAGAGCATCACACCGAATACGACAATAGCAATCGCTACACAAATCCAAAAAATGGTCATGTGCAAGCTATAAACAGAGCGACTAATTTCAGTCACCCCCTCACGCATATTGAGCTGCCAATCAGCGCTAGCAGATGTGACAAATAAAAAAGGTATGGAAAAAATCCCGACTTTTAGAAGGTCCAAGCCACCCTTCTCTCGAAATGTAGATTTCATGGTCACTGACTAACTCCCTCTTATCTAGAAGAAAACCGCCCACAAAGCCTGTCAATGCCAAATATAGTTACTGGATATTTTTTTATTATTCAGCAATTCTAATTCGGCTTGCATGAGCACTTCGGGCTTGATTTTCTAATAATTCATATTTATTGTTTTTATTTGCCAAATTATAGACGCAATTTATACTAGAAATCAAAATAAATATTACTAAATCTAAACAATAGAAAACATTAACAAATCAACAGTTAACAGTTGCATTTTGCAAACAGTGAGGCTGGCTTGCGCAGAGGTCATTTTGGAATAGATTTAGGAGAATTTAGAGGCATAAAAAAGGTTAGCTTTACAGCAAAGCAATGCTCAAAACCTGTGTTCAAACAGCAGTAATGGACAATTTATAGAACCAGACCTTAACCGACGACAACTTTAACCACCAGCACAAGCACCATTATGAACACTATTACGACCATTAGGCCCAACAGTATAAATGGCCATAATCGTCCGCTAGTAAAATCTGAGTTCAAATTTTTATCTGATTGTACGCCAATCAAAGCACTGCAAACACTGACCAGCATATGCCACCAACTAAGTTTTTTACCTGCTTTGGGTTGATCATCGCTCATTTAAGCTATCCTATTTTTTCTGTTTATCCAATCAGCGTTGCTACTGATGGGTACCGACCTTGTCATGCTGAACCATCACTGATTGCTTGCGCTTTTGTGCGGCGCAGGTTCTTATATAGTAACGATAACCTAACATCCAGCAGAGTAACAAGCCATAGATTAAAGCTTCTGAATAATCTGAGCGGATTTGCCATACTATGTGCAACAAACTCAAGAGGGCGACAACATAAACCAATTTATGCAATTTTAGCCAATTTTGCTTTAATCTCTTCTGCATTTTTTTGGTTGAAGTTAGCGCTAGCGGTATCAGCAACAGCAGCCCCGCAAAACCTGCAATGGCATAAAGCCTTTGTGTCAACTCTAAAAACAGTATGTCTAGATCCCAGCCAACCATAAACGTTGCAAAGGCGAGCAAATGCATCGACGCGTAGAAGAAACTGTACAAGCCAAGCATTCGACGATATTTAGCCAGCCAGCTCCACTTCAATAATTTTCTTAAAGGCGTGACAGCTAAGCTAGCCCAAAGTAATATTATTGCCCAAGTACCCAATTCTAATACAATTTCTTTTGCTGGATCGGCGCCTAATGTCTGCTGAACTGCGGCTAATACAACCGCCAAGAAAGGCAGCAAACAAATCCCAAATACAGCTATCCACAAGAGACGCAACTGTACTTTTTTACTTAAATCCATTTAGTTAAATCCATACCTTTATATAAATGTGCCACTTCTTCTGCATAACCGTTGAACGGTAATGTTTTAATCCTATTGGGGCTGAACAGTCCTGAGGGCAAACGTCTCTCAGTTGCCTGACTCCATCTTGGATGATCAATCTCTGGATTAACGTTGGCGTAAAAACCGTATTCGCTCGGTGCCGTTTTGTTCCAAGTATTGACCGGCATGGTTTCTGTAAAACGAATTTTCACAATAGATTTTATATTTTTAAAACCGTATTTCCAAGGCACTACCAACCTCAACGGAGCGCCATTTTGTGGCGGTAACGATTGACCATAGAGCCCAGTAGCTAGAAAAGCCAATGGATTCATTGCTTCATCTAATCTTAGCCCTTCAACATAAGGCCAATCTAAAGTACCAAAAAGAGAGTTTTGCTGAGGCATTTGCTCAGGGTCTAATAATGTTGTAAATTCAACATACTTGGCCTTAGACGTGGGCTCGAATCGCTTTAAAACGTCGGCCAGTGGCACGCCTAACCAAGGAATAACCATAGACCAAGCTTCGACGCAGCGCAGCCGATAAATTCGTTCTTCAAGTTGATGCGGACTTACAAAGTCTTCCAATTGGTAGTGGCCAGGTTTGGCGATTTCACCGACGACCTCAACCTTCCATGGATCTGATATAAAATTCTGCGAGCGTTCAGACGGGTCAGTTTTACTCAGTCCAAATTCGTAAAAGTTGTTGTAGCTAATCACATCTTTATAGGGGGTCAGCTTATCTGCTGTTTGATATATTTTTGGCTTAGTCGCTGCCGCTATTTTTTGTTGTAACCATTGAGGCCCCGGATAGCGCTTCTCATCCTCTAGAGAGTAATTGTTTAGGGCGAACGCACCGGGAGCGATTAATGCTGTAGAGACACCAAGCACTGATTTTATAAAATTTCTGCGATTTAAATAAACCGATTCAGAGGTTATTTCAGAAGAATTAATGTCAGGTTTCTGTTGGATTAGCATAGTTCACCTTTAAAATTGGATTCCAAAAATAGATAGTAATTTTAATCTCTATTATGTCATACGCAATAATACAATAATTGGATACAGCTAATTGATTGCAGGATAAATATTCACCGTATTTATCAAAGCAAAATCGCCACACCAAATGAACACAGATACAGTTAAACTCAAACTGATCACGCAAATTGATATAGTTGCAGCGTTTGTTTAAGGCTATTTAAACTTAAATAATGTCTCTCCTGGGGGTAGTATAGCCAAATATGAATTATTGAGCACAGCTATGGACACTAAAAATTTACGACTGTTTTTAAATTTGGCAGATTCATTGCACTTTGGTCGTGCCAGTGAAGTATCTCATTTAAGCGTATCAGCTTTGAGCCGCAACATCATGCAACTCGAAGCTAGCTTAGGCGTCAAACTTTTGGAGCGTGATAATCGCAGCGTCTCCTTAACGAAGTCCGGTAAGGAGCTTATCGACTATGCAAGTGAAACAATAAACCAATGGGATATTATTCGCTCCTCGCTACAAGAAAATAGCCACAATTTAACCGGTGAACTCAGTGTCTATTGCTCAGTGACAGCAAGCTACCGTTTTCTCTATGATATACTCCGTAAATTCCGCCTCAAACACCCCCAAGTAGAAATCAAACTGCATACAGGCAATTCTGAGCATGCACTCACTAAAACGTTGTCTGCCAGTGAGGATATTACGATGGCGCCCTGCCAGAAAAGCTCCCTTTGGGCGTCGCATTTCAATCTATTGTAAGCTCAGCCCTACTCTTTATCGTACCTAGCGACAACCCCGAGCTCATAGCACTTGCCAATGTTAAAGGCAGCGCCGATGTTGTAAAGAACTGGCAGAACATCCCCATGATTCTACCTGAACAAGGAGTTGCCAGAAAAAGCGCCAATCAATGGTTTGATAACATAGGCGTTACGCCGAACATTTATGCACAAGTTGCTGGCAACGAAGCCATTGTAAGCATGGTCAGCTTGGGCTTTGGTGTGAGTATTGTGCCAAAAATTGTTTTATCCAACAGTCCACTTAAAAACACAGTGTCGGTCGTGACACCGCCGCAGGCGCTAGCGGCGTTTAATATCGGATTATTCACCTTAGAAAAAAAAACTCAAAAACCCTCTTATCCAAGCTTTTTGGCAACTTGAGGAATAACTGTATACCGACAACTGAGGAAAATTTACAGCATTATTTTCGCAACAAAAAGCCGCTATCGATAGCTGTATAACAATTTAGAATCAACCGCATTCCCCAGTGTTCGAATTTGTTCGACTCATAGGGCCAATAACAGGCCGTTTTTTTGCAGCTTGAGCTAAGCGAGCAAACTCCACAACGCCCTCAAAGGCCAGAAGAGTAGCCAAGATGCTATGTATAACGTTATGAATGAAGAAATAACTAGTCAAAGAATAAGCGAAATTCACTCCTGCTGAATGCGCAGTTTAGGCTTTTTTTAACGAGTTATTTACACATCTAAACGTTATACCCAAGTATCGAGTTCTTAATGGACATGCCTAAAAGATTCTAGGGTAGCATTGGCCTAGATTAAGTCCTCGCAAAAATATTGCTTTATTGCAAAGTGTTGGTTAGCTATGCTTAATTAACTACAAGGTCTAGTATAATACGATCAATGCCTCAATACTATTTTTAGCATCGCGATCATCGCCAACAAGCATACTATTGACGTTGTCTAATACCAGCATGAGCTCGATCAACCAACCGTTTTATAAGGATTCACAATGCAATTGCAGCCTATTGTAGATTTAGACAATTATCCCTTGGATGATCACACCTTTATTCGCCACTGCAAGCAAACCTTTGATACTAGTGGCAGCTTAGTCTTAGCTAATTTTTTAACCAGCCAGGCCATTAGTCAAATCGTCGAAGAGGGACTTAGCCAGCAGCATTTGGCTTTTTTCTCCACTGCACAGCACAATATTTACCTTAAACCTACCGACAGTCAGTTTCCGATTGAGCATATCCGCAACCGTTTAATATCGTCTTCAAAAGGCTGTATTACCCATGATCAAATTGCCGATAATTCGCCGCTAAAGCAGCTCTATGAAGCACCTCTATTTCGCCATTTCCTGGCAAAAATATTCAACCAGAAGACGCTCTTTAATTATGCAGATCCTCTCTCTTCTATTAATTTACACTATGCCAGTGAAGGCCAAGAATTAGGATGGCACTTTGATGAATCATCGTTTGCAATCACCTTATTATTACAGGCGTCAAAAGCTGGCGGGAGGTTTGAATACATTCAAAATTTACGCGATGCTGATGCCGGTGATATGAATTTTTCAGGTGTCGACGAGGCGCTAAAAGACCGATCCAGAATAGCCCATTTAGAAGCTTCAGCAGGCACCTTAACTTTATTTAAAGGCCGTGATGCTCTGCACAGAGTAACCCCTGTTGAAGGTGACCAGAGCAGGTTGCTCGCGGTCCTCGCCTATAATTCTGCGCCCAATATTGCACTTTCAGAATCTGCACGTTTGACTTTTTATGACCGTACTTAAGTTTATTTTTAGACAAAAAAAACCCGCCGACGCGGGTTTATTAAATCGATAGTCAATTAAACACTGAGGGTCTTCTCTCCGCGGGCGATACCGGAGACTCCGGTGCGCACAACTTCTATCAAATTTGAGGTTTCTAGAGCCTCGATAAAAGCATCTAACTTTCGACTTGAACCCACCAATTGCACAGTGTAAGTAGTAGGGGTGATGTCGATTATCTGACCGCGGAATATATCGGCCGTACGCTTAATTTCATCGCGTGCTGAGCCTGTCGCCTTGTATTTAATCATCATGAGTTCTCGCTCAATATGATCGCCTTCGGTCAAATCCACTACTTTAACGACATCGACTAATTTGTTTAACTGTTTTGTCACTTGCTCGACTCTTTTATCATTACCTGAGGTAGTGATAGTAATACGCGATAAAGTTTCATCATCAGTTGCTGCGACGGTCAAAGATTCAATATTGAAGTTACGCTGCGAGAATAGACCGACGACTCTGGACAGAGCACCAGACTCATTTTCCAATAAAACAGAAAGAATATGACGCATAGTTAAGTCCTCTCTGTTTTAGAAAGCAACATATCACGCATCGAACCACGCGGTATTTGCATTGGGTAAACATGCTCATCCGGATCGACGGTGATATCCATGAAAACCAACTTGTCTTTCATCGCGAAAGCTTTGCGCATAGCATCTTCAAGATCTTCATATTTATCTACTTTAATACCCACGTGGCCATAGGATTCAGCCAGTTTAACAAAGTCAGGTAAAGACTCCATATAAGAGTGGGAATGACGCTTCTCATAGTTCATGTCTTGCCATTGTCGAACCATCCCTAATGAGCCATTATTTAAACAAATAATCTTCACTGGAATTTGATACTGATTACAAGTCGAGAGCTCTTGAATATTCATTTGAATACTGCCCTCTCCTGTAACACAAGCGACATCAACATCAGGGAAACTCATCTTGACACCCATGGCGGCAGGCAAACCAAAGCCCATAGTGCCCAGACCACCAGAGTTAATCCAACGATTGGGTTTATTAAACTTGTAGTACTGGGCCGCAAACATTTGGTGCTGGCCAACATCAGAACAGACGAAAGCATCACCATTGGTAACTTTGCTTAGCATTTCGATTACTTGCTGCGGCTTCATCAACGGAGAGTCATCGGTTAAGAAACGGCCACCGTGTCGAGTGCGCCACTCATCAATTTGATGCCACCAGGTCTTGATGGCTTCTTTATCAGGCTGTGTTGCGCTGACTTTTTGGAGTTTCAAAAACTCACGCAGTACCGCCTTAGCTGGTCCTACGATAGGGATATCCGCACGCACATTTTTAGAGATTGAAGTAGGATCTATATCAATGTGTATGATCTTCGCCGTTGGGCAGAATTTATCTATACCATTGGTCACCCTGTCATCAAACCGCACCCCTACAGCCAGTATCAGATCGCTGTGATGCATTGTCATGTTAGCTTCATAGCTGCCATGCATGCCCAGCATACCGACGAATTGACGATCCGTTCCCGGATAACAACCTAAACCCATCAAAGTGTTCGTTACCGGATAATTAAGCGCTTGCGCCAACTCTATGAGCTCTTCGCAGGCTTCACCTATAATGACACCACCACCGGTATATAAAATGGGTCTCTTAGCGTTGATTAACAGCTCAAAAGCTTTCTTTATTTGACCACTATGGCCTTTGGCCACGGGATTATAAGAGCGCATTTTAACCGACTTAGGATAAACATATTCAAACTTATCCGTTGGGTTGGTCATATCTTTTGGCACGTCGATAACGACCGGCCCAGGACGACCTGATTCTGCAATATGAAAAGCTTTTTTGACTATTCCAGGTATTTCTGAAGGGTGCTTCACACTAAAACTGTGCTTGACTACCGGCCGAGATATACCAATCATATCGGTTTCTTGGAATGCATCTTCGCCGATCAGGTGACTGGGAACTTGCCCTGTAATCACTATCATAGGAATAGAGTCACAATAAGCGGTGGCAATGCCTGTCACCGCATTGGTGGCACCGGGACCAGAAGTCACTAATGCAACCCCCGCTTTGCCGGTTGCTCTAGCATAGGCATCAGCCATGTGTGTTGCAGCTTGTTCGTGACGCACCAACACATGCTCAATTTTTTCTTGCTGGTATAGCGCATCGTAAATATGTAGTACGGATCCACCTGGATAGCCGTATATTTTATTGATACCTTGATCTTGTAAGGCGCGAATCAACATTTGTGCGCCTGATAATAATTCCACTTTGTTACCCTCAAATCGTCGCCGTAAAACTCGGCGAATGAAAAGTTCAGAGATTCTGTAGGAAGAACATGACTGCCGCTGATCTTGTTAGTACAGCTTGCAGTGACGGGTTTTCCATCAAATGGAGTATCACTAATACTCCGCTCAGACATAAAATTATGCCTTTAAACACTATGTTCGTATGAATGCAGGAAAGAGGATCTCTCTACCAACAGACTTCTGGACCAAGCTGGGTTTGCTTTCTCACTTATAGCCTTTCAGGGTTACCTATTAAGCGTAAGCGAAACTCAATTTTAGCCTCACTAAAATTAAGCAAAATATTTTCGCATTTTGCCTGAATTGATACAACCGATCAGGACTTCTAATTGGCGAAAAAAACGCCAATTCCCACTCTTTTTTAAATAATATTAATTATTTTGATGCGCAACTTGGCGCGGGGGGGTATATTTGTCAAATAGTCCTTTAGGAGATAAGCATGCTCAACGCAGATATAATAAATAAAGAACGCGCCATTAATGAGTTGGTTCTAGTTATACGTAAAATTTTTTCAGAACCTGAAATCTGCGAAATCGCTTTAAAAATTGCAGCAAAACATCTCCATGATAGCAATGCCCATGTACTCATTGCAGATGAGCTTTCAGCTACGACTAACGTCAAAATTCCCGCTGAGCACTCTGAGGCAGATAAGCTGTTTTTAAATCTATTAATCGATATGGCAAAAGATGCCAGTGCCCTATATTAATAGAACAGACCTCTGATCAACCTTTTGAATAAAGCAAAGCACTAGGGAATAGTGAATCAGCCCCGACCGCTCTGTGTGGACAAATAAGCGGTTAAATCCGCCAGTAAATATGAATCGAATGACAAGTCTTTGTCGCATATCCTGATAGAACACTAATGGCTTAGATGCGATACCAGCGAGCCTTTTAAACTTGTTAGTCATACCCTTAAGAAGTGGTTTCTACTAGATGTTTTAAGTAAAAAAAACGGACCTGAGTCCGCTTTTTGTGCCTGCTATTCTACTACTAACCACTCGACTGTCGGCGGTGGCGCATCGACTGCAGACAATTTTTGCTGTAGAAAACCGCCAATTTTATGTAACTGTTCAAAGAGCTGCCAAGGGGGATTAATAATCAGTATACCGGTGCCATACATACGCTCAACCGCAGAAGATTTTACATAGAGCTTAGCATTCAATATTTTGCGGATACCTGAGTGCTTTAATTTGTGTAACATCGCATGGTGATGACCGGCCTTTAAGAGCGGATACCAAATAACAAAACAACCGTTACTCCAACGCTGATAGGCACTCATGATAAATTTAACCACTTGTAAATATTCAGATTTCACTTCATAGGAAGGATCTATTAATACCAGCCCACGATTGGGCTTAGGAGGCAACAAACTCAAGACGCCTTCATAGCCATCTCTCAGGTGCACGGCGACATTATCCGTGTGACGAAACACGGCCTTTAATTGCTGGTGTTCACCTGGATGAAGCTCCATAAGCGTGATTTTATCGATTTCGCGAGAGGCCTCACTGGCAATTAACGGAGAGCCCGGGTAATAAATCAGAGGCGCACCTTGCGTGTTCATAGCCTCCACTGTCTGCAAATAAGAATTGAAAAAAGGCGGCAGCCCTTGGGCATAAATACGCGCAATACCTTGCTCAAACTCTGTTGTTTTTTGCGCTTCTTCGCCACGCAGATCATATCGAGCTTTACCGGCATGGGTTTCAAAATAGCTCCATGGTTTGGGCTTTTGATTTAAAGCATCTAATACCAATGATAGACACGAATGCTTGTGCACATCGGCAAAATTTCCTGCGTGATAACTGTGTTGATAACTTAACAAAGGTGCCTCTGGCGCAATATAAATGGAAACTGTATTCTAGCAGATCAATCCCTTTTTATGCCAAACTCACTGGTAAAAACACTACTTACTGCTTTTTTTGCAACGTTATCTAAACCATATACATAGGCGTTTTTAATCGGTGGAAAGTAAAAATGTAGCGAACAAGCATCTTCTTGGCGACTATTGGCGATACTGTGTAAGCCTTCCTCATCAAGGATGCTAGTTGTGCTACCTGCAATTAATGAGTACGAACCGGTAGGCTCAATAGCAACGATACCGCTTTGTCTATTTAGGCGCTTTTCAAAGCGCTGCTCATCTAAAGTGCCAAGTAAGCACTTCATCACACACAGCGAACCGTTGTGATCGTGAACCACTGAGTGCTGCCCTGATCCCCAACACATCAGAATAACTTCAAAATCAGCGCAGCTAAAAACCAGATTACGGGTGTAACTTTTTTCATCAAAATATCGATAACCAATCACATCCGAAAGTTGAATAGGCATATTTTTAATCAACGAAATTTTCTCGCTATCACTGCTAGCTATTAGAAGTTTAGCGATGTGCTGCTCAATTAAATTTAGTTTTGGTTCTACGTCGAACATATTCAACCCCGAATGAGATATTGGTGACTTAAGCTTACGTAGTTAAAAACAGCTTAGTTTCATTTTTATTTATATAAAACTGCATCTTTTTTGTAAAATGCAATTAGTTTTCGGTTGTTTTAGACAATCTCATTCTACTCAGCCAAAAAAAACACTATAATTATCTTTTACTCGAATATGCTCAAAAATGATCAAATATGTTCGCACTTCCACTTAAAGCGTTGTTTAACTCATGAGTACCAGTATTTTAACCCGTGTTCGCCCCATTCTAATCACCGTATTTGCTGTCGCGGTCAGTACCAACCTGTTCTTCGTGATGCTACCTATCCGCTTAAAAGACGGTGGTTTTTCAGCGACAGATATTGGTATGGCCATGAGTATGTTTGCTGTAGGTGCCATACTCGCAGGACTTTTTGGCACTCGAGTCGTCATAAGATCAGGTCATATCCGTGCATTTTGCACTATGGCTGCGGCACTGGCGATTGTGGCGGTGACCCATAGTTACACTAGTAACATTTGGATCACCGGCGGACTTAGAATGATCGCAGGCTTTTGTTTCGTCACAAATTTCATTACGCTAGAGAGCTGGCTAAATGTCCTCAGCGATAAGAGTAATCGCGGTAAAGTATTTGGTATCTACCAAATTTGCTTTGCAATAGGTTTCGGCTCAGCGCCCTTTTTGTTCAGCTTGTCCAACGAGCAGGACCCTCGTCTATTTGGGCTTATCGGCGTCTTCTTATGTATCGCGCTTATCATTATGTCGATGAGTCGCCTGCCTCTGCCTGAATTGCCTAAGCGAAGCAGCGCTATGTCTTTTAGAACATTGTGGAATTATTCACCTTCGGCGACAATATCTTGTTTTTGCGCTGGGTTAATTAACGCTACTAGTGTCTCTCTTATCTCTCTTTACGCCTACGATCATGGCATATCGGGTATCTGGCTCTCGCTGATTTTAGGCTCTTATCAGCTCGGTGGACTGTTAACCCAAATTCCCACCGGTTGGTTAGCAGATCGCTACGACAAACGTATCGTTACCTCAGGTTTAATGCTGCTGGGAATCATCAGTAATTTATTGATAGTGGCTGAATACTTCTATCCGATGCCTATCCAAGTCTTAGTGGTTATATTTCTAATTTCAGGAGGATCAGGCGTTGCTTTGTTCCCCTTAGCTGTGACCCAAATTTTTGATCATATCGATTTAAAGGATGCCATGCCAGCGACTAGTTCTATGCAAATATTACTCGGTATCGGTGGGGTCATCGGACCCGTTGTAGCTGGTTTCTTGATGACTGAGCATAGCCCTATTTGGCTCTATTACTTCCTTATTTTTGTGCATGCGTTTGTTATTGTATTTTTGTTGGTACGTAAAATATTTGTGCGTACAGCAACATTACAAGAGGCGGGCCCATACCAAATCAGTATGCAAACCACCGGCTCTTCTGAACTTGATTTGCGCATGAAAGGTAATATTACTGATATCGCTGACCCTGAACTTAAATTATTATTAGTGGCGCTGGCACAACAACCCAAAAATCCAGCTATATTGATCAAAACAGCCCTTGAGGGATCTTCACTCAAAGCCAGCGATTTAGCGATCAATATGGTGTTAGCGATGCCCAAGCAATCTGGCGAGCTGATAAAGCTGTTAGTTGAAGAGGATCCAGAGCAGCGCCTATCTATTGCCTACTCACTGCACGATTTATTTATTTTGCGGAAAGAGCGGATTAATTCGATGATCCAACAAGCGCTTTTAGAGGGCGCTGACGCCGTGCAAAGTCAAAAAATTAATCAAGTGATCGACCACGCTACCCAAGAAATTGCGACAAAAGAAGCCGATTTAGCTTGAAAATCAGCCATTTTATAAAAAACCATCAGGCTACAAAGCTGTCGACAACAAGTTTTATAGCCCAACGGTGTTGGTTAGGAGAAATTAAACGCCCCCTCTTTTGCATCAACTATAATTTCATCGCCACTTTGATAAGTGCCAGCGAGCAAAGCTTTAGCCAACGGATTTTCTATCCATTGCTGAATACTGCGTTTTAAGGGTCTTGCTCCGTAGGCCGGCTCATAGCCTAAATCCACCAGCAGACTCATCGCTTGACCAGTCACTTTCAAACTGAGCGATTTCTCTGCTAATCTGCCCTCAAGGTGAGAGAGCTGGATGCTGGCTATTTTAGCCACTTCTGCTTTTTGCAGCGTATGAAACACCACCACTTCATCAATACGGTTGATCAGTTCGGGCCTAAAGTGTAGACCAACCTCTTGCATAACAGCCGCTTTCATCTGGTTGTAATCATCAGTCGCAGTATGACTTTGAATCAAGTGAGAACCTAAGTTAGATGTCATCACCACAATGGTGTTTCTAAAATCGACCGTTCTTCCCTGCCCATCTGTTAAGCGGCCGTCTTCCAGCCCTTGCAACAATATATTAAAAACATCTGGATGAGCCTTTTCTACCTCATCCAGCAACAGCACTGAATAAGGTTTGCGTCTTACCGCTTCAGTGAGGTAGCCACCTTCTTCATAGCCGACATAACCTGGTGGAGCGCCGATTAACCTGGCCACTGAATGCTTTTCCATAAATTCCGACATATCAATTCTAACCATCGCTTCTGTGGTATCGAATAAATAGTGAGCAAGCGTCTTACAGAGTTCGGTTTTACCTACCCCAGTAGGCCCTAAAAATAAGAAGCTTCCGTTCGGCCTTTGAGGATCAGACAAGCCCGCTTTGGAGCGACGTACAGCATTGGCCACTGCAACAACTGCCTCGTTTTGGCCAATCACACTTTTTTGTAATTCGCGCTCCATAAGCAGCAATTTTTCACGCTCACCTTGTAACATTTTATTGATTGGAATGCCTGTCCAACGCGAGACAACTTCAGCAACTTCCTCTTCAGTCACTTTATTGCGCAATAACTTATTATTAGCTGCGCCATACTGTTCTGCCTGGGTCGCCGCGACAAGTTGCTTCTCCAAGTCTGGAACCAGCCCATACTGAATTTGCGACATTTTACTTAAATCACCGGCCCGACTCGCCTGCTCCATTTCAATACTGGCTTGATCTAACTGCTCTTTTATTTGCTGCGCACGCTGGAAAACAGCTTTTTCGGCAAGCCAAATTTCTTCGAGATCGGCAAAGCATTTTTCCTGCTCAGCGATACTGATTAAGAGCTCTTTTAAACGCTGTTTAGCCGCTGCATCGCGCTCTTTCTTCAGCGCCTCACGCTCCATTTTAAGCTGAATAATCTTGCGCTCTAACTTATCTAACTCGTCTGGTTTAGAATCCATTTCCAAGCGAATACCTGACGCCGCTTCATCTATAAGATCAATCGCTTTATCCGGTAATTGGCGGTCAGTGATGTATCTTTGCGAGAGTTTTGCGGCGGCAATAATGGCTGAATCGGTAATGTCCACCCCGTGGTGTACTTCATAACGGCCCTTCAAGCCCCGCAAAATAGCAACCGTGCTTTGCTCGTCTGGCTCATCGACTAATACTTTTTGAAAGCGTCGTTCAAGTGCCGCATCTTTCTCTACATATTTTCTGTATTCGTCTAAAGTAGTTGCTCCCACACAATGTAAATCACCTCTCGCCAAGGCCGGTTTAAGCATATTACCCGCATCCATTGACCCATCGCCGCCACCAGCGCCAACCATTGTGTGCAGCTCATCGATAAACAGTATGATTTGCCCCTCCGCTTTGGCCAATTCTTTTAGCACGGCTTTAAGTCGCTCTTCAAATTCGCCGCGAAACTTTGCGCCCGCAATCAGTGCCGCCATATCCAGTGACAACACCCGTTTGTGCTTTAAACCTTCAGGCACTTCAGCATTGACTATACGTTGGGCTAAACCTTCAACGATAGCGGTTTTACCTACGCCCGGCTCGCCAATTAATACTGGATTATTTTTAGTACGGCGCTGTAAAACTTGAATTGAACGTCTAATCTCATCGTCTCGCCCAATCACAGGGTCTAACTTTCCCTGTTCCGCCAGCGTTGTCAGATCGATGCAATACTTATCGAGGGACTGGCGGTTTTCTTCAGCATTTGAGTCTTTCACAGTGTCTCCTGCGCGCAAGGTATTTATTGCCTGCTGTAATTGAGCCGAGTCTAATTGGGCTTGCTTAAGCACTTTAGCCGCTTGAGTTTTATCCTCGAGCATGGCTAAAAGTACGATTTCTGTCGCTATGAATTGATCGTCTCTCTGGGTCGCCAAGCGTTCAGCATTGGTCATTAGACGACTGCAGTTTTGTGATAGGCGTACATCGTGATCGGCGCTACCCATATGTGGCAACTGATCAATGGCGCTAGCAACACTAGTGACTAAATTCGGTAAATTTATTAATTGAGATAACAGCGCATTGATAGAGCTGCCTTGCTCTTCAACGAACACTGCCAATAGATGCAGAGGTTCTATTTGATTATGCTGTTTGGAAATTGCTAATGTCTGCGCATCGCTAATTGCCTGCTGTAATTTCGCTGTAAATTTTTCTGGACGCATACTGTGCTCCTCAATCCGCTGTTGCGGATGGCATTCAAAAGTTGACCGCTTTTGGATACCATTTATATTGGGAACTATTGTGGAATTTCAAGCGACTGCGCGCTTGTTGCATGATCTATATAAAGAAATCATTAGTGAATAGCAGGCGATCTAATGGGACAGACGCTGAGCATATAAAAAAAACAGATTATACTATGGTTCGATAAATAACCGTCGCCATTCTGCCCGTGATTGGTTCACGCCGATAGGAATAAAACTGCTGCTTATCTGAAAAGGTGCAATGCTCCCCACCGTAAATATTTGCCATATCAATGCCTGCAACCACTAATCTTAGCCGCGCTAACTGGTATAAGTTTGCCAGCCATTTACCCGATTGTGGACTGGGCACAAAACAGTCTATATTCGCACTGTATTTATTCATAAACAGCTCCCTCACTTCCTCTCCCACTTCAAAGGCAGCCGGGCCTATGGCGGGGCCCAACCAAACTTCTGTGTGCTGTAAATCAAAGCTTTGCAGGCTGTTTTCAAGCACTCCATTTAACAACCCTCGCCAACCAGCATGGGCAACACCCACATGTGAAGTGTCACGAAAAGCCACTGGTAGACAATCCGCGGTCATCACAATACAGGCCAAATCAAACGCGTCCGTCCAGCAGGCATCTGCGTTGACAACCTGCTGATCAACTTGCGCTTTGATGCTCACTACGCCATGTGTCTGATGCAACCATTGGCCGTTTTCAAGTTGACAGTGGCTCAACAATCGAGCGCGATTTAACTCGACGTCACTGATCGCGTCACCCACATGCAAGGCGGTATTAAAGCTTTTAAACTGACCTTGACTACTGCCTGCCAAACGCGTTGTTGTAAAACAAACGATATTTTCATCACTCGGCCAATTGGCGTCTATCAGCTGCATTAGTATTCTTCGTGACCCAGCGCATCGGTTTGTAAAACCTTAAGCATATTGGCAAAATCTTCAGGGAGCGGGATTTCCCAGCTCACTTGTTCACCAGTGCCTGGATGCCAAAGTTCAAGTTTTTTAGCATGCAGTGCTTGACGCTTAAAGCCTCTTAAAGATTCTATAGTCTCCTCTTCAATTCCCTTGGGCAAACGCGCGCGACCGCCATAGGTTTGGTCACCTAGTAAAGGATAATTAATATGCGCCATATGCACGCGAATTTGGTGAGTCCTGCCGGTTTCTAGCTTTAATCTTATATGACTGTGAGCACGAAATTTCTCGAGTAGACGATAGTGGGTCACCGCGTCTTTGCCGATTGAAACCACGGCCATCTTGAGTCGATTAGTCGGATGCCTACCCATAGGTTCTTCTACACAGCCGCCGCCGGTCATTAACCCATTAGTAATAGCTTCATATTCGCGGCCCATGGATCTATCTTGTAGCTGCCCGACTAGATCGGTTTGCGCTTGAATCGTTTTAGCGACAACCATAAGGCCCGTGGTATCCATATCTAATCGATGAACTATACCCGCTCTAGGCACTTGAGCGATGGCGGGGTAATAATGTAATAAAGCATTTAATAAAGTACCACTGCGATTGCCAACCGCTGGATGCACTACCAACCCAGCAGGTTTATTAACGACTAGGATGTCATCATCTTCATAAATTATCTCTATCGGTATATCTTCAGCTTCATGGACATCATTATCTTCAACGATAGCGTCGACCCTGATTTTTTCACCTCCGTAGAGCTTCTCACGCGGTCTTAATTGCTTTCCGTCGACTAAAATAGCGCCCTCTTTTATCCACAAGGTTAAGCGCGACCTAGAGTACTCAGGAAAAAGCAATGCAACCACTTGGTCAAAGCGTTTGCCGGTATATTCACTAGGTACTCTACTTTCTAACTCAATATTCTCAGACATTTCACTTCCGTCTCAGTTTTTTTGCTATAACTCAGGATAACAAAAAACTAGCTAATAATTCATAATTGGCAGGATTATACCTTAATCCACAAGTTTACTTACGGAAAATAGTAAATAGATTTATTATCCCCAGCAATTGCTCTGAACAAGACTTGTTTCCAATTTATAACCGGTTACAATATGGCGCACGGATGTTTTTTAAGGCTTGTTGGGTTATAAAACATTTTTAGCTATATACTCCGTCAATATTACTTTGGGTATGTTACTTAAGCTAAATTAAATAGGTTATTTCAGGATTAAATAGAATGCGTTTTTTTAAAGTATTACTAATTGCTAGTTTGTGCGTCCTAACTTCAGCTTGTTCGCTGTTTGGACCCGAAAAAGAAAAACCGGATATCCCTGAAAATATACTTTATATACAATCCATTGATGCACTAAAGGAAGGTAGCTATCCCATAGCTGTTGAAAAGCTCGAGTTATTAGAAGCCAGATATCCTTTCGGTGAATATTCACAACAAGCTCAATTAGAGCTGATTTTCGCCTATTATAAAAATAGTGAACCGGATGCCGCTATTGTTTCAGCGGATCGTTTTATCAGATTAAATCCAGCCCATGAGAATGTCGATTATGCATACTATCTAAAAGGTTTAACGGCTTTTGAACAGACCTCCGGATGGATAGAAAAGTATTTACCTATAGATCAAAACCAACGTGATCCCGGATCTGCGCTAGAGTCATTCGACGCTTTTTCTTCTTTAGTTAGCCGCTACCCCAATAGCCAATATGCAGTCGATGCAAAAAAGCGCATGCTGTTTTTGAAAAACCGTTTAGCGACTCATGAATTACAAGTCGCAGATTATTATATGGACAGGGGGGCGTATGTGGCAGCAACCAACAGAGGGCGCTATGTGATTGAAAATTTTCAAGAGACAATGGCCACCCCAAGAGCACTGGAAATTATGTATCAAGCCTATAGCCAACTTAAGCTTGATGATTTAGCTGAAGATACAAAACTAGTACTGTCCAATAATTATCCAAATTACTCAATTAATCAATATACACAATCAGTTGACAGTCTACT
This sequence comes from Gammaproteobacteria bacterium, assembly GCA_034111875.1. GTDB lineage: Bacteria > Pseudomonadota > Gammaproteobacteria > Pseudomonadales > Balneatricaceae > Rs1. Next base: position 26,032 of record JAWUWK010000011.1, read on the forward strand.
CAGCACCGCCACTTTCGGATTGTTTGGCAGCACCAGTAATGAACCACCACAATGGTCACCTGTCAAACCGAGCGGCAGTGTTGATGATGCCTTCACCGCGAATCTGTTGGTTGAAGAAGCTAAATCGGGCTCGTGGTTAAACAAGTTATCTCTGGGCATTTTCGACTAGCCATTTAGTGCTATCTCCACTAGTGATTAAATTTTATTGGATTGAGGCAATATAGATTATGAATGCTCAGCAAATTATAGCTTTAATGCAGGTTCAGCCTATAATTGATACCCACTTTGAGATAAAACGCCGAGTAGACTTTATCAAAGCTCAACTCCAGAAATCTGGTCTAAAGCACCTGATTTTGGGCATCAGTGGAGGTGTTGATTCAACAACCTGTGGACGTCTAGCACAAATAGCTGTTGAGCAATTAAATGCTGCCGATGCTAGCTATCAATTCATTGCACTTAGGCTTCCCTATGCCAATCAAAAAGACGAAGATGATGCCCAAATAGCCTTGCAATTTATTCAAGCTTCACGCAGCCTAACTATCAATATTGAAGCCGCAACCGAAGGTTTGCACAGCCAAGTACTCAGCGGCTTAAGTACAGCTAACATTAAGTGTGACAATCAATCTGTGTTGGATTTTTCTAAAGGAAACGTTAAAGCGCGCCAGCGAATGACAGCACAATATCATGTGGCAGGGCTGTTGGGTGGTTTAGTAATTGGCACTGATCACTCGGCTGAAAATGTCACTGGGTTTTATACTAAATGGGGAGACGGTGCCTGTGACTTAGCGCCTCTATTTGGTTTGAGTAAACGTCAAGTAAGGAAACTTGCGAACGCTTTAGGCGCGCCAGGCAAACTCGTCAACAAAACACCCACTGCCGATTTAGAAGAGTTAGCTCCGCAAAAAGCCGATGAGATAGCCCTAGGTATAACCTACGAGCAATTAGATGATTTTCTTGAAGGTAAAACTGTGACTAGGGAAATTTCGGATAAGATTATCAGTATCTACCTCAAAACAGAACATAAACGCCAACCTATCCCCACTGTATACTCCTAATCAATCGTTGACTGTAGTGGTTAAGTAAATCTTGGATTATGTGCTTTAATTCGAGCGAATAGGCCCTAGAATCTCTTAGTCATCTTGTCTACGCAATCTGCCAACCCAATTAATCACCAATTTGCTGCTCAGGTCATTGCAACGAATATCAAAACGCCCTGCTCTCGAACCTCTTAGCATACCGTACCTATGGTAAATTAATGCGTCGCCACGGTTCCAGTTTACCCTGCAAATTGAAGGGCCAAATTGGATTATTTTTAACAGTTTCTCTGATGACTGGTATGTCCTATCAGCATTGCTATCGACAAACACCAGCCAACCTGAACTCCAATCTTTACTGCCCTTTAAAGCGGCGCCTTGACAGCTCAATAACAGGTAAGAGGAGCGGCAAACGATTACATTTGCACGGTTGTTCAGCGCCGCTGCTTTTGCCGCTTTCAAAGACACTATTAACTGATTTATCCTGAGCTCCAAGTGGCGACTTTGTATAAAATAATTGAATTGAGGGACCGCATAAAGCACTAATATAGCGGTGATGCTTATACCCATCAATAGTTCAATTAAACTAAAGCCATCGATCAGAGGGTTGTATATACCACGCCTGTTAATGGGGTGATTTAAGTAGCTCAGCGGATTTTTTGCCACGATACTCTACGCTTTTTTTGAGTAACTTCAACGATAGACTGTAATAGAACTTCGCTGAGACTGCCATACCCTCTGCCAAAAGCAGTGATCCTGTAATAGTTATGAGACAGGCTCACATGGGAAACCACCAATCGTTCAATAATATATGAGCTTATTATAGGGCTGGGTCCTATTACTGGGCCCCTTGAAAATTGAACGACAAGGTAAGCGGGGTTCTGCCATAAATTTTCGCTCTCCAGTTTGCTCCAAGCAGACGTTAACCCCGATGAAGTGTCCATGAATTGCGGATACAATCCTAGGTTTAAGGGCTTATCATCTGACCTCAAAATGAATTGCCGTTTGGAATCTAACGCCTTTTCAGCGATTAAGAGTGCCTGTTCTGCCCTTTGCAGCGCCAGAGAATGGCTCATGAAACTCTGTACTAACTTAGTGTTGTTAATGGCGTTCTGCATGCCAATTAACGATACGCTAGCCACAAACGCAATCAGTACTAAGGTCAATAGCAAAAAAAGACCCTTTTGTCTGCTGGCAAGCCCAGGGTCAAAAACCCAATTATTAGCTATCATCGGTCTTAACAGGCTTGCGGTTAGGCAGAGCGACATGCAGTGAATATACTTTGTAATATCGTTGATCTTGGGCTTGGCGTTTCTCACCATAGGCATCTACAAAAGTCATCCTCTGGCGGAGTACGTTTAGGGGCGTTGACAATAGCAGCGAAACACGAATAGCGATAACATCCGCATAATCAACCACTGCACTCGCAGCTAGAGACAATATATGTTTGTGAGTCTGCCCTTGGATAATATAGCGAATTTTTAACTGCTCTACGTCGGCGATCAATTCCTGATTAAAAGCGCGATTATGTTGACGGTAGAGTCCACTTCGACCACTCACGCCTCGAGATAATTTGTAGCTTACTTTTGAGAGAGGGTAGACTATCGAACCTGATGGGTAAACATGCTTTAAATTAGCCGTCTGGTTATTAATAGAGTCATGACTCAGCCGGCTATTAAAGATAGTTGATACCGCAAACAGGTCTGCATGCTGACAATCTGTAATCAATAACTCATCCATCGGCAGTATCTGTGAGTTACTCTCAACATCAACACTACTGTGAACTGTTGCCATATCAATAATCACATCGGCACTAGGATTTATGACGGTAATAAAACTAATAGCATCCGAGGATTTATATTGATTTTCGCTACCTTGAATTTTACTAAATTGCGCTAGATGTTGTCCGATTAAGCCATTAGAAACACGGGATACCAGTTTAATATTGTTATCAAAACAGCCCGTAAAGCCAATACCAGCAAGGTCATTTCTGATGAAATAGAGCGCGAATGAAGCATTCTCTTGCTGTGATTCCAAAGCGGTCTTGAGTTTATATGAATAGAGCTGCATGTAGAGGGCAGTTAAAATACTAGCACTTAATATTAGTCCTAACATCGCAGCGATCAAGACTTCCACCAAACTCATACCGCGTTGATCATTCATAAGCTATGAACTCTAGCCAGAAATAGTTCAAGGTCAAGTTGACGACTATGGTTGGACCACCAAATTTTAATAGCGACGGGGCTTAGTAAATTATTATCGCAACCATTATGATCTAAGTTTTTGCCGTCTCTGGGGGTATCATCTCTACAAATAATCGCTTGATAATAAGGCACTTTAAGGGCTAAAGCGTTTTTCCAATTCAAGATATCTTGCTGTGCTTGCAGATAATATAAACAATTTCTGGATACGACACACTGCAGAGAAATATTTTTTTGAGGATAAATATTGGTAAAATATGCGCCTTTCAAATCCAGTAATTCATGCTTATTGAGCTGCATATCATTCGACATATTGCTGGCTATGTTGAGCACATCGGCGCGTTGTGTCGCTTGATAGCTCAGCTGCTGCGCCTTGAGCATAGTACCTAGGGTAGCCGTAAAAGTGATTGATATTAGCAGCAGCACTACGCTGATTTCGATTAACGTTTGACCTACGTTTTCAATCCTCATAGACATACAACCAAGAGTTTTATCTATACCGTTGGCCTATCCATTGTAAACAGCAATGGAACTTGTAGAAAATATTCTTAGCCTAACAGGGCACAGATCATTTATTTTTCATTCATAAACTTTAATTTATACTTGTTAATTTAGCAAGATTGTAGCCAAGTGAATTTTGAACGCTTGTATGAATATAACCTAGAACATCTCTGATCACACTGATAAATATAGACAGTAAGATCCGCTAAAAGCGGTGTAAGTCTATCAAATGCCTATTGTTAGTATGATTGAAAGATTAAGATAAATTTGCTGACACTTCAATAACGATTAACTCCAATAATATGTTACAACTTCACTTGTGAAATTATTTATATCCAAATACGTCAAGCTTACTTTTTAAACATGTCACAAAAGTGAAAAATATATACTCACACACCTTTGCACTAACTAGTGCCTATCCAGAAAGGTGCAACATGTTGTAAATTATTAATTAATTTCAGAAATAGTTAGAAAACCTTTGGGATTTTGTTACGTTTAAGGTGCGAACAATAAACAACAGAACCCAAGGATCTAACAACATGAGATTGACCCGCGTTGCTCAAGCTAGTTTATTCGATAACGCCACAAAACACGAATTCGGCGTTCGATTAAAAGCACTATCGGCTAAATTAGATCGACATCCTGATTTTCTGTCAGTTATTGGCAAAGACTTGATCGATAACACTTTACAAAAAACCGGACGAACAGGATTAAGTGTCGATAGTGTTTTTCGCTGCTTAATTTTAAAGCAGCTATTACAGGTAAGC
>JAWUWK010000012.1:0-18273 GCA_034111875.1 Gammaproteobacteria bacterium
TAGAACAATTACAGAGGCTGCCAACCAAGACTACCTGACCAAATTATACAATAGGCGTTATTTCTTTACTCAGGCAAATAAGCTATATAATCAGGCCAGTCTAGCCAAAACATCCATTGTGATTGCGTTAATTGATATCGATTTCTTTAAAAAAATTAACGATAATTATGGTCACGATAGTGGTGATGCCGTATTAATTAAGCTTTCAGCGATATTAAAACAGCACTTCAGACAGCACACCGTAGCGCGTTACGGCGGTGAAGAGTTTATTCTCTTACTTGATAATATAGGTATAAAAAAGAGCCTTCAATTGCTGGAAAAACTCAGAACTGACATTGCTGAAACTGACTTTGAAATACCCGACGGCAAAATCTCGGTGACTATCAGCACGGGAGCCTCAGCGCTCAAGAATGAGTCATTAGAAGCATTGATTAACCTCGCTGACATTGCCCTCTATAAAGCCAAAGAATCCGGAAGGAACAAGGTTGTTATCAGCGCATAACCCTTGTTTGAGCTAACCCTAAATACATAACCAAAGAGAGATAACTTAAAATGTTCGGTTATGCAGTGTGCGCTAAAGCTTGCTTCTCTGCCAAGTATTCATCATAAGTGCCTTGATAATTTATCATTGCTCTAGCCTTAATTTCAATCACTCGGGTGGCTAACGTTGACACGAATTCACGGTCATGGCTAACGAAGATTAACGTACCGTCGTAGCCTTTTAATGCCAAGTTCAGCGCTTCAATGGCTTCCATACCCATATGGTTAGTCGGCTCATCTAAGATTAATACATTAGTATCCATCATCATTAGCTTACCGAACAAAAGACGATTTTTCTCCCCACCAGAACAGACTTTTACCTTTTTGTTAAAGTCGTTTTCAGTAAACAGAAGACGCCCAAGTAAAGCGCGGACTTTCAAATCATCATGCTCAGGCGTGCGCCACTGTGACATCCAATCAAACAATGTATAGGCATTATCAAAATCATTGGTATTATCTTGCGGACAATAGCCTACCACCGCATTTTCTGCCCATTTATAGACACCGCTCTGAGCTTGAATTTGATTCATTAGGCAGCGCAAAAAAGTCGTTTTTCCGGCACCATTCTCGCCTAACACGGCGAGTCTAGCCCCTGCTTCTAAAATAATATCACCACTGCAAAATAGTGTTTCATTATCAAAACTGTGAGATAGCTTTTCGAGTACTAAAGCTTGACGGTGTAATTTTTTATGCTGTTTGAAATTCAATGACGGGGTCATTCTGCTGGATGACTTTACTTCATCTAACTTGATCTTATCCATTTTTTTAGCCCGCGAACTAGCCTGTTTAGCCTTAGAGGCATTGGCGCCAAAACGGTTTACAAAGGCTTGTAGTTCATCTATCTCAGCACTTTTCTTCGAGTTTTCAGTATGTAATTGCTCACGAATTAAAGAGGATGCGGCTAGAAAGTATTCGTAATTTCCAGGATAAACACGCAACTCACCATAATCTATGTCTGCCATATGCGTACAGACAGAATTCAAAAAATGCCGATCATGGGAAATGATGATCATTGTACATTTACGTTTATTCAGTTCAATCGCTAACCAATTAATAGTATCTATGTCTAAATTATTGGTCGGTTCATCTAACAATAAAATATCAGGATTAGAGAACAGTGCCTGCGCCAATAGCACGCGCAATTTCCAGCCAGGTGCCACTTGACTCATTAAGCCAAAATGTAAATCTTCACTGATACCGGCTTGCAAAAGGATTTCTCCGGCTCTGCTCTCAGCGGTATAGCCATCCATTTCGGAAAACTCAGACTCTAAATTGCCGACTTTCATGCCATCTTCTTCGGACATTTCTGGAAGCGCGTAGATTCGATCTCTCTCTTGCTTGATCTCCCACAAAGCTGTATCGCCCTTGATCACCGCATCGACCACCGTGAAATCTTCAAATGCATATTGATCTTGGCTTAAGGTACCTAGTTTCTCCCCTGCAGTAATAGAAATATTACCTGAAGTCGGCGTCAGCTCACCACTCATAATTTTCATCAAGGTTGACTTACCACAGCCATTAGCGCCGATTAACCCATATCGATTACCGTTACCAAATTTCGCGGATATATTTTCAAATAATGGCTGTGCACCAAATTGCATCGTAATGTTCGCAGTAGAGATCAAAAGTCAATTCCAGGTAAAAGCAGATAGGCTAAAAAGCACCCTAGCTATATGAGATTTTAGGCCGCGCATTATACCTAGCTTATCGGGCATAGTCGATCGTGAACTAGGCTATTTAGGTAATCAATAGTAAATGATGGCTAAGGTTATGTAAAATAGCCCGATTCTAAGATCGACGGCAGACTAAGTTTTGTTTTCTTATTTGCTTCGGTCTCCTGTAGTATTTAAATGTATTTTCGGTGTTCTGACAAAGAACCGCTAACTTTGACAAAGGTCGATTCCCAACCTTTAAAGCTACCCAATGAGGATTCTATGACGCCAAAAACTAAACACTTTAAGCGCTACAAAAGGTGCTATAAAGTGTTGATTGTAGATCTTATCGGCATGAGCTTAGACGACAACGCACAGCCAGACTTTAGTGAAGTGCAACAATACATTGAGTCAATCGGTGGGGTTTTCCACTTAGGTCCCGGTAATCAATCGGATGAACTGAGTAACCACATCGTCCATTTTTATTATTGTCCAAACCTCAGCCATGAAGCAGAATTAGTTCGTTTAACCAATAAAGGCCAGTTCGATGCTGTCATTGCCGCCGCCACTTATATACCGCCAAGTTCAGTGTTTAAATATGGCGGCGTACGAATAGGAGCGGGTACCGCAAATATGGCCTCAAACAGCTGGCGCGAGATAAACGGTGTGCAAGGTGCTGCGCCATTAATGAACACGCCCAGCTTCAATTCCCGGGCCACAGCCCAGGCCGTTTTTAAAGCGATACTAAATGTATTACCCGATATGGCCGTAGAAGAAATGCACGCTTTAGTAATGGCCGGTGCATTTGATACAGCAAGAGACTTAATCAAATTTCCTACCTCTAAACTTGAAGGCAAACGTTTAGCCATTATCGGTTACGGCAATATCGGCCGTGAAGTGGCAAAAATAGGCGCCGCTTTTGGAATGCAAGTGGTTATTTTTGCAAGGCAAAAACATAAAAGATGGATAGAGTCAGAAGGCTTCGAATATGCATCGGCGATACAAGATGCCGCCAGAGAAGCTGATATCCTAAGCCCGCACATCGGCCTAGGTGCTTATCAATGTGATACAAAAAACTATGCGAATAGCCATTTTATTAATGCTGAAATCTTCGCTGTGATGCGACAAGGCGCAGTGTTAATTAATTACGATAGAGGCGAAATTGTCGATACCCAGGCATTAGCCAGTGCATTAGAGACAGGGAGAGTGCGCTTTGCCGCTATTGACGCTGACATTTTTGTCGATAGTAACTCCGAAGTCACCGGCCCATTGGCCCGCTATCGAGCACTCGCTCAAAAGCACCCTCAAAAATTACAACTATTGCCACATGCCGCCGCTGATACTGAACACATCTCAAGAGTTGAAGGAGCAAAACAAGCCGTCGCGCAAATAATGGCGGTGATTGAGTCGAAAAAAGTAACCAACTTAGTCGGTAGTTTACCCATAGGCTATTTTGATAATGGTGCTAAAACCGTCATAGGTGTGGGAAAAGTATTAGCTAAAGATTTCAAAGCCCTCAGCGAAAAACAGATCCAAGAGATGCAAGATAACAGTCTAGCAATGTTGAATTTTTGGCAAAATCTCAGCCAAGCGCAAGATGCAACATCAAAGGCACTGCTAATAGATCTGCATGCACAAACCTTTTTACTTAAAGCTAATACTTACACGAATATGTTAAGAAATAATGGCTTACAAGGACCTTATGAGCAATAACATTATCAAAAAAGCCTGTAGCATCAACCCTATAGAGACCTATACAGCGCAAACACAACTAATCAAACTCGTTGCAATAACAGGCTAAGGGCAAGGTATGAATCAAGAGACAAAGCAGCAGTTAATCAATATTTTTAATGCCGGCATCAAAGCAGTAGAAGGCTATCAAGCGACTCAACATGCATTGAGCGAGGATCCAGATTTTCAAGCCAGCCAGATAATTGCGCTGGGAAAAGCTGCCAGTGGAATGTGCGCTGGTGCGCTGGCATCAATGAGCAATCCCTGCCCTGCACTAATTGTAACCAAATACGAGCATACTGAGCGCGCACTTTACAACCTACCTGACGTCACGATAATAGAATCTGCTCACCCTATTCCAGACCAAAACTCCCTGCGCGCGGGCGCAGCGATGTTAGAGACCGTCAGTCAATTGCAATCAAACTCACACTTATTAGTGCTTATTTCAGGGGGCGCCTCTTCCCTATCGGAGTTATTGCCAGCAGACATCAGCTTATCCCAATGGCAAAAAAACACTTCAAAGATGATAGCTTCTGACAGTAATATCGCTGAAATAAATACCCAGCGTAAAAAATTCTCTCTGCTAAAAGACGGCAAACTACTCGCCCCTTTTAAAGGTAAACGGGTTAAAGTATTGGCTATTTCTGATGTCGAAGGAGATGATATTGCCGTCATTGGATCCGGTACAGGAGATATAAAAAGAGTACGCTCTCGCGCACAATTAGATATAATTGCCACTAACGCAATCGCGCGTCAAGCTTGTCAAAAAATGGCCCAAAATATCGGCTTTAGAATACAAATGAACATTGAGAATCTTTATCAAGATGTGTCACAAGTGGCAAATGATATTGCCCAGGCAATCATCACCGGAAAACCTGGGGTCTACATTTTTGGTGGCGAACCCACCATCAATTTACCCGCTAACCCAGGCAGTGGGGGCAGAAACCAAAGCTTAGCCTTAGAACTCGCGCAGCGAATACGCAATTTAGACAACCTCAACGTTCTCGTGGCCGGTACTGATGGAACGGATGGGCCAACGGATGCTGCCGGTGGTATTATCGATGGTTATACTGCCCAAAATACACTTCGGGCACAAGCGGCACTTGATGCGGCAAACGCCGGGGGCTTTTTACGTGACATAGGTGAAATTTTTATCACGGGGCCAACCAACACCAATGTGATGGACCTCGTGATCGTATTGAAAACTTAACCCGGATACTGCATACAATGCCGTGATGATAGCGCCGCTAGTTGTTTTTACAGGCTTTTTTTCGATTGATCGCCGTAACGCTGTGTTCGCTTTATTGATAAATAAAAGTCATTAGAAACAAATAGTAAGCTAGGATACGAGCAATTGAGTGCAAGAATCTAGTTAAGGGTGCGACGTTATTAAGCAGGTCATGAGTAACGCACTGGTTTTGGCTGCTAAAATAAAATAATTTTTATGCAGCTCCTGAAAACTATGGGCCCACCAATAGACAGTCACTTTATCATAAGCTAAGTGGATTTCAAGGTGATGATTTACCTAATCGGCCATCTGGGCAATCGCTCGCGTAAAACCGACACAGCGATGATAATCGTTAATAACAAATTCGCAGCTTAACTTTTGAATTTCTACGCCACTGTCAGACAGTGTCAAAATTAGCTGGCAAGGCTCATACTTTATTAGCTGGGGCAACATCTCAATACAGCTAGTCTGACTCAGTGCTGCAGCTGATGCATCACAAGCACTACGAGATAAATTCGCAATATTTTGCATATTATATCGCCAATTAAAACGCCGATACAGGTCAAAAATAGACCGATTGGTCTCAACCGACACATCTCTCCCCTTGTTTACCTTTTAAGCTTTGTTTAATAGGCCTTTATCCAGCCCAAAACACTGTCATCAATAACTTAGCGGCTGCAATGATCGCCATTAACCTAATCAGCCATTTAAACTGGTTTAGATTGAGCTTTTTTAACAGGAAGTAGCCAATCAATGCACCCACTACTAGGCCCGGCAAGGCTTGCAAACTCATCATAGTTGACTCAACGCTCAACACACCAATAGAAAGCAACATAGGTATTTTTACTAAATTAATCAGCAAAAAGGCCCAGCTTCGAGTACTAACATAAGTTGCCTTGTCGAGTTTTTGCTCCAAAAAGTACAAGCTAAACAACGGGCCGGCGGCATTGGAAATCATACTGACAACCCCCCCTATAAAACCAATAATATTTGCCGCTAGAGAGTGGCGCATAACATTGGACTGCAAGTTATCAAGCAAGAGACCTAACACTAACATCGCGATAATTATAAGCGCTAACAGCAAGGTAAATTGACTGGCATCTAACCGAGATAACAGCCAACCTCCAAGTGATAATCCAGTCAGGCACAAAGGCAATAAACGAATCAATAAAGGCCAACTGATATTTTTTCGATAGCTAGCGACTGCCAATATGTCAGTAACGATATACATAGGTAAAATAATACCTAATGCTTGCGGTCCCGGAAAGGCGATCATTATCACTGGTAATATTAATAATCCCATACCCCCTACTGAAAACTTCGAAAAGCCAGTAATTAACCCAGCACTTAAGATGACCAGTAATTCGCTAGACAATGTGTGTATCCCCAGTGTTTAATTTAAGCTTAGTATAATGTCACTTACGATAACAAGATAATTCCATTATTTGATTATCTTGAATACTTTAGGCTATCATTATTAACCTTATTAATGAGACAGGCCAGATCAAGAATGACCAATGAGCAATTAAAATCTTTTGTCGCTGTGGTTGAACAAGGCAGTTTTAGAGCCGCTGCCAATACGCTGTTTAAAACTCAGCCAAGTATCAGTGCCGCCGTCAAATTACTGGAGCAGCAATTCGAATTCAGCTTATTCGATCGCGATAATTATCGACCAGTGCTGACATCTAAGGGCAAAGCATTTTACCAACAAGCCAAAAAACTCCTGCAGCAAACGTCACAACTAGAAATGTACGCGCACCAACTTGCCAGTCTAGAAACACCTCAGTTGGCAATTTCACTAAGCACCATGAGTGCCTTTCCTCCGGTTCTGGACAAAATAAAAACTTTTTGGAATCAGCACCCAAAAATGCAGTTACAACTCAACACTGAGCATTTATCAGGTGTATTGGAACAAATTCAGTTGGGAAAATCAGAACTCGCCGTTGGCCCATTAGTTGGAATAGATCAACATTATGACTTTATTAAAATAAGTCAAATTCAAATGATCACAGTTGCCTCACCTAAGCTGCTTAAAAGCCATGAGGGCCTGATTTTTAGTCAACAAAAGCTGCGCAACCTGCCACATATATTAATTTCAGATACCGGATCTATGGCACCTTTTGATCATGTCAACATTATAGCCGGCGGACAGCATTGGTATGTTAATGATTACCAGATGAAAAAGTCACTACTGATAGCGGCAATGGGCTGGGCGCGTATGCCTGAGCATGTAGTCTCTTCACAATTGAGCGATGGGAGTTTACAGCAGATTCAAGTCGAAAATTTCAACTCACAAAACACAGTGCCTATGTATTTAATAAAACTAAAACGCCAATCACTCAGTGAATTAGCTAAATTATTTTGGGATAACATGCAAATGATAAACACTCATCTAGACGCTAAATAACAGCTATAGCAGACGGTATGTGCTTTAAGAACCTCTTAGCTGAAAACTAGCATTCAAATCTATAGCAGTCAGGTTTTGACTAACATAAGTGAGCATTACTCTATTTGATCGATGACCTAATAAGTAACGATTGATATGCATCCGCTAGTCAATAAGTAACTTTTACCATCAATAGCGATATGCAGAGCTCATCACTAGATGAATTTATCGATACTGCTGAAATTTCGGCTAAACTTACTGAATTCAGCTGCCTAAAAATTTTAAACGCCAACAATAATCATATTGCAATTAAAGACTACTCGGTACTCAAAGAGCTTAAGCTGCTGGAACATTTGGATGTTAGTTACGCACATTTTAATGATTTTGAAGTGTTACTTTCGTTAACAAAACCTAAAATCATTAAGCATAAAAATAAGCAGAGCGGGTCAGGCAAAAGTACTGGACAACAAAGTGGCCAAAGCTTTATGAATCAATTATCGCTAGCCATTGCTTACTCAGCAAGGTTAATAGCCAACGGCCAAAAGAATGGTTTGAAATTATAACCTTGCTAAGAATTATTGACTGAGATGGTTTTATGGGCATCGAACAGCTTTGAAAGCCACTAAGGTGTTAGACAAAGCCCTCTATAGCCTAGAAGGGTCGATTAAAAAGCCTGCAAGTAGAGGCTTGAATCTTTTAAAGGAATATTAGGCAGCCATGACTAAAACATATCTGAAAAATAAGTATTAGGATGGCTGCTATATTCAAACAGTTTGGCTCTGCTATGGGCTTTTTCAGCAAACCTTATAACCATGAGTCAACTTGATTAAACACCCTTCGTTATCTTAAATTGGCAGACAACTAGGTATTTCAGTGTGCTATTAAAAATCATTAGATTCTTAATAGCTAACACTGATTAATCCTACATCGTTCAAAGTAACAGTGGTAATGCTTAGTCTATAACTCACTTTTTTTAGGCTTTATTATTGAACGATATTCTCGAGATACCAACCTTTTTTAAGGTCATATTATCACGTCTAGTTATCGCGCCAATGTCTACTTGTTACAGAGAAACCCCAAGTTTTTTTAATGTATCTATGGTTAATTGACCAGAAGCTAGATTGTTTGCCTTCTGATAGCTGTTAACTGCCGCTAAAGTTTCGCGACCTAATATGCCATCGATAAGCCCTGGGTCATAGTTTTTAGCTTTTAGTGCACGTTGTAAGCGTCTAACTACATCACCGTTTGTGTTGGTTTCACAGAGAATTGAGCGCCACTCTAACTGTGAATCTATCACTTTAATGCGTTTTGAAATCGTCTTAGACTTGCCTGGAATATCAATAGTACGCTGAGAAGCGGGTTCTACCAGCTTATGGACATGTACATTTTTGTATGTCGCTGGAACAGTCACAGAGCGCGTTGTCGCAGGTTGATCTACGACTCGACGAGTAATTGTTTTAGTTTTAGCAGGGACTTCAATTGTGGCTACGCTTGCTGGTTGATCAATTACACGTTTAGTAATTGTTCTATAAACGGCAGGTACATCAACTAAGCACATAATTTCGCCCGTTAAAGTATCAATCTTTTGAATTGGGCCTCTGCCTTTTTTCCATTCTGTTCTGGCGGCGGAAACAAGAATTTTTTCGGACTCTGTTCTGAAAGTAGCCGCTGTCTTGACCAGTTGTGTTGAGGCTTCTTGCACAACGATAGTTTCAGTAACTGTTTTGAAAGTAGCCGGTATTATTTGTAAACGGGTACTTGCTTCGGTTGCTATGACTCTTTGATTGGCATTGGCGTATTTAGCTCTAGTTGTTTCAATACGCTGTGAAGGTGCTACTGTTTGAATGGTTTCATTTCTAATTTCAAATTTGGCGGGGGTTAATACTCTGGCATAACATTCACCCGCTTTAGGATTAGGCGGAGTTAGACCTTGTGCTCCTGAATTTCTCAATCTATCCAACTCAGCTTCAAGCTGAGCAATGCGATCATTGTCTGAATCGAGAGCGCTGAGCGTATTATCATGTCTCACGTTATTCGAACAGCCGCTGAGTATAACAACACTGAGTGCCGCTAATGCAAATCCGTATGATTTGGCCTTCATATTTAGGTTTCCTTTAAATGAAATTGTTTTTATTGCAAAATATCTCAATTAGCTTTGAATTAAGACAGACTATGATAACAAAAACTCGAGAATTGTTAATACCCTATTAACAATTAATCAATTTTATATTCATTTATTGGTCATCTTTTATTCATATATCCGTATTTTTCTATTATGTATTGGTCATTATATGGTTGATAATTTATTATTAAGTTTAGATATTTTAAAACTAATAGAATGCGATGCTTGCTAGGAAAAACTAGGCAAACATGAACACAGGCAATAAAAAAATCAACATATTGAAACAAACATTTGCAGAGATATTTCATTAGAGATAACAGCGCTTAGGGCTAATCTATGATTGTTCAGGGGGAGCCCAAAGGCAAAGTTGAAAGCACTCAAATCAAACTATGAGATTTGACAGATAAACACGGCGATACCTTTATGAGTAACGCTTTATATCAATTAACACAGGCTGTAATGGTGAGGAACAAGCCTTTCATTTATTAAATGAAAGGCTTGTTTAACAATTCTAGTTGCTTTAAAAACTAAAAAGAGAGCAGCCATAAACTGAGTATGGGGAAGTATGCGACTAACACCCAAGTGGCGAGTAAGGCATACAAGTAAGGCAAGGTTGAACGCATTAGCTGCAGATAGGGTATGCCGGTAATACTACTGGCAACGTATAAATTGAGGCCGTAAGGAGGAGTAATAAAGCCGATGGCATCACCAATTAAAAACAGCACAGCAAAATGGATCGGATCGACCCCGATGCTGAGGGCTATGGGTGCCAAAATTGGTGCGAGAATGATAGTGTTGGGTAAGCTTTCTAATACCGTGCCAGCGAGTAACACCAACAGTAAACAGGCGAATAAAATCGGATAATAGCCTCCAAGTAAGTTTATCATGTCGGTAATAAACTCTTTGGCGCCTAAGAGTGACAACACTTGTTGCATGACAATAGAAATGGCAATCAGCGGCGCTAACATTCCCGTTATTTGACCCGATCGCATCATTATCGCAGGTATCGCCGATATTTTGATTTCTCTGGTGACAAAAACCCCCGCTAATAAACAAAAACCTGTCGTAATACCCGCGGCTTCAGTCGGTGAAAAGGCCCCTGAGTAAATTCCCCACAAGACAATACCGATAGCTAAAAACCCCAGCCAAGCCCGCATGCCCGCTTTCGCCGCTTTTTTAACATTAAACGGTTTTAAAATACCCCATTTATTCTTGCGACAAATATAGTAGCAAACTAACTGCATGGCAATAATCATTAAAATACCGGGGATTAGCCCCGCCATAAATAAATCACCTATAGGTAAGTTCATCATAAAGCCATAGACAATAAAGATGATGCTAGGTGGAATGATAATACCTACCGTTCCTCCAGCCGCTATAGTCGCCGCAGCAAACTTAGGATCGTAGTTACCTTTAACCATTTCAGGGTGCATAATGCCACCAATGGTGGCGGTTGTTGCTGAATTTGAGCCTGATATAGCGGCAAACATACCACAAGCTCCCAGTGACGCCATCCCCAAACCACCGCGCAACCAGCTTAAACAACTATAGGCAAAATCTGATAATCGTTTGGCTATACCGGCGGCATTGATCAAATCACCGGTTAAAATAAATAAGGGTAATGCCAATAGCCCATAAAAGCTTAACCCTTCATGTAATGTCACACCCACATTCGCTAACGTAAAATCAATAACCACGCTAACACCGACTACCCAGAGTGATATGACTAAAAAAATAGGCACGCCAATCAAGAATAAAACGGTGACACCAAGGCTAATTAAACTAATCAAAAAACCATCCATTTCAATCTCCTTAATCAAACATTGGTGCTTGAGTCAGCAAGTCACGTCCAGCGCGATAATCTGACACATCTTTCTTTAAGTTTTGTAATACCCTGACCTGCAAAAGCCCCCATGCTACTGGAGTTGCCATATAAAACCACCACTGCATGACATCATCAGTGCCCTGCACAATCGCGAAATTATCATAGGAAATGTACACTTGTTGCACTGCGTAATAAATGACGATGATACCCAGAGCAAACCAGCAAAAGGCATCAATTAACAAACAATAAAATTTGGTCTTATAAGAAAAGCGCTCTCTAAATTCTGAAAAACGTAAGTGTGAACGGCGCATGGTGTTATAAGACGCACCCATCCAAGTTAGCCACAAAAATAAATATATGGGAATCGTCGTGCTCCAAGGAGCCTGTTGATTAAAAAAGAAACGTCGAATAACTTCGACAAAAATGATGCCAGCCATTGATCCGTAAGATATCAGAATGATAAATTTTTCTATATTGCGCTCTGCATAGCGAAGTGAACCACCGAGTGTCATCTTACGCCCTCAAAAGTAATAGCCTTGTTGCAGTCGATAACAAAAGACAAGATGTTAATTTCTAAAAATAAAGAGGAAGTAAACTTCCCCTTAAACCTCTGATCTATCTGTCAACAACCAATTACACAATGCTTTTCAGGCCACTGACAAAGTAAAGGTAATAATTTAAACACTTTGCCACCAGCGTCTAGTTTCAACATTTTCAGCTAAGGTATCACGCGGAATTTCACGTGCTATTTTATGTATCGATCCATAGGTATCTAATCCACCTGACCATGTATCTAAACGATCACGCCATTTAGTCCAAGGTTCTGGATTAAATTCAGGGGCACAAATCTTCTCAGCTTTAGCACGTTCCGCATCGGATAATGCAGCCACTCTGACACCGTGTTTTGCAAATAAAGTACCAGGCAATGACGGCGTTGTTGCGCCAACTGTATTAACTAATGCGGCTTCTTGAGCCGCTTGAATCTTAACTTGAGTGAAATAAGCCGATTCTAATACAGCGTCTTGTAATTCACCACTGAAACTATCGAACTGCTTAGCATCCATCATAGTGGCTTCAGTACCGCAGAAAAAACGCAAATCAACGGATTGAGAGACCACAGGAGACATATTGGCGTAAGCTACTGCACCTGCCCAAGTCTCTGCCCCATCAATCAAACCTTGCTTTAAACCATCTAAAGTTTCTGACCAGGCAATAGGAACAGGGTTTAATTCTAGCAACTGCATCGCAATACGCCCGAGTTGCGTACCAGTAACACGGTTTTTTGTGCCTTTTAGTTCATCAATACTGGTAATTAGCGGCTTATCTTTCCAGCCTAAACCCATTTGCAGGCCACGCAATTCACAATGTGAAAACAAAAACTCTAGACCATGACGTTTACGCAGAGGATCACGCAACAGCTTCTGACTGTCTGGGTGATACAAGAAATGATATTGCGATGCACGCGTCGGAAACATGTACGCATAATCTAGTACATTGAGATAGGGAGCACCACCAGCTGAATTCTGCGTAGACGCAGTAAACATCTGGATAATACCTTGCTGGGTTTTCTTAACACAATTGAGCTGGCCGCATATCTGATTATCACCGATAAACTCAACTCTAATCTCACCATCGGTACGATCTTCGAGATCTCTCAAAAAATCAATACTACCCGCGCGTTCAATTAATAGATTCTGCTCGTTGAAACCAGAAGCTCCAAAAGTTAGTGTGTGCTTGGCCGGTTTTTTAAAGCGTCTTTTAGACGTTGCTTCAGAGGCTTGCGCGAGCTGGGGCAAAGTAAAAGAACCAAGTGCAGTGGCTGCCATGATAGTTGAACTCATGCCGAAAACAGAGGCTACTCGAAAAAAGTCACGCCGAGACACGCCCACATCTTCTGAACTTGAAGTAATAATTTTCTTCTCCATCATTATATCCTTAATTTTTTTTATCGGACCCAAATTGGGAGTCAATTCACGTACAAATAGAACACACTAAAAGCTTATAATCAACCTAAATCGATAACTATAGTCTCATTAAGCACAAAAGTGTCACTTAAGTAACATAAAATCAGCACCCTAACACCTGTTTAGGTGGGCTATTTTCTATTATAAAGTCGCTACAAAGTAGATTTTGACTGGTTAAACCCTTATGGATTACACTGTCTAATATTTAAATCAGCTAATGGATATTTTTTTAGTAAGGTTGCTTTATTAATTTATTAATTCGTTATTTTGAGCCACATGCAAAAAACTCACAGAGACCAAAGACTTACAATTTGACTATAAATGAGACTTTTAATATCGTAGAATGACTTTCTAACTAACAGATGCTGTTGCAGATATGCCCAACGAAATAACCAAAACGTCTAACTCTTCCATCCATCGAGTGCTTCAAATACTGGAAATAGTCGCCAATGCAGCAGAAGCTATAACAGCGACTGAAATAAATCGCTCTTTAAAACTGCCTAAGCCAACTATCCATAGATTATGTAGTCAATTAGTGGAGGAAGGTTTTTTACAAAATAGATTAGATAATCGTGGTTTTGTTTGTGGTCATAAATTTAGCAGTATTGCGTTAAGTGTTTTGAGTAAGAATGATTTCCAGCGAGCACAACGACATCGTGTTTTAGAAACCCTATCCGGACAATTAGGCGAGACTTGTAATATTGCCGTGTTAGATGGGGATCAGAGTACCTACTTTGATCGTGTAGAAACCCATTGGCCTCTTCGCGCTCAGTTACAAGTGAATGACAAAGTCCCCCTTCACTGTACGGCGAGCGGTAAACTTTTCCTCAGCGAGTTAAGCAGTATACAGAGGTCGCGATTACTGCAACGCTTGCCTCTAACGCAGTACACCGAAAATACCATCACCACGCCAGAATCCCTTAAACCTGAGTTAGCAAGTATTCGTAAACAACAAATAGGCATCGATAATGAAGAGTTCTTTCAGGGCATGATTGCCGTCTCCGTGCCCATTAGAGACAGTCAAAAACGCATGTTTGCTGTTCTAGCGATGCACGCACCCACCGCCCGTGTCTCTTTAGAACAAGCAATCTTAAACGTCCCCTTGATGCGCAAAGCCTCCAAAGAACTTGCCATTTTAATGGAAGGACTCTAACAGTCTATCTGACTTATCTTTAGCCATTGATAACGATTAGCTTGAACGCTCAGGGCTATCACTGCCAGAGCGCTTGGCATCTTGCTTAATCATATCGGCGGCTTTCTCTGCGATCATAATGGTAGGTGCATTGGTATTGCCTGAAACAATAATCGGCATAATCGATGCATCAACGACTCTTAAACCTTCTATACCTATAACCCGCAAGCGTTCATCGACCACCGCCATATCATCGTTGCCCATCTTGCAAGTACCGGTAGGATGATAAATAGTCGTCGCTCTATTACGCGCATATTCGAGTAACTCAGCATCTGTTTGATGCTCAATACCGGGTTCATGTTCTTGGGCTATTAGCGGTTTCAATGCAGGAGCCTGCATGATATTGCGGGTTATTTTAATCGACGCGATAGCGGTTTGTTGATCCTCATAGGTGGCTAAATAATTTGGATGAATAGCAGGATGTTGGGCAGGATCAATGCTTTTAAGACATATATGGCCCTTACTGGTTGGTCTTAATTGGCAAACTGATGCCGTAAAGGCAGAAAATTTATGGGTCCCGTCAGCAGGCTTATCGGCGCTTAAAGGCTGTAAGTGATATTGAATATCGGGCCGAGTCATTCGGGCATCTGTTTTGGTGAAAATACACACTTGGCTAGCAGCCATTGTTAAAGGACCGGTACGAAACATGGCATACTCTAAACCCATACCGACCTTGCGTAACGGATTTCTAACTTCATCATTTAAGGTAATAGGCTTATTGACTTTGTAGATGGTTCTTATCTGTAAATGATCTTGTAAATTTTTACCGACGCCGGGCAAATGCTTAACCATGGGGATATTAAATTTTGCTAACTCTTCGGTATCGCCGATACCTGAGAGCATTAACGTCTGCGGAGAATTAATAGCCCCCGCACTTAAGATAATTTCGCAATTACAGGCGATACGTTGCTCAACCCCTTTTATTTTAACAATAATGGCCACCGCACGTTGCGCTTTAAATTCTATGCGCTGTACTAGAGCATTAGTTCTTACTGTAAGGTTTTGACGTTTCATTGCAGGGCGTAAAAAACCAACAGCAGTACTACAGCGGGTACCATTTTTATTCAGCGTCAGTTGAAAATATCCGACACCCTCCTGGGTTTCACCATTGCTATCATCATTGCGAGGAATACCGATTTGTTGAGCCGCATCAATGAATTTATCACACAACTCGCGACGAATTTTGATATTTGAAACTTCTAACGGCCCACCGACTCCATGATACTGATTCTCCCCTCTTTCTTGATTTTCAGATTTTTTAAAATACGGTAAAACATCAGCGTATGACCAACCACTATTACCTAAAGCGGCCCAATCATCATAATCTTCATGTTGTCCACGCACATATAACAAACCATTAAGTGAGCTGGAGCCGCCTAACACTTTACCTCTGGGCCATTGTATTTGACGATTATTGATACCCGGATCTTTTTCGGTAACATAACACCAATCGGTTTTGGGGTTATGCATTATTTTAAAATAGCCTATAGGTATATGGATCCAAGGATTAAAGTCTTTAGCTCCCGCCTCAAGTATCAGTACACTGCGCTGGGAATCTTCAGATAGACGATTCGCCATCACACAACCTGCAGAACCCGCACCTATCACAATATAATCGTATGTTTTTTCAAGAGACATATATTTACCACTTACGATGAGATTCGACATTCTTAGATTGGCAGAATATCGATGAATTTACTGAAAGATCACACTCTTTAAAGACATTGATTTAACAAAAACTTCTAAACTAACAGTCAAAAACTAGCACTGAGGATGGCCATCACAACCAACAAAAAAGAGTACTTACTTATCTATAGTATTATTTTTTCAACTTAAAAATACAACAAAATTCACAAGAATGATACTTTGAGACTCAATAATGCATAAGAATGTTGCATTGTGAGGGATTAGGTTAGATATTCATAAAGATTGGCTGATGATTATTAACAGTGGGCACTAATACAAATTGTTCTGGTTAAGTCGAATAGGAAAATACTCTAAGCTGCCGGTACGATCATATATCTGGGGTAAGTAAAACCTGTTTTATAGGCACCTTGTGGCAAGGAATTTAGCAGCAGTGCTAAAAGATTACGCTCAGCTGCCTGCGCGACAGCAGAGCATATTAGGACACATATGGACGCTCCCCGTTAGTCAAGAGGATGTAAAAATAATGGTGTAACTACTCATAATCTATAACCTATCCAAAAGGTATAATTATGAGCAATCACATGGATCACAAAAAACTCCAAGCTATTGCTGAAGAATTAGCCAAAGATCTTAAAACACCAGAAGACTTTAGCCAGTTAAGCGCCTTCCTACCCAAATTGACCGTAGAAGCAGTCTTAAAAGTATAGATGAATCATCACCTTGGTTACGTTAAAAACGCCCCTGAAGGTCATCACAGCGGCAATAGTCGCAATGGAAAGACCTCAAAAATTCTCAAAGGCAATGATGGCGAAATTGAATTAGAGACTCCCCGAGATCGCAATGGTACTTTTGAGCCGCTGATGGTTAAGAAAGGTTAGACTCGCATCACTGGTATGGATGATCAAATACTCTGCCTTTATTCTAAAGGAATGAGCACAAGAGACATCGTCGACGCATTTCAGGATATGTATTGCGCTGATATTTCCGCGGGCTTAGTTTCCAAGGTTACCAACCCCGTTATTGAGAAAGTCATAGAGTGGCAAAATAGGCCCCTCGACCCTGTATATCCTATCGTTTATATGGATTGTATTGTGCTAAAGATACACCAAGATAAGCAGGTTATAAATAAATCTATTTACCTTGTTTTAGGCATCAAGGTAGACGGCCAAAAAGAACTTCTAGGCACGTGGATTTCTGAGAATGAAGGGGCGAAATTCTGGCTTTCTGTGTTAACCTAACTGCAAAACCGTGGCGTAAAAAATTTGCTTATCACTTGTGTAGATGGCCTAAAAGCTGTCCTGAAGCTATCAGCGCTACTTATCCTAAAGCTAAGATACAGCTCTGTATCGTCGACTTGGTGGGTTATTCGTTAAAATTTATTCCTTGGAAAGACTACGAAGAAGTGACCAGGGATCTGAAGCTGATTTATCAGTCAGCGACCGTGGATGAGGCCAAATTAGAACTGGAGCGGTTCGCAGAGAAATGGCATAAAAAGTATCCTCAGATCAGTAAATCATGGTTTTCAAATTGGCATAATTTGATCACTATATTTTCATATCCAAGAGATATACATTAGGTCATTTATACGACCAATGCTATCGAGTCGCTCAATAGTGTGATCCTTAAATCTGTAAAGACACGCAAAGTATTTCCAAGTGATAAGGCTGCTTTAAAAGTTGTTTATTTAACAGTAGACTCCGCCGCAAAAAAATGGCGTATGCCAATTAGGGACTGGAAGCCTGCGCTAAATAGATTTATGATCGAGTTTGAGGAAGAACTTACACCTCATGTTTAAATAACTAAAAGAGCAGTTACACAGAATGATTTACACCCTCTATTCAAAACGTAAATGCTTATCACCAAAGATTGAAAAGTTGGATCAAGCGTTTTCATGGAGTGGCCACAAAGTACCTTGAACACTACTTAGGCTGGTTTAGGTTTTTAGACACGACAGATAACCCTAATGAAAACAGTCTCTTCGAAGTG
>JAWUWK010000013.1:0-46779 GCA_034111875.1 Gammaproteobacteria bacterium
TCAAAAACGAAGAATGAAGTATGCAGCGCGATTATTAATATGCTCAAATCAGTGAGTGCTAAGTTGACACTGACTTTGGACAATGGTGGTGAATTTGCCGATCATGAAAGGGTCACTGAAAAAACGGGGATCAACATATTTTTCGCTAAAACTTATGCCAGCTGGCAGCGTGGTACAAACGAAAATACCAACGGTAGACTGAGGCGACTTTGGCCTAAGAAGTTCAATATAGCGAGTTTAACCGATGCCGAAATTGAAGATGCGATTTTGCGACTGAATTTCACGCCAAGGAAAATTTTAAACGGGCTAACACCATTTGAAGCCTTTACTGGTCAACGTGTTGCACTTATTGCTTGAATCCAGCGCCACTTTTAAAGTGTTTGCAACGGAGCCTTAATTTGCGCATTAAAAGCTTTTCGCATGGTTTACTCGAAATCTTCGGTCTGTATTCGTGGGATTACTATCTGTATTATATAGGTTTTTTGTTTTCCTGGCAGACACTAGTTAGAACCAATTAACTTTAACTCCCCTTCATTTGATTATAACCGTATAACGGTCTATCTTTTAAATAGTCAACTTAAATCCAGCCCCAAGTAAGCGACATCCGAAAATAATACAATTTCTGCTATTTTAAGTCTGACAAAAATATTATTAACATCTTAATTTTAAAAGGCTATTCCCATGTCAATTAGATTTTTTACCACTAATACTGTGATTAATCCAAATCAACAACACAAAGAAAGCAACTTACAACAACCTTTAGCTGCCTCTAACAAAGTACCTATTAGCAACTATATATCACGCATTATAAGTACAAACTTCATCTATGCTTTACCTTTGTTAGCATGCTCATTTTATGTTCATGCTAATGATGAATTAAATTGGGCTTCCCCCGACTGGCCTCCTTTCTTTATTAACAGTGGGCCAGAGAAAGATTTGGGATTGTCTCAAGGATTCCAGTTTTTTTTTATTGATAAACTAAAAAGTTATCAACACAATATTGCGTTAATGAACTTTTCACGATTTATGAAAGAGGCTAAACAAGGACAGAATATTTGCATGGTTGATTTGGTTAAAAAACCCGATCGAGAAAAGATTCTCTACTATTCTTACCCGATTTATTTGGGCATTCCTCAACAAGTAGTTATGCTAAAAACAAGAGCAGATAGCCTATTGGGGAAAAAAAGTAATGTTTCACTGGTGGAGTTAATGAAAAATAAAGAACTGCACACAATAGCTGAAGCTAAGCGCTCTTATAGTATTTTGGACCCCATTATAAAAGCAAACAGTGCGCAGGAGAATGTATCAATAGCACCAGTAAGTAATAAATCGCTTATGAGCATGCTACAAAAAAATCGCATCGATTATTTTATTGAATACCCACAATCAATAAGTTTTTTAACCGATAATTCACAAGCTATTAGGACTTTCGACATAGACGAGCAAGTTCCTTACATTACATCCTATGTTACTTGTGCAAAAACACCGTGGGGGCTTACTGTTATAGACAATATTAATGTCATTTTAAAGACACAGCATAAGTCTAAAGCCTATGAGCGGGTGTTTTTAGACATCAGTAAATATTTAGATAAACAAAACAAAAATAAAATCCGTGAATTGTATAATACTTTCTCTGAATTGATTAAGGGTGCTAATGAATCAGCATTGAACTGATTAAATCATCAGAAACTGACATCTTACATAATTTCCAGCAGTGATTGTCAATCTTGGCTATAAAGTACTACAGAGAAACAGAATAAGAGTTATAGTGATATCTGGTGTCTGGGAGGAGTTATAAAAATGGCGCATCCTGTTGATTGATCCTGCAAGATCACAATCAACAGTATAGAGATACACCGCGAGTTATTTTACAGCATCACCAGAAGCTAGCCTAGAAAATACTGCTTCAGATCCGTTATCAGAATTACTGAGATCTGGCGCAAAGGAGCTAATTGCAAAGGCGGTTGAAACAGGGTCACAAGTCCTGCTTGATCAGTACAAAGATGTTCGCTAACTAGCAGTCTGTCTGACTTAATCGCTTAATCGCTTAATCGAACCAGGCCTTTATGAGATACTCACACAACTCTTACAAGGACCGGATAACAATAATAAACCGTTTCGCGATATTGACTACCTGTTGCCACCCTCTGTATCAGACTGGCTAACTGAGGACCATCTGGCAAGTTTCATCGTAGAGGTTATTGATCGACTCGACCTGTCTGAGCTGACCCGCCCCTATAAAGGGCGACGCTCAAAAGCGCACCACCCAGCGGTACTCCTCGGTCTGCTACGCTACCGGCGTATTTTCTAGTAGATAGATTGAACGCGCTACTTATGATTCCATTACTTTTCGCTATATTGCAGCTAACACCCCTCCCGATGACGACACCATAGCGACTTTTCGGCGGCGCTTTTTACCCCAGCTTGAAGATCTGTTTATTCAGGTTTTGTTGTTGGCATGCAAGATGAATCTCGTGAAACTGGCCCGGATCGCTTTGGATGGCAGCAAGATAAAAGCCAACGCCAGCGAGCACAGAGCACTTTCCTACTCCCATCAAAAAAGATTGAACATCAACTAAAAGCAGAAGTAAAAGCTCTGACAGCGCAGGCCGAGCTGGCAGACCAAACGCCGGTGGTCGATGGCATAGATCTGCCTGCGGAGATTGCTCGCCGTGAAGTTCGACTAAAAGCGCTGGATGTAGCAAAACTAAAAAAGGAAGAGCGGGCAAAGGAACGCTTTCATCAAGAGCAAGCGGTCTACCAGCGTAAAGAAGCAAAACGGCAGGCTCAACGCAATGCTGGGAAAAAAGCCTAAGGGACGGGAACCAAAGCCACCGCAATCCGACCCGAAGGGTAAAGACCAGGTTAATTTGACCGATGATGAATCGCGCATCAAGCCAGTCTCCGGAGGCGGATTCGAGCAGTGCTTTAACACACAGGCCAGTGTCGATACGGATAGGATGCTGGTAATGAGTAAGCATGTGACTCAGGCAACGAATGACAAACAGCAAATTGAACCGGCTCTGAAAAACCTTTCGGCCTTGCCGGATAAGTTGGGCAAAGTGACGGATCTGTTAGCGGATACGGGCTATTTCAGCGCTAACAATGTTGGGCTATGCACAGAGGCTGATATCCAACCTTTACTTGCGGTAGCGCGTGATCACCACCATCAGTTCGTTTTTGAGCGGTTCGCACCAGGTACCCCGGCGCCCGAAATGGACGACCCACTGCCTCTCATGGAGCATCGGCTGACAACGCAGGCGGGCCGGGCTTTGTATGGATTAAGAAAACAGACGTTGGAACCTGTTTGCGGCATTATCAAACATGTGATGGGTTTCAGGCAGCCCTCGATGCGAGGATTGAATTCAGTGTCAGGTGAATGGCCGCTCGCCACGCTGTCATGGAATGTGAAACGTATGAATGTACTGAGAATGGCAGAATAATAAGAATGGCAGGCAATGCGTTGGCGGAAATTATAGCGCGGCAACCGGCCGCTGATGTGTATTCTGATAGCCGTATGACTTATTTTATCCTTAAATTATGTCAATTGATCGTCAGTCCGACAGACTGCTAGAGCTTAATACTTTTAGCGTACTTTGAAATTTTGCTACACAACCGAATAGGTTGCTCTGAATTTTTTCAAGAAGTGGCGAAGTGTAAACATGCTTGCATTTGCATGAACTTGATAATATTGTATCATCCAAGCAGACGGGTGTTTTACGATTTGTTAGCCTCTTCAGATGGTTAGTTGGATTGTTTTCTGTTCTGTTATTTAGATGTATACCGGTCGAGAAATGACGATATTATTGCTTTAATTTTAGATCAACAGTTTCAGCAGGGAAGCCAGAAACATAACTTAAGCGTGGCTATAAGCCGCTTGGATGCATATGTTGCAACGAATATTTAGCACATTATTTTTCCTTTTTACTTATAGCTTAGCGCATTCGCAAACCAGCATTGAGCTACCTTCAGCAAATAAAGTTATTTTAACAGTAACCGGTAATATTAAACATACTAATCAACAAGGTACTTTACAATTAAGTATCACACAGCTAAAAGCATTACCTCAAAAAACCATTAATACAACAACTTATTGGACAGACGGTCTTATAGAATTTAAAGGTCCATTATTACGTGATGTTATAGCACTCGCCGAAGGTACTGGACGTAGCATAAAAGCGATCGCTAGCAATGAATATCTTATTGAAATTCCTTTTGTAGATATTGAAACTTATAATGTAATTTTGGCGTTGGAACAAGATGGTGAAGCACTCACTATGCGTACAAAAGGACCTATTTGGATTATTTATCCATGGTCAGATCACAAAGTTTTAGAAAAACCTAAATATTATGCACGTTCAATCTGGCAGCTAGAGGCGCTAGATATTAGTGAATAAGAAAATATCTAAAACGCCGTACCTACTCTCATTTAGTTTGTTGCTGATAATGGCATTGGGTATCATTACCTCAGTGATGTTATTTAATCGAATTTCTAATTTGGAAGTGAGTGCTGACAAGTCTGGGCTAGTTTATTATATGCGTCAGTATCAATATGAGCTCTCACGCACTAATATTGCATTTTTAGCGGCCTATTCACCTGTTAAAATAACTAAAAGTGTTCAAAGCTTCACCAAATGGTTTGATATTTTATGGGGCCGTGTTGATCAAATGGAAGCAGGAAAAGTGGGCAGTAGCATTGTAGCTGATGGTATTAAGGTTAAAGTACTTAAGACTGATATTAGGCGGATAGATAACTTACTGTTCACTGGGAAAACGGTTTCTCATGAGAATATTAATCAAGTACATGATATTTTTCAACGGTTAATGAGCGAAGCACATCGTTATCAATCATCTACAAGTTTTGTTGATCGTGAAATGGCAATTATTCATCAAATGAAATTTTATGAAACTTACCGCCATTCAGTTTTTTATATTATAGCGACTTTCATTTTAGGGTTTCTGATGGTGTTTTTCCTCATCCGCAAAAATAAGAAGTTACTAAATTTGCGCTGGACCTTAGAAGAGCGAGTTTACAAAAGTACTAAAGAGATGAGGGATAGTAATAGCGAACTTAAAAGTGCGATAGAAAAACATAAAGCAACTGAATTAGAACTAATAAGTAGTCAATTATCAGATGAACGAGCACGTCAAAAAATTCACTATCAAGCAAACTTCGACAGCCTAACTAAACTAGCTAATCGTAACTTATTTTTTGAGCGATTTTCTGAGGCAAGTAAAAGAGCTCAGCATAATGATACGGTAGTGGCTTTGCTATTTTTAGATTTAGATAGATTTAAGTATATCAACGATACTTTAGGGCATTCTATTGGCGATGAATTACTACAAGAAGCATCGAGAAGATTATTGCATGTATTACGTGAAAACGATACAGCAGCGCGCTTTGGCGGTGATGAGTTTGCTATTATCCTTGCAGATGTCAATGAACTTAAAAGCATTGATTTAATTGTTCAACGTATTTTAAAAATGTTGGCTAGCCCTTTTCGCCTTTCAGGTAACGATGCCTTTATTTCCGCCAGTATTGGCGTAGCAATTTACCCAGAAGATGGTAACAATTGTGAGACATTATTACGCAAAGCTGATGACGCTATGTATAAGGCAAAGAAGTTAGGTAAAAATAACAGTCAGTATTTTACCAAGGAAATGGATGTTGAAGCGAACCAACGCAGAGAGTTAGAGAAAGCACTTTACAGAGCAGTCGAAGATAATGAGTTTTATTTAAACTTTCAACCAATTGTTAACGCAAAAGACCAATCTATTATGGGTGCTGAAGCGCTGATTCGTTGGAACCATTCTAAATTAGGGACAGTATCTCCTGCTGAATTTATTCCTCTAGCAGAGGAAGTAGGGTTGATTTTAGATATTGGCGAGTGGGTGTTACGCCAGGCTTGCTTAACAGCAGTGACTTGGCAACCCAACTTAAATGGGCTATTAAATATAGCGGTTAATATCTCTTCTCGACAGTTTCAAAGTACCGATGTTGCCTTGTTAATTGAAGATGTGCTTCAAGAGAGTGGTTTAACTGCCCAGCGTTTAGTGATAGAAATAACCGAAAGCTTACTTATGGCGGATGATGAAAAAGTGATGAATCAGCTCAATACTATCCGGGGTATGGGAGTGTCATTGGCTATTGACGATTTCGGTACGGGTTATTCGTCTTTAAGCTATTTAAAAAAATTCCCGATTACAACCTTAAAAATTGACCAATCGTTTATTAAAGATATAAATACTGATAGCAATGATGATGAACTCATCAAAGGTATTATTTCATTGGCAAACAGTTTAAATTTAAATGTGGTTGCAGAAGGCGTTGAAACCAAGGAACAATCTAGCTTTCTATTAGAAAACAACTGCTTTATCATGCAAGGCTATTATTACAGCAAGCCATTGAGCGATAAAAAGTTTATTGAAGTTTTAAATAATAAAGTATTTCATAATGCACAAAATTTGCACTTGCTCCCTGCCGGTGCTGGTACATTAAATGTTGTATAAAAGTGTCATAAATCACAGCATAAAAACAATATCAGCGCTGCGAGAGGGCAGTTCGACTATTTCAGCATTAATTAAATCGTTTTCCCTGATTTTGCGTTGAGCGCTAGCTAAATAAAATCCTTGATCAAGCCAGCGCTGTGTTAAACGTTGCTCTAAAATAGCTGTATCACTGTGGATAAATAAATTGCAATCAAAGCGAGTAAAGTTGCTAGAATCACAAAAGCACCCGCTTTCATGTTAAAGCGTGTGCTTTTAAGCCTTATCGGATTGACTCCTTTATCTATGCTATTCACTTTTAGATATAACCAATTAAATGCAATACAAACGCGGTAAGTCACTCCAGCGCGTGGTGTACTGAGGTGATAAAAATCTCGACTCATAGCAAATTTGTGTTCTATTTCTTGGCCTGCTAAATGCACAGTACCCCGTCCGTACTTTTGATTAATTCCATCCATGATTCGCATGAGTTCGGGGTTATCTTCGGATTGTGAGAACATATCATGTTGATAATTATCAGCATCACATAAATTAAGCAAACCAATACCACAGTTACCGAGTAAGTGACATAAAACGTGTTTTTATCCCCAAGGCCGACGCTAAGCAGCGTCCACTGAGCTTGCCCACACTGGATGACAAACTAGTGAAGCAGGGAGTCAGTCAGCCAGATACTGCAAAGTATCTGGGAACAAGATTTTCTATTTAACAGTTATGGTTATCGACCCAATAAGAGTGCGCATCAAGCGATGCAAAGTTTGCACCTTAATCTTCAATTTAAAGGATACGGTTATATTGTAGAAGTAGATATTAAAGGTTTCTTCAATAACATAGACCATCAGTGGCTAAAGGCTAGAATTAAAACACCGGTTGGCAGGTTTGAAAAGCCGGTCAGTGGGACACCAGAGGGTGGTATGATTAGCCCAGTGTTGGCCAATATTTACCTGCACTACGCGTTGGATCTATGGTTTGAAAAGCGGGTAAACCACGCTTGAAGGGTAGAGCAATACTTATTCGCTATGCCGATGACTTTGTCGTGGCCTTTCAGTATCGCACTGAAGCGCAGGAGTTTTATCGGGAGTTACCGCAGAGGTTGAAGAAATTTAACCTCGAGGTAGCGCCAGAGAAAACTCACATAAAGCGTTTTAGTCGATTTCTTCCAAGCAGAGTTCAAAGCTTTGAGTTTTGCTGGGGTATTGATCGTAAGGATGAGCCGCGTTTAAACAAAGAAGCATAAAACGACGCTAAGGGAGCTGTATCAGTGGATCAAACTCAACCGCTAAAGCGATTGAATCACTTGATGCCACAGTTACGGCGTAAGTTGGTGGGATTTAGAAACTACTTTGGATTGCCGGATAATAGCCGAAGCTTGAGTCATATTCATGACTTTGTACTGCATACACTGTACAAATGGCTCAACCGTCGCAGTCAAAGGCATCGCTTTAAATGGCAAGGATTTAAAGATATGTTACGTTATTATCGGATTCAGCCGCTGCGAGTATCAAAACGATATATCATAGTGAACTGGTATTGAGGGGGCTTGTGTATTACGCGAGCGAAGAAATAATTGAAGAGCCGGATGCGGTAATTCCGCACGTTCGGATCTGTATGGGGGCGGCTAAGTTAACTGGCCGTTCTACCATGACGTTTCTTTCTTAAGAGTCCACTTTGTGTCCAGACTGTGTAAAAACTCAAATTAAAATCACTAAACTTCGTCCTGTGTGGTACTTAACCTGTCAAATGACTCAGTCACCGAATATTAACTTTTAAGCGCAATGCTCGTTTTATAAGGCTTAGTGAGTCAATTATGATGAATATGATGCTTGAAGCTGTTTTATAGCGTGAATTGAGGCTAAATGCGCCTTTATTGTCTGATGGCTTTCATTAACCCAGTTGTTCCCATTATGGTCATTATGCCTTTTAGATTGTAAGCCAGCACATGCAAGTTCATTTCTATACTCACATACTTTTTGCGCTTCATTAAGAAGTGCGCCGCGCCCATCCACATTTTAGTCGTGCCAAACGAATGCTCTACGGTTTGTTTTCTTAGTACTGGCATGTCTGGATCATCATCGAGCCGCTGCTGTATGGCGTCTATCTCTTCTTCGTGAACCCAGCGCCTGATTTTCCTTGGCTCCTTTAATGGTGTCGTGCATCTATCCCTGATCGCACAATTGCGGCAAGCGATGTGGTTAACATAAACTTTCAGTTCGAGATCTCTCTCTGTGACATCTCGGCTATGTTGTAACTCCTCGCCCGCAGGGCATATGTAGATATCTTGGTCTTTGACGTATTTGAATAACGATTTATTAAAGATGCCTTTCTTCGCTGCACCTGATGTGTCGATTTGTGGAATATTTACCGTCATGCCTAAGTATTGCCTTGATATCAGCTCGACTGAAATAACCTTTATCAGCGATAATGGTGATGTTTTTATTGCATAAAGTGTCTTGAACTTGCTCTGCGACTAACGTCAGCTGGCCTCTGTCGGTTGTCATCACGATATCGTGTGCAACAATCAAGTGGGATTTTGTATCTACAGCACTTTGCACGTTATAAAAGACCTGCCTTTGCATGTGATGTGTCTTCATCAAGCGGGCATCAGGGTCAGTTTGTGATATCTGCTTGTCTGGAAGTGCATTCACTTCTACTTAAGTGCTTTAGGCTGAACTAATCGCTGTTTAAGCCATGCTAACTTGGTAGTTGAGACAGTGTTTGAAGTCTCCATTTTACCCTTGTCTTGGCTATCCATTTGAATTAGGTATTTTTGGATACTCTTCTCAACGCGGTCAATATGAAACTGGACTTTACTGGTTGTGTAATTCTTTGATTTGTTGTTCACGGCCTTGAATTTACTACCATCAATGGCAAAGAGTGATTCGCTGAACATACTCATCTGGCGACACATTTCTACAAACTGACGGCACACGCTTCTTATCCCTTTGCCATTATTCTTTCTGAAGTCTGCTATTGTTTTAAAGTCTGGCATTAATCGACCCAGCAACCACATCAATTCAATGTTTCGGTGGCTTTCTTTTTCTAAGCGACGAGAAAATTAAATGCGGTTGAGGTAACCATATATACAGTTTTAAGGGGATGGCTGGATGGTAGCCTGGGCGGCCTTTACTTTTAGCAATAACACGTTCAAACCCAAGTGTTTCATGGTCTAAGCCATCGACAAATACATCCACGACTCGAACAGAATTACCTTCCGTAACAAAGTGATCAAGCACTTCGGGAAACAAGCTGGTCTGTGTTCTTGATTGACCTGAAATATGATGTGCCATCAGGTTTTCTCTATGGTTTAGCTGACCCTGTAATTATACTAAAAGTGATGGTTTAATAGCCGATAAAATTAAGATTGTTTGATCATAAAAAGCCAGAGCTTAGACTAAAAATTGATCTATAGTTTTCACACAGTCTGTGTCATTTACACAAGTGCCTCAGTACTAAAAGCTCTCATCCAGTATGATACTTTAATACTAGGTATGATACTTTATTCCTCGACTACAGATCTTATTAAAGAATCCTAAATACTTACTCTACCGTCACTGACTTCGCCAAATTCCTCGGCTGATCAACATCAGTGCCTTTAAGTACTGCTACATGATAAGAGAACAGTTGCATGGGGATGGTATAGACTATGGCTTCGAGTATCTCTGGCATAGAGGGCATGCGCAGTACATGATAACCCTCATCAGCCACTATCGCATCGCTACCACAGAACACAAACAGTTCGCCGCCTCTGGCTCTGACCTCTTGTAAGTTAGCTTTGAGCTTATCGAGCATGTCATTGTCCGGTGCCACCGTAACGACCGGCATCTCTTTATCGACCAGTGCCAATGGGCCATGTTTTAACTCGCCTGCCGGGTATGCTTCGGCGTGAATGTAGGAAATCTCTTTGAGCTTCAGCGCTCCTTCCATGGCAATAGGATACAAAGTACCGCGCCCTAAGAATAGTGCGTGTTGCTTTTCGGCGAAATGCACAGACAACGCTTCAATATCACCGCTCATTTGCAGAGCTTGGGTGATAATAGCCGGTAACTTTTGCAGGTCGATAACCAGGGCTCGTTCTTTTTCCTCAGTGAGTTTAAATTGTCGGCCGATAACAATAGTGGTCAGAAGCAGGGCGACCAATTGTGTGGTAAAAGCTTTGGTAGAAGCGACGCCAATTTCAGGGCCTGCATTGGTGATCAAATGAAGTTCCGATTCGCGTACTAAAGAGCTAGAAGGCACATTGCAAATAGACAAGCTGGCCAAGATTTGGCCTTTAATATCGCGCAGTGCCGCTAAGGTATCGGCGGTTTCACCTGACTGTGAGATAGAGATACACAAGGTGCCTTGGCTAATCACCACTTTGCGATAGCGGTATTCGCTGGCGACTTCGACTTGAGTCGGTATTCCCGCTATCGCCTCCATCCAGTACTTGGCGACTAGACCTGCGTGATAGCTAGTGCCGCAAGCTATTATCTGTATTTGTCTAACTTGTTTAAAAACATCCACAGCGTGCGGCCCAAAGCTAGATTCATCCACTAAGCCATTGACGATACGCCCCTTAAACGCCGCTTCGACCACCGTCGGTTGTTGGTAGATTTCTTTTAGCATGTAGTGCTTGTAGCCAGCTTTATCGGTGGCGCTAATCCCGTGCTCGTAAAGGCTTACCTCACGCTCTACAGCCTCTCCAGTTGCATCCCATATGTTTATATTGTCACGATCGACAAAGGCAATGTCGCCTTCTTCTAAGAACATAAATCTATCAGTCACTGGCAGCAGTGCCAGCTGATCAGAGGCAATGAAATTTTCACCTATGCCGATGCCAATCACTAGTGGACTGCCTTTACGCGCAGCCACCAGCTGATTGGGAAAATCTTTGAGCATCACGCCTAAGGCGAATGCGCCTTTGAGTAGCGCGGTACTTTTTTGCACGGCACTGAGTAAGTTGTTCCCTTGTTGAAGAGACCTGTCAAGTAAGTGTGCAATCACTTCGCTGTCAGTTTCTGACTCAAATGTATAGCCGTCAGCTTTGAGTTCTGCACGTAATGTCTCGAAATTTTCTATAATGCCATTGTGAACCACAGCCACCCGCTGGTTCGACATATGTGGGTGGGCATTGTGTTCGGCGGGTTTTCCATGGGTCGCCCAACGAGTATGAGCGATACCGGCTTGGCCTTCTAATGGCGTGTGTTCTTGGGCGTCGGCCAGTTGCTGCACTTTGCCCTCTCTGCGCAGCCTTTGCAACTGCTGTCCATCCCACAGAGCCATGCCAGCAGAATCGTAGCCGCGATACTCTAAGCGACGTAAGCCTTCAATTAATATTTGTGCTACTGAGCGCTGCGTTGTCGCTCCTACAATTCCACACATAGTGATTCCCTTTTTTACTCTAAATCCAATGGTTATTAAACGTCAATAGGCGTTATTTTTTGATCGGACGCTGCCAATCTTTTAATGTTATCTGCTTGCCACGTGCGACGGCCAATTGCCTATCGCCAACGGGTTTGGTGATAGTAGAACCGGCCCCTATAGTTGCATCTTCACCAATATTTACTGGAGCGACTAAAGACGAATTAGAGCCAATGAAGGCACCATTGCCTATCTGCGTTTTAAATTTGTTTACCCCATCGTAATTGCAGGTAATAGTGCCAGCGCCTATGTTGACATTCGAACCTATCATCGCATCGCCTAGATAAGTAAGGTGACTCACTTTAGAACCTACGCCTATGCTGGTTTTTTTAGTTTCTACAAAATTACCTACTTTGGCGTAGTCAGCGAGGACTGTTTCAGGTCGTATTCTAGCAAATGGACCCACTTCACAATGCTTTCCAATGCGGCTTTGCTCTATCATTGTGTTGGCTTTGATCAAGGTATGCTCGGCAATGGTACTGTCTTTAATAATACAATTAGCGGCTATATTTACGCCTTGGCCGAGTATTACCTCACCTTCAAATATGACATTGGCATCAATGCTGACCTCGCCTTTGAGGGTCACCCTGCCTTTTACATCGATCCGGCTGGGGTCTTGTAAAGTGGCACCCGCTAACATTAGTTCTTGAGCTTTTTGCTGCTGATAAAAACGTTCTAAAGTGGCGAGCTGAACTTTATCGTTTACCCCTTGAACTTCTTGTACTGCATTGGGTGAACGTGTGACTATTTCGACATTATCTGCCGCCGCCATCGCAATGATATCGGTCAGGTAATACTCTCTCTGCTTATTGTTATTATCTAACTGGGCAATCCACTTGCGCAAAAACTTGTTGGGCACCGCCATAATTCCAGTGTTAATTTCGTTAATTTCAAGTTGCCTGGGGCTGGCATCTTTTTGCTCTACTATCGCGGTTACTTTAGCCGCGGCATCTCTGACGATTCTGCCATAACCCATAGGGTTCATTAAGTTGACAGTCAATAAGCCCAACTTATCATTGTTGGCAATCTCGACCAGTTCTGCCATAGTTGCACTTTTGGTCAGAGGAACATCACCGTACAAGATCAAACTGACACCACCATCACTGATATTTTTCACTGCCATAGACACGGCATGTCCTGTGCCTAGTTGCTCTTGCTGTAATGCAAAAATGATACTTTGATCAGCAACGCTCTCTCTTACTAGGTCAGATGCGTGACCTACGACAACATGAGGCGTAATTGAATCACTGCTGTCCACCAGTTGCATTGCCTGATCAATAACATGCTGCAACATACTTTTACCGCCAATCTTATGCAGTACTTTTGGCAGCTTAGAGCGCATTCTAGAGCCCTGCCCAGCGGCTAATATAATAATATCTGTGTCCATAGTGCTGCTAAATCCTTAACCTGAATTGTAATTTCTTTATAAAAGGCTTCCTATGGGGCCTAATTTATAGCAATAATAGAATTTAACAATACCACTTGTCAGGAAAAAAATGACAATATGCATATTAAAACGTTAGAAAAGTTAGGGTTGAGCCTAAAAGAAGCCACTGTATACCAATCGTTATTGGCATTAGGGGCAAGCCCCATAAGAGCTGTAGCTGAAAAGTCAGGAATAAACCGAGGCACGACCCACGAGTGCTTAAAAAGTTTATTACAAAAAGGCGTTGTCAATTATTTACCACGTGGCAGACGTAAGCTATTCGCCCCACGCGATCCCGAAGTACTCTTGCAATTAGCCGAAAAGCAGCAGGCGGATTTGGACAACGCCATTAGCCAATTGAAATCTTCGGTTATTCCAGATTTACAACATTTGAAGCCTGACTTCTCCACCACCCAAGTACAGTTTTATGAAGGTGATGAGGGCATAGAATTTGTATTGCGCGATATTCTTAGTACAGTGCAACGATCAGATGAGAAAGACTATGCGGTTTTTTCTTCAAAACCCATTAGGTCACATTTGTATCGGCCTTTTCCCAACTACACTAACTTGCGGATTAAAAAAGGCATTGAAGTGCGCGTCATTGCCATAGGTGATGGCGGAGAAGATGCTGAGCTGTCGCAAAGAAAGTGGCTAAAAACCGCCGGCAAAGTCGATGCAGCGTACATTGCAATCTACCCTCCCAAAGTAGCCATTATCTCACTGGCATCAAACGACTACCCAACGGCGGTGGTCATCGAAGCCAAAGAGGTCGCGGCTGCACAGCTAATTATTTTTAATACCTTGTGGGAGCTGCTCTAAACTGTACCTTAGACTCAGCAATTGTAAATATGTTAGAGGTTTTTGTTGAGAACTCATAAAATCAGGACTCATTTATAGCGCTTAACTGCTTCATTGATCAGTAGCGGTCCACTATAAATAGACGGCAACACAGGCAAAAAGCGTTAAGCCAAACAGCGCTTTACGCATGTTATTTGCCGATACCGAAATCGCAAACTTAACACCCACTACTGCCCCGGCGATAAAACCGATAGATAGAATAAAACCGTAATACCAATTCACTAACCCCTCATAAATAAAAACCAGTAGAGCAACCATTGTAAAACCGATAGTGCACAATAATTTTAATGCATTGGCTCTCACTAAATCATAACTCAGACTCCCGGCCAGCACTGTCAACAGCACAAAGCCTACACCCGCTTGTACGAAGCCTCCATAGACACTAGCGATAAACAATCCCCAAAATCCCCAACGGCTTTCGCTGACTTTAATAGATTGCTGGCTATCATCGGGTATCATTCCAGGAAAGATTAACATCGCACCTGCAACACTCAGCATTGTCCCTAACAACAGAGGCTTAAGCAGCCACAATGGCGCCCAAACAGCGATCAGTGCGCCCACTAATCCACCCAGTAAACTGGGCACTAATATAGCCCACAGATCAGTTTTGGGTAATTTATCCTGCTGGTTAAACTTAGCAACGCCAGTCAAGGCTTGTAAAAAAACCCCCAGTCTATTGGTTGCATTGGCCACGTCTGCCGGCAACCCCATGATCATCAATGCAGGCATCGTTAAATTTGAACCGCCACCGGCTAACGTATTGATGACACCACCAAAAAAACCAGCGATAAGTAAGAGGCTTATATCAAAAAAAGATATGCTCATAGTTACAAATTCTCAACGAACGGCAAGAGCCTCAACGAATTGGAAGGATCTTAAAATGAAAAAATAGCCAAGGCATTTAATCACGGCTTGGCAGTATCATCCACAGCTAATCACTTCGAGCCTTAAACAGAAATTGAAAGGCTATTTTAAGCCAACTATTTAATAGAAATAGAAGCCAAAGTTTTTCTATCGCCTTTGAAAGGCTGCCTAGCGTGCATCACCGTATGATTATTAAGCCACAAGACATCACCTACTTGCCATTTGAAATTAACGCATAGTGCATCCATCTCTTTAACTAGCTCTTGCATCACTTGCGCATCCATCAAGCTATCATCATCGCCGACTACTGAGGTTTCACCTATATTTCTGCTATCATTCCAGCCTGTGTAAACCGCCGCTATTGAGTTAAAAAAAACTTTTTCATTAGTTTCAGGATCTAAGCGTATAGCGGGTAGTTTCTGGGTTGTTGTCGACACGCCGCCATCTTCTAGCCATTGCCAACTCATACCTGCATCTTGCATGGCCTTCTCTGCCTGCGTTTTGTTTTGCACCAAAAAAGTATCACGCCAAGAGCGTCCTATCGCCGAGTTTTTATCGGTTTCATAAGGCATAACTCGCTTATAACTGACACCCGATTTTTCGATGCGTGCTGCAAATTCTGGATTAATATCAAAGAATTTCTTACATATTTCAGCAGAGTGTAACAGCGAGGTGGCACCACCTTCTTCAGGGGCCACATCACAATAGAAAAATATATAACCGGGAGGCGTTGGCACTTGTGCCATTTCATGGTGAAAAGGTATTTTTTCACTCGCCGGTGATTCATTAGCGGTGACTATACGCGACGCTGTGACTTGAGTTCTCGGTGCAGCCCCACCCACATAGGGCATGTTCTCGAATTCAGTCTGATCGAGCATCGCCTCAAAATCTTCGGCACCAGAGAGCGGGAATCCGCGAAACAAAATGGCACCATGCTTGATTAGATGCTGTTTAAGCTCGAGAAAATTATCGGCAACCCATTGTTTAAACTCATTTTTACTTTTCTCAACACCAGTACTATGCGGCTTAATGACTAAGGGAAAGTCCAGTCCTGAAACTTTTTTTTGCTCATCGATAGTATCGATTAATATGTTCACTGAGCTTCTCCAAATTGTAACTTGTGAGTCACTGACATCTATCCTAGAAGAATACTTAACGTTTCTTTGATGCCTAGGGTCATGACAGTGATTTATTTTTTAAAGGTTAAGTTAAGATGAGCTTATCATTCTCAATAATATTAAATCAATAGTGAATGAATTTAATCTATTCCAATCAATTCGAACACGCCAATAACAGAGCATAATCGACAAACAGTCTTTAGCGCAGGAAATCATAGCCGTTTTCAGTGATACACACCGCTTGCCCTGTACTGGCCGAGTGTTGTGCAGCCATGCCAATAACCACCGCTTTTAAACCATCTTCCACAGAAACATCCACTGTTCCACTGTGGTTAATAGCACGGTAGAAGCCTACATGTTGAAAGTAAGTTGAGCCGTTGTGATCACCCGCTTGTAACAATTGCGGATCGACATCAACATCAGTAATTATAGGACCTTTTGGTGACCTGGGAGACTTTACAAGTTTGGCAATAGGGGCCGGCCCCAAGGTTTTTCCTGGCCAAAAACGTCCGGGGCCTGGAACGAAGCATTCTAATTTTGCATGCTCACCCACCACACTGATGTGCTCTTGATATTGGGCACCTTCTGCAAACATGTTTAATTCCAACATCGCCCTTAAACCATTGGCAAACTCTAAAATAACATAGGCATTATCGATGATATCAGGGGTAGCACCTGAATAATCTTCATCTAAGTGATTCACGTCTTGGCCGGCACTGGCATATACTTTAGTGACTTCACTCCCACTGAGCAGTCGCATTAGATCAAAGAAATGACAACATTTTTCAACCAAAGTCCCACCTGTTTTAACATTAAATCGGTTCCAATCTCCCACTTTAGAAAGAAATGGAAAGCGATGTTCACAAATAGTTAAGGTCCTCACTTTTCCTAGATCGCCACTGAATACAACCTCCCTAAAATGGCTGATAACCGGCATATAACGATATTCCATCGCGACCCAAATAGGTGCACTGTGGGCCGCAGCTGCCTGTTTAATAGCAGCTATTTGGGCTATATCAGTGACGATAGGTTTCTCGACTAAAACCGCTAAATCACTGTGCTTTAAAATATACAGTAACTGATCTGCATGCTGATAATTCGGCGTGACTATCACGATAGCATCGAGCTTGGGATGCGCTATCAGTGCTGCTAAATCGTTATAAAAAATAGCCTCTGGTAATAATTGTCTAGCGCTGTCTTGCATTTTTGGGTCGGGCTCTAAGATAGCGACGACGGCAGTGCTTTTAAGTAAACTAATATTTCTAACGTGTTCTAATCCCATCATTCCGCAGCCTAATAGCGCATAGTTAAGCGTTTTTGACATCTATTATTATCCTTTTAATTTACTGCTAGACCGACTAGCTTAATTTTTATATTGCTTGTTTGCTGTCGTCAAAGAAGATAAAACCAATTCCCTGAATCAACGCCTAATACCCTGCAGATTAGGACCAACGTGCAAAATAGCGACACTTATCTGCGAGAAACCAAGTGCGAGAAAACTCTTCTATCTGATTTTTATTAGAGCGTCCTTTCCTTTCAACCATAGGTAATAAAGCCCCCAATGGTTGCTTTAAGGCGCTTGCTCCCCACGCGGGAAGAACCTCGCAACTGATCTGATCTTCAACAGAGGTAATCCAAAAATCAAAATTTTCACGGTAGTGGACATACAGTGATTCATGAGAGGCTTCAGGTAACAGTTGATCGCAATGACGGTTATCTATCCATATTTTCTCTACAGCGACGGCCACATTATTAAGATAGCGCAAGCGCTTAATACACCAAAGTTTGGCATCTAAATAATGTAAATCTAGATTCTCAGCCACTTGCCGGTCAACCACTAGCTCAACGCTTAATGTATCTGCTGTTGGCACTCCGCCACCTTTTAGTAACTCCAGATGGAAAAACTGATACACCGCATTGCCTGTGGGCGCCCTTTTTACATATGTACCAGAGCCCTGACGTCGCTCTAACATTCCCTCAGTCTCCAACTGGGACAAGGCCTTGCGCAACGTACCTATGGCCACACCCAAATTGTGCGCAAGTTCTGACTCAACCGGTAATCTATCCCCGGGCAGCCAGTGTCCCGCGGTTATCTCGCGGTGCAGCAGTTCACAAATTTGTTTATAAAGCGGTAACTGTTGCTGTTTGTTTTTTATCAATGCCTTTCCTTTTATTTATCAATCACTGTGAAGCCTTGGCACTATTACTACCCTCAGTAATATGCAGTTAGCAACAGATAAAAATCCTCACTTATAAGTATAAACACCGATTTTTTACTTATTTCTGCCTTGTTTTACCTTCGCTCACTACTGCGTGCAAAGGCGCCACTGTAGCGCTTTTAGCAAAAATAATTACAGCGCAAAAATGCCTTATTCGAAGAGTCATTCGATGAATTCATATATTATTGATTTACACAAAAAGAATACACTGATAAGGTGATTAAACAAGTACGTTTATAAAAATAACAATAACGCCAACAAGGACAGTCGATGCTCAACTCTATAAACGTAGGCAAAGATCTAACATTATCGCAGTTAGTCTATGGTGTTTGGCGTCTCGGCGATGATAGTGATACTTCGGTGGCCAATGTTACGGCCAAAATTGATGCATGCCTTGCACAGGGCATTAGCAGTTTTGATCACGCTGATATATACGGTGATTATCAATGTGAAGCCCTTTTTGGTAAAGCGCTAGCGAAAAACCCATCCCTGCGTAGCCAAATGCAACTT
Organism: Gammaproteobacteria bacterium; assembly: GCA_034111875.1. Classification (GTDB taxonomy): domain Bacteria; phylum Pseudomonadota; class Gammaproteobacteria; order Pseudomonadales; family Balneatricaceae; genus Rs1. The sequence continues at coordinate 18,900 of JAWUWK010000013.1, forward strand.
ATCAGTAAATGTAATATCGCACTGACTTCCAACGCCTTCCCCAATCGACGCGTCAAGCACTACAATACTAGCGCTGAGTACATTGCCAGCAGTGTTGATCAAAGTTTGGCTCACTTGCATACCGATTATTTAGACTTACTGATGATTCACCGCCCAGATCCTTTCATGGACGCAGCAGAAACAGGGGCGGCACTCGATAATTTAGTCGACTCCGGTAAAGTAAAAGCCATAGGCGTGTCCAATTTTAGTGCACCTGATTGGCGTCTATTGCAAAAACATATGCAGCATAAAATACAGCTTAACCAAATTGAAATTAGCTTGTTGGCGTCTCAATGTTTCTCTGATGGCGCTTTAGCCGACATGCAACTGGATGATATTCAGCCTATGGCGTGGTCTCCGCTGGCAGGGGGTGCACTTTTTTCAAACAGCCCAGCGGCCAACAGAATTAAACCTTTGTTTAAGGCGTTGACCGATCGCTATAACTGCTCTGCCGATCACATCGCTATCGCCTGGTTACTGGCACACCCCGCTAACATCATTCCCGTTCTAGGCACTAATAATCTCGATAGAATTAAAGGCCTGTCTAATGCTTGCGACATTAAGCTCGATCGTGAAACTTGGTATCTACTATACAGTGCCGCAAATGGCTGTGAGGTTCCTTAAGCTCGAAACTGCTATCTGACAACAAGCCTTCAATGGCTAGTTTGATTTAGATTGATAATAAGAATAAACCTATAAGGAGAAATCACCGATGGTTTATCTCAATGTGGCTATTAGTCTCTTGGCAAAAACCAATCGCGCTATTCAAAAAGCGGGAAGAAGTGTCGCCTGGATTTTAGTGGCGGCGATGGTACTGACAATTTTACTGCAAGTATTTTGTCGCTATGTACTCAATAACGCACTGCCTTGGCCCGAGGAAGTTGCTAGAGCTTTTATGATTTGGATGATGGCACTGGTTGCTGGCGAAGCCTATCGCGAGGGCTCTTTTGTCGCCATTGATTTATTACATAGCGCCCTGCCTGAAAGAGTCGCCGCATTTTTAAAATTAACATTACTACTGATCGCCACCTTAGTGTTGTATCAGCTTTTCACTTTAGGACTTGAGTTTTTTCAGCGTGGCTTTCGCACCCGAGCGGCCTCATTCCAGCTGTCTAGAGCGTGGATTTATCTGGCGATGCCGGTCTGCTTCGGCACCATGCTATTAGTCAATATAGAACTGGTTTTAGATGAAATGAAATTATTATTTAGCGCCAAAAATGGTCAGTCAAGCGAGCTCAACACAGGAGAAAACAACGAATGTTAATTCTCTTTTTACCGCTGTTTTTAATTTTTCTTCTACTGGGGATGCCGGTCTTTTTCGCCATGTTAGCGGCGCCGAGCTTTATGTTAGTCTCCGAGGGAATGGATAGAGATTTACCGCTGTTGTTTCGCAATATTTACAATGGGATTGACTCGTTCCCACTCATGGCGATCCCCTTTTTCATGTTAGCTGGAGAATTGATGAACAGAGGGGGGATTACTCTCTCGCTGGTGAATTTTTCACAGTCCTTTATCGGTCACGTTCGCGGTGGCCTAGCCCATGTTAATGTAATGTCGAGTATGCTATTTGCCGGTATGTCGGGTTCAGCTGTTGCCGATACTTCGGCAATCGGCTCTATGATGATTCCAGCAATGGAAAAAAATGGCTATTCACGTAAGTTCGCCGCCGCAATTACCGCCGCATCCTCTGTCATCGGTCCAATCATACCGCCCTCCGGGATTATGATCATCTATGCCTATACTATGGAAGTCTCTGTCGCGGCGCTATTTGCCGCAGGGGTTATCCCAGGATTACTGGTTGGGCTTGGACTGATGGCGATGATTTCATTGATGGCCAAGCGCTATGACTTTCCGGTTGCCTCCCCCAAGCAAACATGGAAGCAGCGCGCGAAGGCCGGAAAATCCGCGGCACTGCCACTGTTCACCCCTATTATTATATTGGGTGGTATCTTAGGCGGTATCTTCACACCCACTGAAGCCTCTGCTGTGGCTGTAGGTTACGCTTTAATTATCAGTATTTTTGTATTAAAGACTATAAAGATCAGCGAGCTACCAGAAATTCTCAATCGCAGCGCTAAAGGCTCTGCGGTGGTGTTGTTACTAGTAGGGGCCGCCATTGCATTTAAAACCGTTGTCAGTCTTTCTCACTCGGCGGAACAACTCGCCACTTGGGTACTCTCTATTAGCGATAACCCTTTAATCTTGTTATTTTTAATTAATATACTGTTGTTTATCATTGGTATGTTTCTAGATGCGGGCCCCGCAATTATTATTTTGGGACCCATACTGGCACCCGTATTTATCAACATTGGTGTCGATCCTATCCACTTTGCCATCATCATGTCCGTCAACTTAACCGTCGGTCTCGCAACACCACCTATGGGTCTAGTGCTCTTTGTCGCCTCCAGTGTATCCGGGGTGAAGGTTGAAAGCATTGCCAAAGCCATCTTACCTTTTTTAGCCGTCGAGATTTTAGTGATCTTTTTAATCACTTTTTTCCCAGTACTTTCAATGTCCGTCCCCCGATGGTTAGGACTCGCATAAATACCAGCCAATAAAATCAAGCCCGCGATTACCTTGTAATCAAAAAAGTAAACTCAAGAATATAAAGGAAGCAAAAATGATAAAAAAAACAACCTTTAAGTGCACAATCATGTCTAGCTTGGTGGTCGCTGCCCTAGCGTTTAGCGCCACAGCCAGCGCGGCTGACTTCAACTTAAGAGCCACGGCCAACTCCAATGAAAACGACGAGGATTACGACGGTTTAGTGGTATTTAAGGATTTTGTTGAGTCCCACTCAAATGGAAAAATTGCCGTGGATCTATTTATCGGCACCCAACTCTGCGCCAATGGTACTGAATGCCTACAAGCTTTGGAAGACGGCTCAGTGGATGTCTATATTTCTACCTCGGGCGGCGCTGCAAACATGTACCCTTATGTACAAGTGCTTGACTTGCCTTATCTATTAACCGATGACCGTGTTGCAGAGGCAGTACTGGCAGGTGATTTTACCCGTGAAATGCGCAAATCTATACTCGCAGACTCCGGTGACAAAGTTCGCCTCATGACCATTGGTAATACCGGTGGCTGGAGAAACTTTGCCAACACTGAGCGCACCGTTAAAACTCCGAGTGATTTAGAGGGCTTAAAGATACGTACAGTGGTCGCCGACCTACCTCAAGAACTGGTTAAAGCTATGGGTGCTAGCCCTACGCCCATTCCATGGCCTGAGCTATTCACCTCTTTCCAGACCGGTATAGTCGAAGGTTCTAAAAACGGTATCACCGACATTATGGGCATGAAATTTCCAGAGGCCGGCCTCAAGCACGTGACGCTCGACGGTCACGCCTACATGTCAGCGCTTTGGTACATGAACAATGATAGCTTCAAGAATATGCCTAAAGACTTACGTAAAGTCGTTGTCGATGGTTTCTCTGCACTGCAACAGGCAACCTTTGCTTCGCCTAAGCGTAAATCAATTAAAGCTTACGCCGATTTCAAAGCCAATGGCGGAGAAATTTATGTACCCACGCCAGAACAAAAAATGTTGTTTCAAAAATCAGCGGAGCCAGTTTACACTTGGTTCAAAGGCAACGTCAAAGACGGTGGCAAATGGCTCGATTTATTGAAAAAAGAAACGGCTAAAACTCAAGCGGTATTAGATGCCGCTTATCAAGCTGATTTAAACTAAGCAAGCGTTTAAATACCACATTTAGGCGGCTATCTCAGCGCTTAAATGTGGTATTCATTACCGACGGTTATAACCATTAACAATGACCAATATTATGGGCAAGTTATCGTCAGTCTTTAGCTCTGAGCTGTAATATTTTACCGACCGTTCGATTCCAATTAGCAGCACATTCTGGGCCACAACGCTGTGCCCAACGCGGCAAGATCACCTCAACTGCAATCTTATCGCGGATTAACAAGTCTTGCTCTGAAGGCTCAACCAAGTGCATATTTCCGGTTTCACCCAAGTTGCAAGGTCCATTCGCTAAACAGCCTAGGGCTATGGCATCTTCTGTTGTCGTCTCCTGCCACATGTTATCTCTAAGCCTGGCCATCTCACTCACTAACAACTGCTGCTGAGGCTCGCTTAATAGCTGCCATTTGTCTATGTTCATCGCGCCAAAGGCCAGCCCCCAACCGACTCTTAAGGTAAAGCCAAACGGCGCCACTTTATATAATTTGCTAGTATACGCCGACATGGTACCGGTAATAGCGCAGTCGATTGTTCCTGCAGCGAGAGCTTTAGGCACTTCGCTGTAAGGGGCTGTGACGGGTATTGCACCTACACTTTCAACAAAGTCACTCAAAGTAGCAAGGTAAACGCGGATGCGTTTGTCCTGTAAATCTTGTATATTCTGAATTTTTTGTTTGCACCAAATCATCTGGCTTGGAAAGGGATACAACAGCATCAGTTTTGCATTATATTTTTCTTCAAACGCGCGCTCTAAGGTCGGAAAATAAGCATCGGCTACTTGTCTCTGTATGTTGATATCTTGTACTAAAGATGATAAATCAGCACCTTCGAAAATTGCATTTTCTGGGACCACATAACCAGACAAACCAAAGGCAAAATCAAATACGCCATTTTTAATTAAGCGCATAATCTCAGAGCCGTTTAAATCCAATTGAGTCTGTGGCTTAATCTCTCCGACAATTTGCTTATCGGTCACTTCGGCAATACGCTTATTCCAGAAAACACTCTCATGTTTTTGGTAGTTAGTAAAATACTCCCAAGTCCCTACGGCTTTAATGATGATAGTATCTTTTGCGAAAATAGAATGACTGAAGCACAACAGGCATACAAGAGCGCAATGGACAATTTTTAGAGGCTGATAAATGGGCTATTCCTCGTTTCTTGGTAACATATCGACAACTGCACAGAGTATATCAAAGCGATTCAAACCAACAGCTCAGGCGTATTAATCATAAATTAATAGTCACTTGAATAGGAGGGTAGAGGGCTGCTTGCAAGTTGTTAATGAAAGCAGCCCAAAGGTTCATCATCTTTAGGAAGACATTAAGGTCGGTAGATAGAGTACGATATTTGGGTATAAGGTAATCAACACAATAGCGAAGGCAATCATGAAGAAGAAAGGCAGTGCCGCCTTGGCTACATACAAAATATTTTTCCCGGTTAAAGCTTGAATCACAAATAAATTAAAGCCCACCGGCGGTGTTATCTGTGACATTTCAACCACCAACACTAAGAATATACCGAACCAAATCAAGTCTATATTGGCCTGTGTAACCATCGGTAACACAACTGAAGTCGTCAATACAATAACCGAGATGCCATCGAGAAAGCAGCCGAGGATAATAAAGAAAACACTCAGGTAAATGATCAACTGTATCGGCGATAAACCCAGAGACGCTATCCACTCAGCCAGTGCGTTAGGTATGCCGATAAAGCCCATCGCCAAGGTTAAAAAGTGAGCACCGATAAGAATCAAGCCTAACATACATGAATTTTTAACTGCACCGCAAATACTGTCAAGTAGGCCCGAGAAAGTAAAACTTCCCAGAACGGCCGATAACAAAAGGGCACCTGTTACACCAAAGGCCGCCGCTTCAGTAGGGGTTGCTACACCCTGATAAATCGAACCTAATACCGCACCGATTAATATAACAATAGGGATCAGTTTTCTCAGCGCAAATATTTTCTCTTTAAAAGTATAAGTCACTTCATCGTCGGTTTTTTGGGTGCGCCCTTTGAATAGGGTCCAGCCGATGGTGTAACTCATGAAGAGTGCAATCAAGACTAACCCGGGTAGAGCGCCTGCTAGAAACAATCGAGCGATGGAAACTTCAGCGGAGACACCATAAATGATTAAAATAATTGAGGGTGGAATTAATAAACCTAAGGTTCCAGAACCCGCTAAAGTACCAATTGACATAAAGTCATCGTAACCGCGCTTCTTTAGCTCAGGCAAAGTCATTCGACCTATAGTCGCCGCCGTCGCTGCGGATGATCCTGATACTGCGGCGAAGATGCCACAACTTAGGATGTTAACGTGAAGTAACTTACCCGGTAACTTAGACAGCAGAGGGGCTAAACCTTCGAATAAATCTCTCGAGAGCCGAGTGCGAAATAAAATTTCACCCATCCATATAAACAGTGGTAATGCTGTTAAAGACCAGCTGGTCATAGCACTCCACGATGAAGTGCCCAATAATAAGCCGATGCTGTCATTACCAATTAAACTCAGACCGATGATAGCAACACCCGTCAATGTAAACGCTACCCATATCCCACTAGTCAGCATAAGCAGCATGCAGATGAATAAAATTACCCCGATGATACCAATATCCATGATCTACTCCATATTACCTATTTGTTCTTCGTGTACCATAAACCCGGGTTTGTTACCTCTTATGGAATCGATGAAATTGTCTAAAACCGCTATCATCAAAAACAGAGAACCTAGTGCCATCGGTGTCTGTACTAGCCACAGTGGCATTACTAAATAAGTATCAGTCACTTCTTCGTATATAAAAGAATCGTATACGGTATAGCTAGTGTAAAACATCAAGTAAGCGCTGATAAACACCGCGGCTGACAAGTTGAATAACTCAAGAAAACGTCTATTCAACGACTTCATACGAGTTAACAATATAGTGACACGGATGTGTCCACCGCTATTAAATGTGTAAGCTAAGCCAAAGAAAATAGTGGCTGAGAGTAACCAGCCTGCGAAGTCTTCTGAAGAGGGGATAACGACACCGAGTGTTCTGGCTAAAATTTGCGCCAAAATTAACAATGTCATCAACACTAAACAGCTTCCGGATAATACCAGTGAAACTGTGTAAAAATAGTGTCTGAGTGTCTGCATAAAATTCTCCTGTGCTTGACACATTCTAAATGAGATCTTAACACTGAGTGCATTTTTAGTTACAACAGACTAAGTGCTAAGGCCTCTGGATACTATTGACGCCAAACGGTCGCCAATGGTAACAACTACTTAGCTTTGTAAGCTTCTATAATCTGCTTACCTGCATCGCCAGATTCTACCAACCACTCTTGGATCATGGTTTTACCGATAGCGCGCATTTCACTCTGAAGCTGTTCAGTAGGTGCTGTCACATTCATACCTTTGGCTTTTAGAGTAGCAGTGTGCTCTACCGCCAGTTTACGTCCCAGTGCCCAACCTTTTTTCTCTGCATTGGCTGCCGCTGTTAAAATTACTTGTTGAGTATCGGCATCTAAACGATCGAATACTTTCTGGTTAACAAACATCATGTTCTTGGGGATCCAAGCGTGGATGGTGGTGAAATCAGAAATGTAATCCCAGCTTTGGCTGTTAACACCCGTACTAGGTGATGTAACCATTGCATCGATAGCGTTGGTAGTGAAAGCTTGAGCAACATCACTAAAGGGGATATTAACCGGAGTCGTTCCCATTAAGTCAGCTAGGCGAGAAGTCGTAGGGCTGTAAGAGCGCATTTTCAGCCCTTTTAAATCGGCTAGGCTGCTGACTTTTTTATTCGAGTATAAATCTTGTGCAGGCCAAGGAGAGGTATAAAGCAAGATTAATTTATCTTTGGCTAAGGCTTTTGTAAGTTCCGGCTTAGACGCATTGTAAAGCTTCTCAGCACTGTCAAAATCGGTTGCTAAAAAAGGAATATTATCTAGTTTAAACACCGGATCATTATTACCCAGACGGCCAATGAATACTTCGCCTATTTGAACTTGACGAGATTTTACAGCGCGATGAATTTCTGGGTGCTTAATTAAAGAACCACCTGAGTGAACTTTAATCGTTAGTTTTCCGTTAGATTGTTCGGTGACTTCTTCGGCAAAACTGCGCGCTACTTGTGTTTGATGCGTGCCATCACCATAAGGCGTAGGTAAATCCCAACGCGCTTCAGCAACAACAGTAGTACTGACACCAAAAGTCACAAGTGCAGCTAAAGACGCACAAGCGATTGAATATTTATTGATTAGTATTGTCATTATTTTTCTCCAAGTAATAGTCTGTTAGTTATGTCTAAGGCGTAAACAGGCGATATTTCGGACTAACTGCATACGCCAAAAGAAATTAACTAAATCGTATTGAGCAAGAAACAAGCCAGTTGTATAGGAAAATAAATCAGTATTATTATGAGCATGTTAGAATGTAGAGACGCTCATTAGCGTCAGATAAACATGTCAATAATGACCTAGTCTAGCCGAGAAACAGGTCACTATTGACTTATATTGAAATAAACTCTGAACGGTCGAGTTGGTGCTTTTTCATGCGCAAGTAAAGTTTTTTTCGCGGTATTTTAAGCGCCATAGATGTTAATTCAAGATGCCCAGCATTGGCCTTTAATGCATTAATAATCATCTCGCGTTCATAGCTCGCTACCTTTTCGTCCAAACTAGTAGCATCCAAGTTAGTGTTAGTTAAACGCTGTTGATTGGTACCTGCCGCTAACTGCTGCGGAATGCCTAACAACCAGCGCTCGGCAACATTGCGAAGTTCACGCACGTTACCAGGCCAAGATTTAGCCGTCAGCTCTTGGAGCAATTGCCCGGTAACGAGTGGACTATTGCGCTTAAAACGCAAGCTTGCAAGGGCGACAAAATGGTTAAATAATATGGCTATATCTTCTTTGCGCTGATCTAGCTTAGGAATATCGACACTTGCCACATTTAAGCGATAGTATAAATCCTCGCGAAATTGGCCTTTTTGGGCAGCGACAAAAAGATCCTCTTTGGTCGCTGAGACTACTCGAATATCAACGGCTATCTCTGCGTTTCCTCCGAGTCTTTGCAAACTACGCTCTTGCAAAACTCTTAACAAACGCACTTGTAATGAGGCCGGCATGCTTTCAATTTCATCTAGAAATAAGGTGCCACCGTTGGCATATTCGATCTTGCCGATCCGCTTGCTGACTGCCCCTGTAAAGGCACCTATCTCATGCCCAAATAATTCACTTTCGATCACAGACTCTGTTAATGCACCGCAATTGAGCGCAACAAATGGTTTCTTAGCTCTTGGGCTAAAATCGTGTAAACATTTAGCCACCACTTCTTTACCTGTGCCTGTCGCCCCATTAATCACGACATCAACATCAACTTGTGCCAATTGCAGGACATTATCGCGCAAACTGTGCATAACGCTACTCTGACCTAACAAGTACTTATCAATACCTTGCTGCCCTTGGATAGCTTGCCACAAATTACGGTTTTCAAGCACCAATTGTCGTTTGGATAATGCTCTGTGTATAGCATTAATCTGATGCTGGGGCTCATCGATTTTTTCCAAAAAATCGTAAGCACCTAAACGAATCGCTTGAATAGCGACAGAAATATCAGCGTGGGCGCTGAACATAATGACCGGGATCTGTGGATCTATTTCCAGCACACGTTTAAGGACATCTAGACCATCCAAAATATTCATCCGTACATCGCAAATAATCACCCCCTGCCAAAGACGAGAACAAACAGCCAACGCCTGATAGGGGTCTTCAAATGCAGCCGCTTGGTAACCTTCTAGTTCTAAGGTTTGTAGCATAGCCTCACGGACAATCTCCTCGTCGTCAATCACAATTACTTCAATGACGTTGCTCATTATTTACCTCTTAGAATCTAATTTAGGTAATTGCACACAAAATGACGCACCGTTTTCAGCCACAGGATCGACACTTAATTTCCCACCAAAACTTTTAACGATGTTATAAGAGATGGATAATCCAAGCCCCAAATTTTTGCCGCGTCGTTTAGTGCTAAAAAACGGATCAAATATTTGCTTGAGCGTCTCTTTATCTATTCCCTGTCCGCTATCTATCACTTGGATTAAGACACTATCTTTAGTGTGCGAACAGCGAATAAATATATTCTTTTCACTGCTCTCAGAGACCGCATCTAAGGCATTAGTAACAAGATTAAGCAACACTTGCTCCAATTGTATTGGCTCGGCCATCACGTGATTCTGAAGCTCATCGAACTGCAATTCAATAGTGGTTAGTGTCCGTGCTTTGTCGCCTTCCAGCATCAATAATACATTGTTGACTACTTGATAAATGTCAACAATTACCCGTTTTTCTTGATTACTGCGTCCCAGAGACTTAACACGGGTGATAATAGTCGTCGCGCGTTTGGTCAAACTGGATATTTGGCTTAAATTATCTTCGGCTTCCGATAGACGCCCAGCTTGAATCAAACGCAGGCCATTATAGGCATAGTGAGACATGGCTGACAGAGGCTGGTTTATTTCGTGGGCGATACCCGCAGAGAGTTGACCGAGAGCGGCCAATTTTCCCGCTTGGACTAGCTCTTCTTGTAAATTGGCTAGTTGGTCACGAAAGCTGACCAATGATCTAGCCATAGCACCTATTTCATCCCGCCCTTTTACCGGCACGACCTGATCTAAATTACCATTGGCAATAGAGCGCATACTGGCATCTAACTGGGTAATTCGGGTCACCATATTACGGCCAATATAAAGCCAGAGTATTAGCACAGAAAATAGCAAACTGGCACCTACCATCACCACCATTAAAATTCGGCTTTGAGTAATCGTCGCTTGCGCATTGCGGGCAGATTGCTGTGCAGCTAACTCGACCCCTTGAACTTGGCTGCCAATTAACTGGTTTAGATTGACTAAATCTTGTTTAACTTGAGTTAAAAAATTATTGGCGACTTCCATTATCGCCCGCTCTTTTCGTCGGAGGGTAAAAATATTACCCTCATCTTGAGTCAGTGAAACAATTTCCAGTACTATGTTCTGTAATTTTTTTATCCCCTCGAGGTGATTGGCTATAGCGAGATCAATACTGATTCGCTCCACCACTTCATCAGCGTAAATTCTAGTGGCGATAAGTGAGTTTAAATCCGGTAAGTGCTGGGCGCGGTCTACTAAATTGACCAGTAAATTAACGTCCGCTTTAAGCCGATAAAGTGCTTGTAAACTGCTACTGAGTGTAGAGAAAGCACTTTTTTCAATGCTCTGCCAATTAATCGCGAAACCGGCTAAGTCTAGATTGAGTTGAGCGTGCAATTTTTTTTGTTCGCGTTGCATTAAACTATCAATATCACTTAAAAATACCGCCGCTGCCCAACGCAAACTTTTATTATCCTGCAGCTTTACATGTTGAATATTGAGGCGCTGTGAAACGTTCGAGTCGAGTTGACTCATGGTTGTACGCAACTGTTCTATTTGCTCGTAAAGCAGTGGCTTAATCTGATAATCAAGCCTAGTATTCTTTAACCCTTGGTCATAGCTGGTTGCGGCGAATATTTTCGGTAATAATTCAAGCATAGCACTGATGTTTAAAGCCAGTTGGCGAAGTATTTCAAGGCGACTTTTTTCATCTGTAACGACTAATAACGTAGGTGCCGTGATGGTAATTGTCGCACCTTTTTCTTTTAAGTCGGTCATTAACCTAAGTGCGTAAATATTTTCTTCAACGACGATGTTTAACTCATCCCCTAGCCTGTTATAAGACACCCACGCCACTAAACTGGTCAATAAAGTCAATGCACTTAATACACCAAATACCGCAAACAAGCGCACACGGATACCTAAGTGCTTTCTTTTTTTAATTCCCGCTAGGACTCTCATATGCTATGCAACATAGTCGATTCTCATTTAGCATTTACTGATTGATAATAACGTAACCTAGGTTAACGGCGAGTTATCACATCACCATTGAGAAAATATAACTGGCAAGGGGCAGTAATATTTCTTTTTAAGCGGCGCTTTTCGCAACTTTTTAACACAGCATTCTTGGCCTGGATTGCTGACTTTTGATTGTACACGTAACTTGACGTCCAATTCCCTTGTCGATTCAAAGATATGGCCAAGGCTTTGTTATTCTTCATTCGATTAAGTTGTGCAATAGACTTGTCTATTCGTGTGACTAAACCTGTTTTTGCCTGGGTAATAGCCGCTATTTGTCCAGCGGTCTTAGTGTAAACGTACTCGTCTCCCACCATATAGAGTTTGCACTTGGACTTCTTAGCTGTCGAATTCCAGCGTTGATTACACTGCATTAATGCCTGTTGATTTGCAGCCGTCTGTGACAAGTAACCTACCTTTTGACTGGCTGTCCAAGCATCTCTCTTGCCTAAGGCGACTGCGACTGCTTTGTAATCATCTCGGGTATTCAAATATTTATCCAAAAACACCGCGTATTTGTCGCGTATCACTACCGCATGAAAATCCCCATATCTGAGCTCATCAGCATAAAAGGCCAAGCGCTTTTGTGAAACGATGGCAGCGACTTCACTAACGTAATCCGCCATTTTATGATAATCACTACCGACTAACCTGCGCAAAATTTTTGTTTGGTACAATATCAATGAAACTGGTTGGGTATTACTTAATCGATACTTAAGCCCCGTTTCTAACTCTACATTGCCCCAAGGTTGAGTATTAATAAATATAAAACCAATCTTAGCAGCATGTTTTAAACTCAAGTTATAAAATGCCCGATTGGCTGTAGAACAAGATTGGCAGTTTTTATCAAACGAAGAAAATAATACAACTTGAGTCTTAGTAGTTTGACGCCGTATATGTGCCAAGGTCTGGGATGGCTTCAATACAATGATATGTTTGGCTTTTTGTAGCAGTACTAGATTGATACTAGCACCCACAGCATTATTGACGGCGCCGGGGTTTATAGACAATCCAATGAAAAGCGCTAACCAACAAACCTTTAATTGTCTTCGGCTCGGTGGTAAAAGGTAAATTAATAAATTCATGAAACCTAAACTATATGTCGCGGATGGATAGTTTAAGAATTTTAATAACTGAAATCTAGGGCTAACTAAGATATTCACTAACTAACAGTCATTATCATATCAATAACAACCAGAAAATATTTGGTAGCAGACACAAAAAAGCCCACACATGGCGGGCTTTGCTATATTTTTCTAGGCTAACATTACTTGAGCTTTTTACGAATTGCCTGCAGTGTACGAATTTGAGCAGTCGCCTGCGCCAACTGAGATGCAGCCGCTGCGAATTCTATCTCGCTGGCGTTGTCGCCGATAGCTTTCTCTGCATCTAGCTTCGCCTGTTCAGCCTCTGCTTCATCTAGATCATGTGCACGCAGCACAGTATCTGCTAAAACAATAACTTTCGTCGGCTGTACTTCAAAGAAGCCACCAGAGACGTAGAAGATTTCATGCTCGCCGTTCTGCTTGCGCAGTTCGATAGGACCTGGTTTTAGTTCCGTTAAAAGCGGAGTATGACCTGGATAAACACCTAAGTCACCCAGAGTACCTGTGACTGATACGAATTCAATTTCGCCAGAGAAAATTTCATCTTCAGCACTGACGATTTCGCATTGTACAGTTGTAGCCATGTTAATTACCTCTTTTTAAAACCCCTTCACTAGGTGATGAGGTTTCAGATAGATCACTAAAGACCAGCTTACATATTCTTCGCTTTTGCCACAGCTTCTTCGATACCACCAACCATATAGAACGCCTGTTCTGGAAGTGCATCGAATTCACCGTCAAGAATGCCTTTAAAGCCACGAATAGTGTCTTTAAGAGAAACATACTTACCTGGTGCGCCAGTGAAAATCTCAGCAACAAAAAATGGTTGAGACAAGAAACGTTGAATCTTACGAGCACGCGTTACTACTTGCTTGTCATCTTCAGATAGCTCGTCCATACCCAAAATCGCAATGATATCTTTGAGCTCTTTGTAGCGCTGCAAAACACCTTGTACTTGACGTGCGATGTCATAGTGCTCTTGACCAATAACTAATGGATCAAGCTGACGAGAGGTACTGTCTAGTGGATCTACGGCAGGGTAAATACCAAGTTCTGCAATTTGGCGAGACAATACAACAGTCGCATCTAAGTGAGAGAAGGTAGTTGCTGGCGAGGGGTCAGTCAAATCATCCGCGGGTACGTATACCGCTTGAATAGATGTGATAGAACCTGTTTTGGTCGAAGTGATACGCTCTTGCAGTACGCCCATTTCTTCAGCGAGTGTAGGCTGGTAGCCTACCGCTGATGGCATACGACCTAGAAGCGCTGATACTTCGGTTCCAGCTAATGTGTAACGATAGATATTATCAACGAACAGTAGTACATCGTTACCTTCGTCACGGAATTTTTCTGCCATGGTTAAGCCAGTTAAGGCAACACGTAAACGGTTTCCTGGAGGCTCATTCATCTGACCGTATACTAGCGATACTTTATCAAGTACGTTCGATTCTTTCATCTCGTAGTAGAAGTCGTTACCCTCACGAGTACGCTCACCAACACCTGCGAATACTGAAAAACCTGCGTGCTCAATCGCGATGTTACGGATAAGCTCCATCATATTGACAGTTTTACCTACACCGGCACCACCGAACAGTCCGACTTTACCACCTTTGGCGAAAGGACAGATCAAATCGATCACTTTAATACCTGTTTCTAACAATTCGTCAGAAGCATTTTGCTCGGCATAAGTGGGCGCTTTACGGTGAATAGGCATGCGCTCTTCTTCACCGATATCACCACAGTCATCGATTGGATTACCCAATACGTCCATGATACGACCTAGAGTCGCAGTACCTACAGGTACTGAGATAGGTGCACCAGTATTCTCAACGTCTAAACCGCGGCTAACGCCTTCAGTTTGACCCATGGCAATGGCTCGAACTACTCCATCTCCAAGCTGTTGTTGTACTTCTAACGTCAGACCAGTTTTAGCAACTGTCAGTGCATCGTACACTTTTGGTACGCCGTCACGTGGAAATTCCACATCGACAACCGCGCCAATTATCTGAACAATTTGTCCGCTACTCATGTTCGGATCCTCTTTAACGTAAACCGTTAATGAGAGTCTTAAGCAAGTGCTTAAAACTCGTTATTAGACTGCTGCCGCGCCGCTTACGATCTCAGATATTTCCTGAGTAATCGCCGCTTGACGTGCTTTGTTATAGATCATCTGCAGTTCATCGATTAAATCACCAGCATTATCTGTGGCATTTTTCATTGCCAACATCCGGGCCGCCTGTTCACAGGCGTTGTTTTCGATGACTGCCTGGTATACTTGAGACTCAACAAAACGCGTCAGAAGGCTATTAAGCAATTCTTTCGCATCGGGTTCATAGATGTAATCCCAATGATGATCCAGCAGTTTTTCGTCGTCTTCTGCTTTCAGTGGTAGCACTTGCTGAACACTGGGTACTTGCGTCATAGTATTAACAAAATCGTTACAGACTATGTACAAGCGATCCAAACCGCCTTCAGCGAAGGAGTCTAACATGGTTTTAACAGAGCCAATTAAATCAGCCACTGCGGGCTTGTCGCCCAATTGCGCTTTCGCTGCAACCACGTTTCCGCCAAAACTTTTGAAAAAAGTGGCAGATTTAGCTCCCAACGCACAAATGTCAATTTCGACACCGGCATCACTATGTTCTTTCATGCTTTTTAGCGTGGCTTTAAACAGATTTATGTTTAAACCCCCGCAAAGACCGCGATCAGAAGAGACTACGATGTAGCCAACTCTTTTTACTTCGCGCTCTTGCATGTACAAATGCTTGTATTCAGGATTTGATTTACTCAAATGCTGAATAACACCACGGATACTTCGAGCGAACGGACGGGAAGATTGCATGCGCTCTTGTGCCTTACGCATCTTACTAGCTGCAACCATTTCCATGGCGCTAGTAATTTTACGTGTGCCACCGATACTCGCTATTTGCGTTTTTATCTCTTTACCGACTGCCATAGCTATTCCGCCTATGTTATTTAAGTAACTATCTAGTAATTTGCCTGTAAACACGTTGTCTTATAAACGGTTTACAGGTGCGCTTTTAAGCAGCAATTACCAAGTACTAGTTGCCTTAAATTTCTCGATTCCCGCTTTGAAAGTCGCCGCAATCTCATCGTTATACGCGCCGCTCTCATTGATTTTACCCATCACATCAGCGTAGTCGCTGTTGAAGAATGAAACCAATGCCGCCTCAAAGTCACCGATTTTACTGATCTCGATGTCTTTTAAGAAACCTTCGTTAGCTGCAAATAAAGACAACCCCATGTCAGCAATCGACATTGGACTGTATTGCTTCTGCTTCATCAACTCTGTCACAGACTGACCGTGCTCTAGTTGCGCGCGCGTTGCATCATCAAGATCTGATGCGAACTGAGCGAATGCAGCCAATTCACGGTACTGTGCAAGAGCCAGACGAATACCGCCACCCAATTTCTTGATGATTTTAGTCTGTGCTGCTCCACCTACGCGGGATACAGAGAGACCGGCATTAATCGCAGGGCGAATACCAGCGTTATATAAATCAGTTTCTAAGAATATCTGACCATCGGTAATCGAAATCACATTGGTAGGGACGAAAGCTGATACGTCACCGCCTTGTGTTTCGATAACCGGAAGGGCTGTTAAAGAACCTGTTTTACCTTTCACTTCACCGTTAGTGAACTTCTCTACGTATTCCGCATTAACACGGGCAGAGCGTTCAAGAAGACGGGAGTGAAGGTAGAATACATCACCAGGGTAAGCTTCACGTCCAGGTGGCCGACGCAACAAGAGTGAAATTTGGCGATATGCCCAAGCTTGCTTAGTCAAATCATCGTACACAATCAGTGCATCTTCACCGCGATCGCGGAAGTATTCACCCATTGAACAGCCAGCATAAGGGGCTAAGAACTGCATTGCTGCAGGATCTGAAGCGACAGCGGCTACGACAAGAGTGTGATCCATTGCGCCGTGTTCTTCTAACTTACGTACAACGTTGGCAATAGTAGACTGCTTTTGACCAACCGCTACGTAAACACAAGTGATGCCTTTACCTTTTTGGTTGATAATTGCATCGATAGCAATCGCAGTTTTACCAATCTGACGGTCGCCAATGATCAACTCACGTTGTCCACGACCTACAGGTACCATCGCATCAATCGCTTTCAGACCTGTTTGAATAGGCTGATCAACTGATTTACGCTCAATTACACCAGGTGCTACTTTTTCAACAGCATCGGTGATCTTTGTTTCAATTGGACCTTTACCATCGATTGCATTACCTAGTGCGTCTACAACGCGACCACGTAATTCAGGACCGACTGGTACTTCAAGGATACGGCCGGTACAACGTGCCGTCATGCCTTCTACTAAGTTTTGGTAGTCACCTAAGACTACCGAGCCTACTGCATCGCGCTCAAGGTTGAGTGCCATACCGTATACGCCGCCAGGGAATTCAATCATTTCCCCGTACATTACATCGGCCAGACCGTGGATCAAGATGATGCCGTCGGCTACGCTGACTATTGTGCCCTCATTTTTTGCTTGAGAAGACACATCCAGCTTGTCGATGCGCTTCTTGAGGATCTCGCTGATCTCAGATGGATTCAGTTGCTGCATGGTTATTCCTCGATACTCAGGAATTTAATACTTCGGCCAGTTTCGCAATACGTGCACGAACTGAACCGTCGATAACTAGATCTTGTGTGCGTATAACGACGCCGCCTAATATAGATTTATCTATAATAGAAGACAGTGTTACATCACGACCTAGCTTAGCGCTTAACGCCTGAGTTAAATTTTGTTGCTGTTGCTCGTTGAGCTCATAAGCAGTAGTCACGTTGATTTCAACATTTGACTCCTGATTTGCTTTGAGCTGCTCAAACTGCACTGCGATTTCTGGAATTAAAGCCAGTCGGTGATTCTCTGCCAGAAGACGAATAAAGTTTTGACCACTTTCATCGATACCTTCAAGGACAGTTATAAAAACCTCTGCTTTTTGATCACTAGTTAGTGCAGGGTTGCCCAAAATACCTTTTATCACATCATTAGAGGCAACTTGCGCTGCATCCTGAAGTGATGTTGACCAGCTTTTGATAGTGCCTGCATCGCGGGCAAATTCAAAAACGGCTTTAGTATAAGGACGAGCTACTGTATTGAGTTCAGCCATCGTAAACCTCGCTTAAAGCTCCGCTGCTAGTTTATCAACTAGCTTAGCGTGGGCGGCTTTGTCAACGGATGCTTCAAGAATTTTTTCAGCGCCGGCAATAGCTAATACAGCCACTTGCCCACGTAACGATTCTTTTGCACTGTTAACTTCTTGTTCGATTTCAGCTTTTGCTGCAATTTTAATGCGACCTGCTTCCGCATTAGCTGCTTCTTTAGCTTCATCAACAATTTGGCTAGCCCGCTTGTTAGCCTGTTCGATGATGGCGGCTGACTGCTGCTTGCTATCTTGCTTCTCTGCTTCGGCTTTTTCTTGAGCCACACGCAAATCACGTTCTGCACGGTCAGCAGCGTCTAGACCTTCTGCGATCTTCTTTTTACGCTCTTCTAGGGCTTCCGTAATGGGCGGCCATATGTATTTCATACAAAATACAACGAAGAAGAAGAATGCAATGATCTGACCAATAATGGTTAGATTAATATTCACGCCATTACCCCTCGTAGTTAGTTAAGTAGTTATCTAAGAGTAGTACTACTTATACTACTGCGAACAGTACGTACATACCAACACCAACACCGATCATAGGCACAGCATCAACTAGACCCATTACAATGAAGAATTGAGTACGTAGCATAGGGACTAACTCAGGTTGACGCGCAGCGCCTTCCATAAATTTACCACCTAATATGCCTACACCAATTGCAGCACCAATTGCGCCAAAGCCCAGCATCATCGCACCAGCGATGTACAAAATTGCAGTTGCTATTTCCATCAGTTTTTCCCCGATATTAAAGTTAAAAGTTTAAAAGTTTAAAAGTTTAAAAATTCAATTATTAAATTAATGCTCTTCATGCGCCATGGCAAGATAAACAATAGTCAACACCATGAAGATGAAGGCTTGTAATGTAATAATCAGAATATGGAAGATTGCCCAAGGTACAGAAAGTATCCACTGTGCCCAAAAAGGTAGTAAAGCAATCAAAATAAAGACCATTTCGCCAGCATACATGTTGCCGAACAACCGCAGTGCGAGTGAAACAGGTTTAGCGATTAAACCAACCAATTCTAGGAAGATGTTGAAAGGCAATAACCATTTCCCAAGTGGTTGTAAGGTTAATTCTGCGGCAAAACCGGAGACACCTTTAATTTTAATACTGTAATAAATAATCAATCCAAACACGGCGAATGCCATGCCTAAAGTGGCATTTATATCCGTTGTTGGTACAATTTTCATGTAAGGTATGCCCATTTGTTGAGCGATGTAAGGGATCCAATCAATAGGCACTAGATCCATTAGATTCATCAAGAACACCCAGACAAAAATTGTCAGTGCAAGTGGTGCTATCACTGGATTTTTGTGATGAAAAGTACTCTTAACATTATCGTCGACAAATTCGATGATGCTCTCAACAAAATTTTGTAATTTACCTGGAACACCAGATGTCACAGACACTGCCACCTTGCGAAATATCCATATAAAGAACAATCCTAGGGCAATAGACCAAAACATGGTATCTACGTTTATAGCCCAGAAACCCATTTCCGCCGCTTCACTAACATTCGCATTGCTATGTGCAAAAGTCCAAATACCACCATCACCAACAACTGACCCATCATACCTTGTAGTTCCCTCTGGCAATTTACCAAAAGTAAGGTTGGTCAAGTGATGCGAAATATAGGACTTAGAAGTCATTATTTCGGTCGCCATTTCTATCTCTCTTGTTGAATCTAAATTTCGCTACTAGCGCAAAATAAGATTAAAGTTTTATGAACTTGTTTTTAGTACCCATTTGCAAATACCAACCTAAAGGTTGAATTGCGATGAAAGTACCAAATAAGGAAAATGGGCTCAGTGGTTTCACTAGAACAAAGGTTAATGCAAACAGCATTGCACCTATCACCATTTTCCATATTTGGCCACTATATAAATCGGCTAATGTATGATTTGCAGATTTATTTAGATTCATCTTATTATTTTTGATCAATACTTTATAGGTATAATAGGCATTGGGGATTATATAAATTAACCCCCCTAATAATGCAGAATATCCCAGGATTAAATCCTTGATGCTCAGTACCAGTGCGATAATACAAACAGTCACTAATTGTACAATTAAAATCTTTATTGCCCTTTGTACTGCTGTTTGAGTTTGGCTTCGAGTTTTAAGGCTATTTTTTAGCATTTTTTTACTCCCCGCACTCATATCTATCGATTAGGCACTACTCAAAATTAGTTTGCGATTATATGGGGTTGTCGATCCAGACTCAACCAATTCCGCTGAGATTTCAACAATACTGAGCTTTTTGTCGGCTAATTAGCACAATCAGGTTTATTTACGTAAATCAGCGGTCTTTTTTGAAATAATTATCCAACTCTCGATCTATACCACTGCTCTATTGTGGGTTTCTCTCGTGCTGTCTTAACCGACCTAAGCTATAATCATTTTTCTATCTTTAGCAGTAAATAGCCCACTATTTGATGTAGTTAATTACAAAATATTCAGATGCTTCTGACCATTGACAAAAATTTAGTCTTATCTTCGACCCTCGCACATTATTATAAGCTGGCCAATATAGCTTCTAATCTGTCATCATCATCGAAGGCAATGGTAATTTTGCCTTTACCTTTGGCATTTTGTCTGATTTCAACTTTAGCGGAAAATCTCGCCGCTAATTCTTTAGATATCTGTTCTAGGTTGACGTCAAGAACCGGTTTTCCCCTGGCTTGTTTAGGTAGCAGTCCAGATTGCCATTTGCGCACTAACTCTTCCGTTTGCCTAACAGACATTGCTTTAGTGACTACCTCATTTGCCACTTGTACTTGCGTTTCTCCCTCTAACCCAAGCAGAGATCTGGCGTGCCCCATATCAATATCTCCATACTCAAGTAACTTTCTAACTGGGGATGTCAATTTAGTTAGGCGCAGTAAGTTAGTCACCGCAGAGCGTGATTTACCCACTGCATCGGCGACTTCCTGTTGGCTGAGTTCAAACTCGTCCTGTAGGCGCTTTAAGGCTATGGCTTCTTCCATCGCATTTAAGTTTTCCCGTTGAATATTTTCTATTAGCGCCATAGCAATAGTCGCTTCATCACTGGCGTCTTTAATAATCACCGGAATAGTCTCTAAACCAGCCAATTGACTAGCTTGCCAGCGACGTTCACCGGCAATAATTTCGTACTTTATAGCAGTTTCTTGGCCCACTTCTGGGGCTGAAATGGGCCGAATAATGATCGGCTGTATAACACCTTGTGCCTTAATGGAGTTAGTTAAATCTTCCAATGCCTGGGGTTCTAAATCACGTCTTGGTTGGTACTTGCCCCTCTGGATTTTTGTCACATCTAGATTAAAATATCCATCGCTATTTGCTGGCGTCGGTTCAGGATCAGTCCCGAGATCTGATTGGATTTGAGCCTCTAAATGTGCACTGGATAACAGCGCATCTAAGCCCCGACCTAAGCCTCTTTTTTTTGCCATTTCACCCTCCTTGATTACACTACTCTTGTGCAGCAGCGTCGGCTGCTTTTTGCTTTAATTCTTGTTCGGTTTTGCGACTTAGCTCACCGGCCAATGCCAAGTAAGCTAATGCCCCTCGAGAATTCTTATCGTATATTAATGCTGGTAAGCCGTGTGAAGGCGCTTCTGCTAGGCGTATATTACGAGGGATAATGGTGCGATACACTTTATCACCAAAGTACTCAATAAGATGATTAGAGACATCTTTAGTTAACGTCATACGCGGATCATACATTGTTCTTAAAATACCCTCTATTTTCAGCGAAGGGTTAAGTCGTGAATTAATTTTTTCAATAGTGCCTATTAATGAACTGATACCTTCAAGGGCATAATATTCACATTGCATTGGTATAATAACACCACTCGAGGAAGCGAGTGCATTGACTGTTAATAGATTCAGAGAAGGAGGGTTGTCTATCAAAATAAAATCGTAATTGTTCAACACTGGCATCAATGCCATTTTCAACCTAAATTCACGCCGCGGTAATTCAAGCAACTCTACCTCTGCTGCCGTTAAGTCCCCATTAGAGCCTATTACATCATAACCGCTTTGCAGGGACTGAACGATAGCGTCTTCGACCCGTGTTTTGCCAGTTAGTAATTCATAGGCTGAGTTTTCTAATTGATACTTATCAACTCCGCTGCCCATGGTTGCATTACCTTGGGGATCTAAGTCGACTAAGAGAACCCGTTTTTTAGTTGCCGCGAGTGATGCTGACAAATTGACACAAGTTGTAGTTTTACCAACCCCGCCTTTCTGATTAGTAATTGTCAGTATTTTGGCCACGCTTAAACTCTCCTTATTTCTAAAAGATGACGAGCACCATCTAGTCCAGATGAAGGTAACACATGGCTGGCAATTAGATCATATCCTTGGGGTAGTTGCGATATTTCTTGATTAGAAACATTGCCTTTCATCGCCAGAAATACACCCTCTTGAGCACAGAGTTGATCTGTCCATTTCAACATGTCGGCAAGGGAGGCAAAAGCGCGTGAAATAACCGCATCGAATGTCTGTGCGTTGCAATCTTCTGCACGGCCACGCATAACAGTTAAGTTACCCAGTGATAATTCAATTTTTACTTGGTTTTGAAAGCGAGTTTTTTTGCCATTACTATCAATGCTAGTAATAGCCAGGTCTGGTCGACAGATTGCGAGCAGTATGCCCGGTAAACCAGGCCCACTGCCAACATCTACAATCGTCTTAAAAGCGGCCTTATCAATATAGTTTAAAACACTCAGACTATCAATAATATGTCGATTAATCATTTCACTGGGATCACGCACAGCTGTTAAATTGTAGGCCTTGTTCCATTTAATCAATAGCGCATGATAACTAAGTAGCTGTTGAATTATCTGTGGTCCAAAATGCAGTTCTATTTTGGCTAATTGCTTTTCTAAATGTGGTTTATATTGCTGATCTGACATTAGTCAGTTCCCTTTTACGAATTGAAAATCCTGTGGTTAAAATTTTACACACAGCTTTTAAAACCTGCATGCTTGTTGATATCTTTTTATTTGTTATCTATAGCGGTCTTGCTCAGCGCTTTATGTTTTTTAATGTACACTAATAAAAGTGATAGAGCAGCTGGGGTCATACCTTGTATTCTGCTGGCCTGTGCTATGTTTTCTGGCTTGCGTGCCATTAATTTATCTCTTAGTTCGTTGGAAAGCCCACTGATATTTTGATAGACAAAATCGAGCGGAAGCTTAGTATTTTCCTGACGTCGCATTTGTTGTATATCTGTTTTTTGGCGCTGAATATAACCTGCATATTTATATTCGATTTCAACTTGTGCTGTCACTTGTGTATCTGCAAGCGCATCACCTTTTAGTGACGCTACATCTTGATAATTTAATTCTGGTCGTTTCAATAAGTCGGCGAGAGAGTATTCTCTAGTCATTGGCGAGCTAAACTTTTTATCTATCGCTGCAGATTGCTCAGTCCCAGGTTGTATCCACGTCGTACGTAAACGTTCAGTTTCAGTATCGATAGCGGATTTTTTTAGTGAAAAGGCTCTCCAACGCTCTTCAGAGACAACACCGAGTTTATAACCTATTTCTGTCAAGCGTAAATCGGCATTATCTTCGCGTAAAATTAATCGGTATTCAGCACGAGATGTAAACATACGATAGGGCTCAGAAGTACCATGTGTAACAAGATCATCTACCAATACGCCTATATAAGCTTCATCTCTTCTTGGATACCACTGTTCTTCATCTAGCGCATGCGCCGCTGCATTTATCCCTGCTAATAAACCTTGGGCCGCTGCCTCCTCATATCCAGTGGTGCCATTAATTTGGCCTGCAAAATACAAACCACTGATAAACTTTGTCTCTAAAGTATGCTTTAAATCTTGTGGGTTGAAAAAGTCATACTCAATCGCGTAGCCAGCTCTTGTAATATGTGCAGACTTAAAGCCCAAAATTGAGCGCACCGCTTGCAATTGGATATCAAAGGGTAGGCTAGTTGAAATACCGTTAGGGTATAATTCATTCGTCGTTAGCCCTTCAGGTTCTACAAATATTTGGTGTGATGTCTTGTCCGCAAAGCGCATAATTTTATCTTCGACGGAAGGGCAGTATCTGGGTCCCTCTCCTTCAATCACCCCGGTATATAGAGGAGAGCGATCTAAACCCGTTCTGAGTATATCGTGGGTTTTTTCATTAGTATGAGTTATAAAGCAGCTTATTTGCCTCGGATGCTGACTTATCTCACCCATATACGACATCACTGGTACTGGGCTATCTCCTGGTTGCTCTTGCATTTTCGAAAAGTCTACAGATCGGGCGTCAATGCGTGGAGGTGTACCAGTTTTCAAACGGTTAATTCTAAATGGCATTTCATGTAATCGCGATGCCAATGTAGATGATGCCGGATCACCTGCACGTCCCCCTGTATAATTCGAAAGCCCAATATGAATTAACCCAGCTAAGAAAGTGCCTGCTGTTAGAACCACAGATTTACTAGAAAAAATAATGCCCGTTTGAGTAACAACCCCCTTAATGCAATTATTTTCTATCACCAAGTCGTCAACAGCCTGTTGAAAAATAACTAAATTTTCTTGATTTTCTAATATTTGACGAATGGCCGCTTTGTATAAAACTCTATCTGCCTGAGCCCTTGTTGCCCTAACAGCAGGGCCCTTTCGAGCGTTTAGGACCCTAAACTGTATTCCGGCTTGGTCAGTTGCTTTAGCCATGGCCCCATCTAAAGCATCGATTTCTTTGACTAAATGTGATTTACCAATACCACCGATCGCTGGATTACAAGACATTTGACCTAAGGTTTCAATATTGTGCGTCAGCAGTAAGGTTTTTGCGCCTTTCCTCGCGGATGCTAGTGCAGCTTCAGTTCCTGCATGCCCACCACCGATGATAATGACGTCAAATAAATCGGGATAGTTCACTCAATTGCCTCTCATTTTTGTTAACCAAATTAACAGGTTTAAATTATTGATTGGGGATAAATTTTGAGAAAGAAGTATACAGTTTTGATTAGCATTTAGAAATGCGCAAAAAAATAAGCGTCTCTCTTAGTTCAGTTATTAATAAAGTTATTTAAGTATATATATATTATATTGTTATTACTGTTATTATTAAGGGCCAAACATTCTGTGGGTAAAACAATAAAAACTATATATAACAATATCTTGAGAGAAGCAAAAGTAAGTAGATATGCTGATCATTTACAGTGACTATCCAGCGTAGATTCTGTGGATAAAAGAAGCAGTTATACAAAGATTGAGTTATGCACATTTTAACCCACAGAGGAATCCGCTTTTTTCTACAAGTTATCCACCGTGAGATTATATCCACAACAGCCAGCAATAGCTGTATTCAGCATTATGTGAATATTTTAGTGGGTATCCAGTGATTAAGCTGTGTAAAGTGGATAAAGCGCTGAATATCTAAAGTTAAACTTCTGTATTGATAGCATAAGAAACTGTGCATATGAATTAAAGTTATTAAAAAATATAAACTTTATCTATATATATAAACAAAAATATTAATTTTTTTTTATATAAATAATATTAGCTAATAATCTAATGTCTGTTGATAACTCTGTGTGTTGTTATCAATATCCTTTAACTGGCCAATAAATAAAGACTGTTAGCTACCGTTGAAAGCGCATTTATAATAGTAAAAAAAAAATCAAAACCATGCCTTTTTATCTATTCAAAATATTGATATATATAGATTTAATATGTATTCATAAAAGGTTATAGATAGCCATAGTGACTGGCCAAGAGAATATCTATAATTGGGTATAAATATTTTTAGTAAATGTGGATAAAAAAATCTAAGATGCGGATTTTTTACGGGAACTGACTAGCCAGCCGGCAGTGGTGGCGACTAAAAGTGAGAAGAGCGTGACAATTATCCAATTTAATTGCGTTGCTGAAAAGAATCCAGGTGCATCTGACGGCTTACTTACAATCTCTTTGGCAAGCTCTGTTGTTGCTGTCTTCGAAGACGTTGGGTGGGAAGCAAGAGGCGTTTTGTGCTGAGTGAGCAAATATTGTGTTTTTCTCAAGCTGTTTTTAATATTAAAATTTTGAGGGGCTAGACTAGTCACCCGCGCTTGATTAAATTGAGTATTCCACCAATGAATATCAATAGGTTCAATGCTGAAACTTCCAATTGAATTAAATGTAAGAGAAACCTTCTCACGACGCAGTGCCACTAATTGGCCATCTTTGAGCGTGTTTTCAAATTGCACGTCTAAGAGTTTTATATCAATACTGTCATGCGTCAAGGTGCTTAATAGCGGTAACACATCGGCATTTAAACCATAAGCTTGAAGCTCTATAGTGCGCGTAATTGAGCTGCCAACGGATAAGCTTTGTTGGTCAGACCATTGTTGTGTCAGACTGATCTTTGGCGAGGGTAGCCAATAGCCTAAACTGGTTTGATTGGCTTTAGGCTGTATTTCAAAATGTAAGTCATTGGCCTTAAGGGTCATATTATCAGGGCTGTCTTTGCTATCAGAATTTAAAGAGATACTGGCCGGCTTAATTTGATAATACGATACGTCATTAGCAAAAATAGCAAAGCTTTGAGTACGTAGGGTTCTAGGTTTAGATTTTTGCCTTATCTTTTGAAACTTGGGTTTAGCCAAAGGTATTATGATCGCACCTGGCGTAAAAGGCGGGTTGACCTTAAAATTGCTATTAGCGGTGTTTGGAAAGTTGACGCTCAATGTGTAAATAAGGATTTCGTTTGGATAGACTGTGGTTTTATTGAGGGAGGCAGAGACGACAATGTCATGGCTAACAGATTTTTCCTTAATCACAGATTTTTTTACTCTAGCCGGTTTCTTAGTCCTAGTAACCTGTATTTTGATTGCTCTGCTATTTTGTCTATTGACAGTAATGACAGGTATCTGCAGATTACCTGAGGTTTTAGGTTTCAGAATATAAAACCACAAGGTTCTATGTTTGCGAACACCATTATCGAGATAGACTCGGCTTATTTTACTGTTGCCAATGATTCGAAAACTTCTTTTTAACACCATTATATTGGGCGACTTACCCGCTGAATCATCGGAACTGATTTTCAATTGGATACTTTGTCCTAAAGTAATACGGGTTTTATCGACTCTGGCAATGGTAGCGGCCTGAGTTTGAAAACTGATGAAAAAGAACATTAAAACCAATAAACGCATAAATTAGCCAAGATAAAAGAACAAAAGTGATTTAACAATCGCAACCGAAAAATATTTAAACGTTGAAATTATAATCTATTTTTTAGTGTGAGACCTCAGCATTAAATTTAATTTCCTAAAGAATCATATGATTCGCGCTTATGCAGCAGATTAGCCTATAAAATAGGTCTATTTAAACCTACTGTGCGGCATCCGTTTGGCGCATATGATAAATCATTAGGTGAGGTGGAATAAACAAGTTACCTACGAGACGATCACTTAATCCCCATGCCGTGACTTCAAAGTGGATATAGGGTGAATATTGGTTTAACAATGCAATTGAAAAACATAAGGTTTGGCTTGTGGCTAAGTGGCAAGTTTTATCATTGTAGTTCGCGATTTTCCAAGTGATGAATTAATTATGTTAGGCAAGTAGTAAATAAACTTTCAGTGGTTATTTGTTTAGTGCTAGAGCAAGTATACACATTGGGTAGTACCTTTAAATCACAGATTAAGCTGTCTTTCATATAAGGTAAGCGACCTTAAACCGACGTCTTAGCAAGCGTTATCAATTCTGGCACATTTCCTAATTACTTATAAATAGGAGAGCTGCATGAATTCAATCATCGAAATACCCTCGCCGCCTGTTAACTGGCAACAACATCTCGACCTTTGGAAAAAATCTGAGTTGTCAGCCCCTAAATATTGTCAGGCTAATAACTTGGTCTATCATTGCTTTGCTTACTGGCGCAAAAAGCTAGCAGCATTAGAGGGAGCCGAACCACACTCGCCTTCCTTATCCAGTGGATTTATCCAAG
>JAWUWK010000014.1:0-8200 GCA_034111875.1 Gammaproteobacteria bacterium
GTGAGGTTAGGCGAGCAGTTGAAAGATTAAATACACGGCCAAGAAAGTTGTTGGGTTTTAAAACGCCAAGTGATTTAATGGCCGAACACATAGCTGCCCTAGCAGCTTAAGCAGTGATGCACTTCGGATTTGAATCCGCGACTTTAAAAATTTCTGGAAAATGCTATTAGAATGTTTCACGCTTAACCTCTGGTTGGGAAAATAGCTGTCTAGTTAACAATAATTTTAACGTAATCCCCGAGGTTAAAGCTTTATAGCCTCACATCTTTTTTTAAACCGGACACTAGTGATCTACTAACTGTATATCATGACCAATGATTTTATAATCTACTTGATGGCATTGCATAAGAGCCCCTGCGGTAGTAAGTGCCAATTAGAATTTATAACATAGGGGATCAGAGAACAACTAAAAAGGCCATAGATCACAATCCTCAATCTGATTAGTTTTATCTAAGGTCGGCTAAATATCAAGAATTGATTGGCAGGTACTGACAAATAACCAGCAGGTTAATCTTTTCAAAGAGGCTTAATAGCTATTAAGGATTTTAGTGGGCGCTACTCATCCAGATTAAAAAAAACGTTGATATATTGTCAATCTGGATGAGTAAAATCGTAAATTAGGCGTTTAAATTTTTTCTCACTAAGGCCATTAAGCCTTGCGTTGAAGCATCATATTCGGTACTTTTTTGCTTGATATCGCCACTTATTTCGGTAGCTAAGCGCTTACCTAACTCAACGCCCCATTGATCGAAAGAATTGATATTCCAGATAGCGCCTTGGACAAAGACTTTATGTTCGTATAAAGCAATCAGAGTACCTAAGTTTCTGGGGTTTAGCTCATCTAACAACAATACATTACTGGGCCGATTGCCTGGACAGCTAGCATGGGTTTGTGTGTCAGCGCCTTGATCGCCGTTCATAAAGGCGTTGGCTTGGGCCAACATATTCGTCAGCAGTGCAAAATGGTGTTCTGCGGTTTTTTCTTCTGCTTTCAAAGAGGCGATAAAATCTATAGGGACAAACCGTGTTCCCTGGTGCAAAAGTTGGAAGAACGCGTGCTGACCATTAGAACCCGTTTGTCCCCAGACAATAGGGCCTGTAGCATAGTCTATCGGCGCGCCTTCAACATCCACTGACTTTCCATTACTCTCCATATCTAACTGCTGCAAAAAGGCTGGCAGTTGGTGTAAGGCTTGATCATAGGGGATAATTGCCTGGGTCTCAGCGCCTAAAAAATTGATATACCAAATACCAATTAATGCCATAATCACTGGCATATTTTTTTCCAGCGGTGTGTGCAGAAAGTGCTGGTCCATTTCATAAGCTCCTTCTAAGAGCTCGATAAAACCTTCATAACCAATGGATAGTGCAATAGGCAAGCCGATACTTGACCACAGTGAATAGCGCCCACCCACCCATGCCCAAAACTCAAAAACATTCTCTACCTCTATGCCAAATTCAACAGCGACCTCTCGATTGGTTGAAACTGCAACAAAATGTTTAGCCACTGCTTTTTCAGGTGCCTTGAGCAAAAACCACGTTTTTGCACTGTTGGCATTGAGCAGTGTTTCTTGGGTAGAAAAGGTTTTAGTAGAGACAATGAACAACGTCGTTTCAGGGTCTAATGAATTCAGAACTTTATGAATATGTTGGCCGTCGACATTAGACACAAAGTACACACGAATACTCGCGGGGTGATTTTTTAACAGCGCTCTGCAGACCATATTGGGGCCTAAATCAGACCCGCCTATGCCTATATTGACGACATCCTTAATCGCTTTACCACTGTAGCCTAACCACTTTCCACTGCGTACTTTTTCAGTAAAGGCTTTTAGTTTGATTAAACTTGCCTTAATTTCAGGCATCACGTCTGCGCCATTGATTTGGACAGCTTCATCACTGCGGTTGCGCAAAGCGGTGTGTAGAACAGGTCTTTTTTCAGTCACATTAATGATATCACCCGAGAACATTTGTGCCCTTCTCTGTCTTAAAGGTGAATGCTCAGCGAGCTGTAATAAGCTCGCCATCACTTCATCCGTTAGCAGATTTTTAGAATAATCTAAAAATAAACCACCCAAGCGTAAACTCATTTCCTCAAATCGATTAGGATTATTAGTAAAAGCATCGGCCATCCGTTCATTAGGTGCTGTTTGGGCTAACTGTTCAAGCTTCTTCCAAGTAACAGATTGACTCAGGTTATACATAATAAAATTCACCAATATAAATAATTAGTTATTTTTTCGTAATACTACGTAATAAACCACAAACTATCATCAATAAAATCACTGATAAGTTATTAACGTGGTTTTTTTACAAGATGTTTAGGGAGTTCATAAATTAATCTAACCCATTTTATTGCAGCTTTGAATTGCAGTTTGTCGTCTACAACTAAGGTTTTTTCGCACTGTTTGTTATCCTTTTCAGATCGCCTTGGACACGTTATATCAGCAAAACATTAGAATTGCTCAAAAACTAAGCACTGTGTTTGCAAATTTCAAGGTACTGTTCAACGACTGTATCCATACCTTGCTCTATACACTCTAAGGTTAACACATGACCTATAGATACTTCTAAAACCTGAGGTATGGTTAAAAATTTAGCGAGGTTGTTTAAATCTAAATCGTGACCGGCATTTATTTCTATGCCTAGAGCTGTTGCTTTTTTGGCCGCCGCTAGATATTTAGAAAATACAGTATCTGCGTTCTCACCAGCATAACTTGCGGCAAATGACTCAGTATAAAACTCAACCCTATCACAGCCTGAATTTGCCGCTAGCGTTACATGATCAACGTTTGGGTCGAGGAAAATAGCGGCCCTTACGCCAGCTCTTTTAAGCCTTTCACATGTTTCTTGTACTAGGGACATATCGATAGACAAATCCCAGCCATGATCTGAGGTTAATTGATCGGGAGCGTCGGGGACTAATGTGCATTGGGTCGGCTTTACCGCTTCGATTAAGTTTAAAAAATCTTCAGAGGGATAACCTTCTATATTGTATTCAACAGCACGGTTGTCACGGAGTAAGTCGCCTAAATCATATGCATCTTGCATGGTTATATGCCGTTCATCCTGTCGTGGATGCACCGTGATCCCCTTTACTCCCCGCGCAATGAACTTACTCGCAAAGTTAACCACATTGGGAAAGTCACGACCTCTGGAATTTCTTATGAGGGCAATTTTATTTAAGTTAACACTTAATTTTGTCATATGAGCTGCTCACGTAATATCACTGATTTAGTTTATCAGTGGACTGTAACAAATAGATCTAAAGAATACGCATACTATTTATGAATAATTGATTTTTAACACTATATTTTAACCCTTTGAGATGTTTCGGATTTATTCGCTGCTGAGCTAACCGAGATACAAGCTACTTTTTTTACGTCGTTGAACACTCAGCTATTTTCTTGGTCTCAGAGAACATTGAGTGCTCAGTCTAATGGCATTAGTAACGATAAATAGTTTCGATTAAATGGTATCCAAATTTAGTTTTTATCGGGCCATGTACCTTTAACAAAGGTTTTTTAAAAACCACTAGATCAAATGCCTTAAGCATGTCACCTGGTTTAAATTCACCTAAGTCACCCCCTCTTTTAGTTGACGGACATTTTGAATACTTTTTTGCTAACTTTGCGAAATCATCTCCTTCAGCTAGTCTGATTTTTAGATCTTCTGCTTGCTCTTTGTTTTTTAGCAAGATGTGTCTTGCACAAGCTCTGGCCATAACTCAATCAATCTCCTTGTTAAATATAGAAAAGCTAATTTTGCATGCTTTATACAGATTAGCCTGCTGTTAAGTCATCTTCCAACTATATTCTATTACAAAAAAACCAGATAAATACCTTTAAACTCTTCATTTATTGAATTTATAGACTACATTTTAACAACAGGTAATTAATTTGTGTCTTTGAAACTGCCCGCTGAAAAGTCAATAAGCTTAGGGTTTATCGCGCATTTAGAATGCCTAAATAGGTTGATTTTTCATGGGATTTTGATCCATAAAATCGAAATTTCCTGTACACACCTCAAGTGTGATTATTGAATGCTTTATTGATTTGAAAAACTGTTTAAACTTTCATGAGCCATGCTCTGAGTGTTTGGCATATTAATAAAGCTTTATATTAATAGTGTGATTTTTAAATATTCCCAGCAGCAGAGTGGCCCGTTTAATGTTAAAAGAAGCTGATATACATGTGTTTGACGACTACCATAGCGCTATGTGGGTTTTCGATTCAGACACTAATCGGATTAAATGGGCAAATTCAGAAGCACTCGCTTTCTGGCGTAAAAAAAACTTGCAAGAGCTTTACGACTTCAAACTTTATGTTGATCAAACTGAAGTTGATAGAATGATCATAAAGGACGATTTAGAAGATTATAAAGCCGGACTCAACAAGTCCCAGTGGTGCTCTTTTACACCTAGCGACATTGCCAAGGAAGTGTATTGTCATTTTAGCGGGGTTGAATTGCTTGATGGCCGTATCGAAACCTTAGTACAAGTTATTGTCAGCAAAGTAAATTTGGATTCAGAACTGTCTGTGCATACAACGTCAACTTTGGTGTCACTTTGGAATACCGATGGCAAATTACAAAGTTCAAATCGGCTATTTAAACAATTTTACAACAAAAGTAGCCTAAATTTTGTGGACTTATTCAATAACCAAGCCCAAGCTGAAGCTCTTTGGCACAGAGTCTTAGCGGAAGGTAGTGCTGAACAGGAATTATCGTTATCTACACTTGAAGGTCAGCGATGGTTCCAAATAAATTTAAACCTTAGCAAGCAAGGTCATGTTGAAAGGGTGACGCTCAGACAACTAGATACAACCTCACGCAAACACCGAGAACTACATCATCAAAAGTTGGCAACAACCGATCAGTTAACTCAAATTCATAATCGTTTTGGTGTTACCTTAATCATTGAAAAAATTATCAGTAATCGCACCCCTTTTAACTTATTTTTAATTGATCTCGATAAATTCAAGAACATCAATGACTATTATGGTCACGAGAAAGGTGATGCTCTGCTTAAAGCGGTGGCTTTCAGATTACAAAGTATCTTTATTAACGCGATTGCCATTTCACGCTTAGGAGGCGATGAGTTTTTACTCTTAATGCCAGCAAAAGGTAACCATAACAAACAATTAGAAGGCTCTAAACTTGTACGTTGCTTAAATACCCCCTACCATATAAATGGTTTGGGAAATGTTCAGTCTGGTGGCAGTATCGGTGTTGTCAACTATCCTGAGGATGGGGATAATATGAGTGAGTTATTATTACTCGCTGACACCGCCATGTACTGTGCAAAAACATCTCGTTTTGATGGCTGTTCTTTTTTCAACCCTGAGATGGCACAACCGTTATTAAGACGTCAAACAATCAGAAACAGCTTAAAAATTGCGATACAAAATAATGAATTCGTTTATCATTTTGAGCCTATTTTAAGTATCCTCGATCACACTATATGCAATAGCGAAATTCAGACCTGCTGGCTTCACCGTGAAATAGGCATGTTGCAGAGCCAAGATTTCTATCTGATAGCGGACGAGCTATCGGTGATGACTCAAATCGAATACCTAGCATTCCAGCGCGCCTGTAAACAAATTCTAAACGACGTCCTACAGGCCCCTATCATGGTCAAACTATCAATTAATGAATTACAATCGGGGCGAACCTATAAAAATTTAACGTCATTATCGCCAATGATTGAACGAATACCTTTTAAGCTACAAGTAGCCGTTACTGAAACTGACATCTCTGGCCGAGAAATAGCGGTAGCCGAACAATTAAATAAAATATCTGCATTAAAAATCACTATCGTCCTAGATGAATTTTCAGTCGGCGGCATAAATTTAACTAAATTAACGCTTTTACCTGTTAACATTGTACGTTTCCATCAAGACTTTACCCACTCAGTTTGCAGCCAAAAAAACAGCCTGCTCGCCGCTATATTAAAGGCCGTTAAACAATCACATTACCAAGTTATTTGTACCGGCGTAACCAATATAGACAGCATCAAATTATTAGCTGATATGGGATGTGACTATATACAGGATCTTCCTATCCATTTGATGGAAAAAAACAGGCGCGAAGACTCTGAGTAATAACAATTTAAAGCAGCACACTAAAGCCCTCAAAGCTGCTAGGTTATTTTCGGCTTTTTGGCCAGCGCTTCTCTGTGCATAACGAACAGTGCACAACTTATGATGATTGTTGCGCCCACCCAGACTCGCACTTGAGGTATATCCCCCCAAAAAAAATAACCCCACAAGAGGGCCCAAATCAACGCGGTATATTCAAAAGGCGCGATAACACTGACATTAGCGTGGCTAAAGGCAAAAGTGACACAATAATGACCAATGAGTGCAAAAAAAGTAAACAACATGATCGAGGCGTAATCTCCCTCCTCTATAGGTACCCATATGAAACTTGCTAGCACTGAACAAATTAGAGCCATACAAAGATTAAACGAAAAAACCAATGAGGCAACGGATTCAGTTTTTGATAGCCAGCGTCCTGAAATAAAATAGACGGCATAGCAAAAACTGCCTAACAGACAGAGTAGATAATATTTTATCGGGCTCTCTCCATTGGGGTTCATTGCTATAAGAACACCCATAAAACCAACGACTAAGGCTACCCATCGGTAAACCCCTACCTTTTCTTTGAGTAATAGAGCACTTAATGCAGTGATAATAAAAGTAGAGCTAAAGAAAACCACCGTTGCATCCGCTAATGGCAACACGACGAGTGATTTAAAGAAACAATAAGCGCCTATAAAACCCACACTGCCGCGCAAAACATGGGCTATAGGCCGCTTAGTTTTTAGTGTTTTCAACTGCCCTCTTAGTAGGTAGTAGACAAACAAGATGGACAATATTATCCAACTGCGCAGCGCTAAAATTTGACTGGGATCAAAGTCGTCTTTTATTAATAACTTCGCCATGGCATCCATAGTCGATAGTGCTAGCATAGCTACCAACATATAACTGATACCGATGATACTGTCATTTTCCCGGTTGTGCGTCATTCGTTCTAGGTCTCTCAATCATAGGCTTGAAATGGCGCTCCAATTTAAACTAATACAATCCAATAAGAAACTGATTTAAAATGTAATTCCTACCGCTATTGATTTTTAATTGATGCAGTTTTTTGAATTTTTTCTGCACTCTAGATACCTTAGAGGCAGTATTAGCACTGCGAATGAGCTTACCTCTCAAGTTTCTAAAAGCATTAAACTATACAAAATATTTCAATCAATTTCAGATCGTCTCACTCAGGTCTAAAGACATAGACAACTGAATTTGGCGTTGGTCAAGGCCAGTAAATCTTGCGGCGCCATTTCAATTTCTAACCCTCGACGCCCGGCACTGACAAAGATAGTCTGAAATTTATCGGCGCTAAGATGAATCACCGTTAGCAAGGCTTTTTTCTGTCCTATAGGACTCACTCCACCTAATACATATCCGGTTGAGCGCTCAACCTTATATGGTGCTGCCATAGCGACCCGTTTAGCATTTAGCGCTTTGGCCATAAGTTTCATATTCAGTTTACAAGCTACAGGTATAACGGCTACCGCTAAACCTTTATCTGAATCGACCACTAATGTCTTGAAGACTTGTGCCTGTGCAAGGTCTAACTTTTCGACGGCTTCTAAACCATAGGCTAGATTCGTCGCATCATGGGAGTACTGATGTATTTTGTGCTCTACCTTGGATGCTCTAGTGACATTAATTGCAGGGGTCATAGTGTTTCCTGATTAGCCATAAGACTCCGCTAGCTTTAAATATTTCTTGGGCATTGGCGGGGTGCTTACCATTATTTCACCCAATAATGGCAGAAAATTTCTTAAATTGTATCGATGGTTAAACCTAAAACAAAATTCTGCTAAATATCTTGGTAGATGCTTCGAGTTGATTGAATGACCTGTGCCTGATAAAGTTGTTTTTACATTTCCAATCATGCTATTCACCCATTTAAACTCATTACTATCAAGTAGCTCCAAGCTTCCTCCGCACTTTATTCGCGTATGATGGCAACCTGCTTCTGTGACCGCTGTAAAACAGGCTAGTTTGTCAGAAGTAACTTCACTTCCCGATGATAAATGCTTACTAGCCCACGCTTCAATAGTCTTCAATTTGAAGCCATCAACGACAGTCATCTTCATTTGAAGCGGGCGTCCTTCTTCGTTTACCGATACGGC
>JAWUWK010000015.1:0-15777 GCA_034111875.1 Gammaproteobacteria bacterium
TTATGGCAGAATTCATTTGATGTCTCTTGTGGTATTTTGTTTTGTCTAGACAACAAGTATTATAATACAAAGAGGCATCAAATTATTTAATATCAATTACTTACTTTCACTTTTGTTCTTTATTTGAATCCCGAAACTTGAGTAATAATAATATATAAACTAAAAGTGACCGGGTCGTATGAAAGATATAAAAAGTGTTTTCCGAAATCTTGAGAAAAAGCTCGTGCAATCAAGTTGGTTTGACGATGGCTGGGAAATATATAACCGTGGTCCTTATATACAGCTTTATAAAGAAAATTGGCACAATCAAAATCAAGCTGGTATCCATTTTGAGACCTATATTGAAGCGCCTCAAATAAAACAAAAAGCCTTTCCAATTTGCATGCACGCGGAAGAGGATTGTCCATCTCAGCCTGAGTTTGTGCAGAAGTTTCTGGCATTAGAAGGCGATCGTATAAAAAGCTGGAAAGGTTACCAAATCTTTGGCAAAGGCAACAATATTTGCCAAAGAACACTGCCGCTTAACTTCAAAAATCTTGAGCAGAGGTTATACGAGGAATTAAATCACCTGCGTCAACTTGAAGATGGCGTTGCACAAGCATTATCAGAACTTTAACGTCGAAAATAATTAGCCAAAAATAAACGACCATTGGAAGTCAAATAGTGAAACAGCATAAAAGCCCTTGTATCAATGCTTGTAATTTCGCCGGCCCAAAAGGCTGGTGCTTGGGCTGCGCCAGAACCCGTCAAGAGTCTCAGAAATGGAATAACCTCAAGCCCTACGACAGAGCGAACCTACAAAAAAGCCTGCAAAAAAGGATGAACATAATTGCTAGCCAACGGGCCGATGATTAACCCTCCTTCTACTTTTGTATAATCTATATCGTACTATAAGCCCTTTGAAACAGGCGCTTTATTTTCGATGGTTGGATCATCGATTTAAACGGTAGCGTCACATTTTGGGTGCTGCCATCTTTGAATACCTGCGAAGGCCTATGTAAGAAGCTGGCTTAGAATCACAGGAGTGAGGGTACGATAATTCGTTGCCAAATATTGATATCTCAACCATAAATTTATACAACACTAAGAAAGAACAGACGCCCTTTCTATATCAATTAGTATGTTAGCCGCCCAATCTGGAGTGGGTATTCTATGGTATGTAATACCCTGAGGTCTAACGGTGGCGACAGGTTTAAAAGGGTCTACATAACTAGAGTTATCCAATAGTCTTACTTGATCGCACAATGGCAATGCTCGGCGGATATTCTCTAGTGTTCGTGGAATTCTCGATTCGACTTTTTCAGCGGGGACATTATGACCACCTTCTTCAACTCTCTGTAAGATACGGGCTTTATTTAGTGAGACGTCATTTACATGTAATACAACCATCACAACCTCATAACCAAACGCCTTTGCCTTTGCAATAAAGTCTATCTTTGACGGGTGAGAGAAGACTGTTTCAAAACAAAAATTGGTACCATCCAACAATAATTGCTCGCGCATTGTTTGGGCATATCTTGCAGCTTTATAACTATTAGCTTCTGGGTTCTCTGGAAAAACTTGCTTAGCCAATACATCCGCATTTACAAACGGCATTCCCATGGGCTTGAGGTATTTACGATAAAATGTACTCTTGCCAGCTCCGTTTCCACCCACCAGCATCCAAAGCTGCTTAACATCACTCAACAACCCTCTCCTTTGTTGCTATAAACACACCGTCTATAAATTGGCCGACAACCACCTCACCACGAATAGAGACTGCCTCCAAATAACCCGGATAGTTGGTAGACGCTTGATATCGGCATGTACTTGATGTTATATCTCGTTGAAGCTCACCTGACTCACGATCATTTTCTAGGGTATTAAATAATTGATCAGGATCGATATTTGGACTAATAACAGGTTCTATCTTTACCTGCACCACACCAGCAGAAACCTGCATGAGTATTTCAGGCGATATAACACAGCTAACCTTTCGCCCTATATCCGCCCAATATTCTATTTGCTCCGTTGTAGAGCGATGTAACGGCTCACCACAAATTTTCGCTTGCTCTACCAATTTAGCTTCTAGTCTTAATGGTGAATGTGCTTTTGCCATAATATTTATCCTAATTTATTACCAACAAATTTATTGTAGCAGATCGCTACAATAAATAAAATTTAGCGATAAAGCCGTAATCTTCCTTTTATTGCCGCACAAACAATTCTTTACATTGGCCAGCGCAGCAACAGCTGTGCATTATGCTCAAAGCAAAGCCTAAGTAGCTACATCCTTGTAGGCAACCAAGTGCGAAATTCGGCCTGCGACCGCATGGATAATGGTAACGAGCGATAGCCAGACGCGGTAGCTTTTGAACCTAATAAAGTAGAAGATAATAAAAGAACCTTACCCGCATATTGCATAAAAAAAGCTAAGTTCCGCCCTGAACAAAAAAAACATCTATTTTTCAAAGCTATAACAGACACTATTTTCAGTTGATTACACCAAGAATTACCCATTTAATAGAGAATAATTAGCCTAAGATCAAAACATAGATGAAGCAACAATCCCCTTGGTATTACACCCAGCTGATGCATGACATCTCTGGATTTGGCTTGTTCTTGTGCATCTGGTGACAGTATGGTCATGAGCAATCAAAAAAATCAAAAAGGACACCCATTTTTATTAACCAATCAATCCTCATTACCCAATAATTTTCACCAAAATTTAGGCATTACATAGAGATAAACTACGCACACTTGAATCCACAATACGCAGCCACCAATCCCCTTGGTATTGTCGCCTCAACTAGGTATTAAATCATTGGATTGTAGGAGTCTTTAGGCGATATAGAGCGACATTTTGTCTGTTTCAGGCTTTAAAT
Source organism: Gammaproteobacteria bacterium (assembly GCA_034111875.1). Classification (GTDB taxonomy): domain Bacteria; phylum Pseudomonadota; class Gammaproteobacteria; order Pseudomonadales; family Balneatricaceae; genus Rs1. The sequence continues at coordinate 2,865 of JAWUWK010000015.1, forward strand.
GGCTACAGTGTTTATTAGCAATTTTCGCAAAAAGAAATGAACTCGATGCAGTCGAAACTGCCCTTAAAGATCCTGACCTGGATCCCTAAAAATCTTTTAATTAGTGCCCTCTTAGTTCATCAACTAATCAGTAAATGACCAACGCAATAGCCACATCACATTCTTGACAGTTAAGCGTGTAAAGATAAAAATAGCCTATCCTATATTGGTTCGTATGTGAGGTGGTGGAGTCCATACATGGCTTACATTAAAGAAGGGTAATATTCCCATCTCATCTATCGCTTCACAGCCCCGCTTCGTGTGGGGATAAAAGGGGGTCAATGAGCAGTTCGAAGCACAGTGTAACCTTGTTGATGCCGGTTTCATCAACAAGGTTACACTGAATGAGCTCAGCCTTCGCCCATTGCTCGAAACTATCCAACTTCCCGGAGGCGGCTTTATTGAAACCTGCACTCACTGTAATACCCATCTGATCCAGAAAGTGATCACGAATCCGGTCATAGGGCAGTAGTTGACACTGTGGCTTATAGACTGCATGCCATATTGAACCGCCCGATTCACTCTTTCAGGCAAAGGGGTAACAAATCGCTTTGCCAGATCATCCTTGAGGATTTGTGCTCTGTATTAGGTCACAAACCGTGAGATATCAATATCGATAATCTGTCGTGATTCATAGCCATCCTCTGAGTAGCGACGACCCTTTGGCAAAGAACGTCTATCTACTTTGAGCTCTTTCATTGCATCTGGATCATTGACTTTCTGTAAGGTAGTGACGATTTGCCCTTTCTGTCCGCCAGGTTTTCGGCTTCTGCGCACTTTTTTGGAGAACTTCTCACGGTTCAGATCTGTTGAAGGAGGCTTGCTACTGTTTTTACTATTGAGTGTGGTGTGCTTGAGTAATAGCGACAGTAAGAGAATCAATACTTGCAGAGCGGCCTTAAGCGAAGGCGAGAGATCTTGTTCTTTTTCAAGAAGCTCTTTGACAGAGCTGATTGCTGAATCGACGTCGATATTTTCTATTATCAACTGTTCGCATCGGATTTACCTAATGAATGGCTATTATCGCAGAGGGAATCAGATTGGAAATTTTTCTCCTGAATCGCTTCATAAGGCGATTAGAGAAATCAGATAGCCACGTAATCGCTATGCAGATTTGAGCCTAGCAGAAGACTTTAGATAGTGATTAATCATAGTAGTTCAGTTGACGTCTGATAGTTGACATAGAATCTGGTTATATACCTAAAACCTGTCAAGAATTTTTGTACCGAATAGTTACTTTTTTAATCAAATGATATTTCAGGGATAACTATCTATGACCACATAAAAAATAAAGAGTGAACAACTCCGCTATAGCGGCGATAAAGGGAGGCATCATGATAGAAGCTAAGTGCTTCTAATCTATTTAAAGTAATCGCCGATGTTTAATATGTATTTTTTTGAAGACAATTAAGATCTAAGACAAAAGTCTATATCTCTAAGTGTATCTATATAGAGACATTTATGGTTAAATGTACTTCGTAAATTTGAGTCAAACTCATATGTTACTTATATAACGATCATATGAGAACGTGAGTTACTTTTATGTTCACTTGCTTCACGCTTGTGAAACTAAGTTGGTTAACGTAACAAAGGCTAAGTAGATATATGCATAAAAAAAGTAGTTTAATTACTGTGCTACCTTCAGGGATAGTAAGTTTAATAGCCTTAATTATAGTAACTTATAATGAATCTTTAATTTTTTTGATTGTTGCATTTAGTTTAGTAATAGTAGATTTGTGTTTTGGTTATCTAAAGGGCAAAACGCTCGTTGAATCCAATACTGACAATGAAGGGCTAAGATTAGTTATATCTGATCTAGAGAGGGAAGTGCAAAAACTTAAAGTTTCAATTAGTTCATTTGAGTCTATCGGTAAAGATTGCTTACCTATTTTGTCGCACCAAATCGAAAATTCTATTGAAATATCAACGAATGAAATGAATGAGGTTGCTGAACGGTTTGTTGCTATGGTTAGTGATTTAAATAATATAGTCGGTAACCGTGATGGTGTTGATGGACTATCATCGGCGCAAATTGAGGCTCGGTTAGACACTGTTTCCCAGACGTTAACTCATCTGCTCGACGTCAGAGTTAAATCACAAGACCAAATCGTTGAGCTCTCCAATTATACGAAAACTTTGGAAATCATGGCCCGCGATGTAGGCGGCATAGCCTCTCAAACGAATCTTTTATCGCTAAACGCTGCTATTGAATCTGCTAGAGCGGGTGAAAGTGGCCGTGGATTTGCTGTAGTAGCTGATGAAGTGCGCACCCTAGCCAAACGTTCGGGTCAAATAGCCGATAATATCATCACTACTGTGAACCATGTCAATGCTAGGTTAACTCATATAAAAGAGAGCTTTACTGTTGATAGTGAGAGTGGAAATAAACTTACTATTACTGCCAATGACAATATTAAAACCGTTATTGCCCAATATAATGAAACCAAAGCGGCACGCGATAATCATGCGCAAAACCTGGAAGAACTATCTTCAAGCGTACGCCAGAAAATAGAAGATACGTTAGTGTCGCTGCAGTTTCAAGATCGAGTCTCACAAATTTTAGGTCATGTTAGAGGAAACCTATCTCAGTTATCTGAGGAAATTCCGAATCACGAAAATCTTAATATTCAAAATTTTTTAGAGCAAATGTCGGCTAATTACACGACGACAAGTGAACGTGAATTTCATCGTAAATTTTCCAATAAAGTCGCTTATGACATTGACGAAGAAACGTCTGACGATGGCGAAGTTGTATTTTTTTAAAGGGTAAATAAAACATGTCAAAAACCATACTTATTGTCGATGATTCTGCTTCAGTACGAAGTGTCGTAGGCATTGCATTGCGAGGCGCCGGCTATGATGTTATCGAGGCCTGTGATGGCCGAAACGCTTTAGATAAGCTAAAAGGTAAAAAAATTCATCTCATCGTAAGTGATGTCAATATGCCTATTATGGATGGTATTACCTTTGTCAAAGAGGTTAAAAAGTTACCAGAGTATAAATTCACACCTATATGCATGTTAACTACTGAAGCCGGCCAAAAGCTGATGCAAGAAGGTAAAAGCGCCGGTGCGAAAGCATGGATTGTAAAACCTTTTCAGCCACCTAAATTATTAGATGTTGTATCAAAATTAATCTCATGAAAAATACATAAATCATGAAACGCTTTACTAATTTAATAATAAATAGGAACAAAAATGCCGCTTAAAATAAGTCAAGACAGCAGTATTAAAGGGTTATGTAAATTGACTATTGATGACGATATGACCATTTATTCAATTAATGAGATTAAAAATGGCCTAAATCAAGAAATCGACTTGTATCAACAATTTGATCTTGATTTGAGCGCTGTTGAAGAAATTGATACCGCGGGCATTCAATTGCTATTAGCCTTAAGGCTTGAACTGATCTCAAAAAACAAAGAACTTAAAATCACCTCGGTTAGTGCAGTGGTCGCTGAATTAATGGCAAGTTATAGCCTCAATAGTCTTTTTAATCGAGGAGAGATGGTATGAACGATGAAGGATTACAAATATTCTCTGATGAAGCGGAAGATTTATTACTGGTTGCTGAGAAAGCCTTACTTAACTTAGATGATTTAAGTAATAAAACGGAAACAGAAGAAGGGGTTAATGACCTATTTCGTACCTTTCATACTATTAAGGGTGCCGCCGGTCTCTTTGGGTTAAACAGTGTTGTTGAATTTACTCATGTTGTTGAAAGCGTATTAGGTGATATTAGAGATGGCACACTGCTTCTTGATAAAGATCTGGTCTCGCTATTCTTATTAAGTCGAGATCATTTGGAAGGTTTAGTTGAAAGTGCTCTCAATGGCGTAGTTGGCATCAGTGGTGCAATAAAAACAACTGATGATGCACTTATAATGCGATTAAATTGTTATTTAGCCGATGAATCTGAGGTGACGAATCTAACGGCTGGGGTCACAAACGCAACTGATCAGCAAAACAACGATGGGGTGGCCAACAATAATTGGCATATTTCATTGCGCTATAGCGTTAATGTCTTAAGAAATGGCATGGACCCCGCATCATTTATCTCTTACCTGAATAAAATAGGTGAGCTTAAAAGTGTCGTTGTCATCGAGGATGCAATCCCACTGTGGTCTGCGTTTGACGCAGAAAACTGTTACTTAGGTTTCGAAATAGCTTTATTCGCACCCAACAGCAACAAAGCCGAAATAGAGGAAGTATTTGAATTTGTGCAAGATGATTGCAAAATTCGAATTCTGCCTCCTAATAGCCAAATTGATGCCTATATACAATTGATTGAGCAGCTGCCCGAACAAGACTTACGTATTGGCGATATTTTGCTCGCGTGTGGTGCATTAACGCCGTTGGAAAAAGAGGGTGTTTTAAACATTCAAGATGTGATGACTGATGACGTCACTGTTGGCGGTGAAGATACGCCAATATCTCACTTGGGCGAAATTGCCGTTAACCAAAAAGTGGTGGATCAAACTGTGGTTGATGCTGCCCTCAAAAAGCAAAATTCAAGCAAACTTAATCGTAATACTGAACAACAAACAATTAGAGTTAACGCAGGTAAACTCGAAAATTTAGTGAACTTAGTGGGCGAGTTGGTTATTGGCTCCGCGAATGCAGAAATAAGTGCTATACGACTTGCTGATCCTAAGATGAATGAGGCAATGGAAAACTTATTACGCTTGGTTGAGGAAGTACGCGATACGGCATTGGGATTACGTATGATGCCCATTGGTGAAACTTTTTCACGTTTCAATCGGGTTGTGCGTGAAGTCAGTCGTGACCTTGGCAAAGAGATTGAGTTGTGTATTACCGGTGAAGATACCGAATTAGATAAAACCCTGATAGAAAAAATTGGCGACCCCTTAATGCATTTAGTTAGGAATGCCATTGACCATGGTATTGAATTGCCTAATGAGCGAATAGCTTCGGGTAAACCTGCTAAGGGAATCGTAAATTTAGATGCTTTTCATGAATCGGGAAGTATTGTTATCCGAATAAAAGATGATGGACGGGGTCTGCAAAAAGAGAAGTTACTCAAAAAAGCGCTGCAAAATGGTTTAATTCAAGAAGGCCAGCATTTAACCGATCAGGAAATATATCAGCTTATTTTTACTGCTGGTTTTTCTACCGCAGACCAAGTTAGTAATCTGTCAGGTCGTGGCGTCGGAATGGATGTGGTCCGCACCAATATTGAATTACTGCGCGGGACGATTGAAATAACCAGTGAAGAGGGGCAAGGCAGCAGTATAACAATTCGGTTACCCCTAACTCTGGCAATAATCGATGGTTTTCAGATACGTGTAGGCGATGGGAGATATATTGTGCCATTGGACATCATAGAGGAATGTCTAGAATTAGATAAATCTTTAGGGGCTGAAAGCAAAGGTGCAAATTATTTGAATTTGCGCGGCGAAATTCTCCCCTTTATGTATTTAAGTGAATTATTTGGTGAAGAAAAAAATGTATCTGAAGGACATAGGGACGATATTATTGTCGTCAAATGTGGTGGTAAGAAAGCGGGTTTTGTTGTTGATGAACTATTAGGCGAACATCAAACGGTTATAAAGCCGCTGGGTGAAATATTTAAAAATCTAAAAGGCATAAGTGGTGCGACCATTTTAGGTAGCGGTGAAGTTGCAATGGTAATAGACACTCCGGCAATGATCAATCTAGTGATTAACGCTGGAAATGATCAATCTGTAACTTCTAAGCTGTGACTTAAATGAAAAAAATAGGCGGATAAATAGATGCAAGAACAAATACAGAGCATCGAAGTGACTGAAGGTTTATCAGCGACTGAAGGTTTATCAAAGACGGAACAGTATTTAACGTTCCAAATGATTGATAAATCATATGGTCTTGAAATTCTTAATATAAAGGAAATTATTGAATATTCAGAGGTAACAGAGGTACCAATGACCCCGGATTTTATTTTAGGGGTCATCAATCTCCGAGGCAGAGTTGTTCCAGTGATCGATTTGGGACTTCTTTTTGCAGGAAAATCGGTAGTACTGACAAGGCGGACCAGTATTATTATTCTTGAAGTGAAAAACAGTGATTTGCAATTAGAGATCGGCATCGCCGTAGATGTAGTGAACGAGGTGATAGACATTAATAGTAATGATATAGAACCTAGCCCCTCTTTAGGCGATAAAATAAACACTGCATTTATCAGTGGAATGGCAAAACTTAATGACGAATTTTTAATTTTACTGAATGTTGAAAATGTAATGTCGGTAGATGAATTTACCATCATTAGTTCTATTCAATCTTAGATCAATGATAAAGCTAATATACGAATATGTTAAAAGTAAATAGCAGCAAACGTCTTTAATTGTGTTGAACATTATTTCTTTAATGAATCACGTTTTAACCGAAGAGTTGCTCTATTCTTTCCGTTGAATCAACAATAATTAAACTATTAGGATGTAAGTTATCAATATACAACCACGTTTACCCGTGAAAATATCAAATTTGTGTTTAGCTTTTACTGCTAAGCAATCCTCAAAAACTTATTCTAAAAAAATTAAGGGAGCTTAGGCCATGTTGAAAAATTTAAATTTAAAAACCTTGCTAATAGCAGGTTTTGGGTTGGTAATAATATTACTATTAGTAGTATCTACGAGTGCTTTAGTAGGCATAGGTGGCTCAGGAACTGGTTTTACCGAGTATCGTGGATTAGCTAATGACTCTAACTTAGCAAGAAACCTGCAAACTAATATGATTGGAACACGCATGCAGGTGAAAGATTTTATTATTAGTAAAAGTGATAAAGATATCCGTCAATTCCAAGAATACGGAGATTTGACAACGGGATTGATTGATAAAGCAAAAATAGCTTTGACGGATCCAAAGAGAGCTCAACTAATCACATCGATTGAAACAGAGCTTGATGCTTACAAAAAAGATTTTAGTGACATTGTGAAGTTGAACGAGGAAAGTGAAGACGAGGTTCAAAATCGATTATTTATTAAGGCCGTCAAAACACGGGAAATAATGGGTTCTATTATTAAAAGGTCCTACAGAGATTCAGAACTCAGGTCGACATTCCTTTCTAATGAAGCTCAAAAGCGGCTCCTACTCGGCCGGCTATATGTTATCAAGTATCTACAAAGTAACCACGAAAAAGATTATAATCGGGCCTTATTAGAGTTATCAACCAACCTACCTAAAGATGTAATTGCGTTGGAATCTGCCCTTATAAATCAAAAAAGTAGCGAAGAATTAAGAAGTTTCAGCACAGAACTGGATCATTATGTTAATTCATTTAAAGCTGCTCATGGGTTAATAGAAGAAAGTAACGAAATTATTTTCGGTATGTTAGATGAACGTGGCCCGCTGATTGCTAAAAACACCAAATCAGTTAAAGAATCTCTTAAAGACAGCCAGGCATCTCTTGGTATAAACGTTCAAGATAATAATCAAACTACGGAAAACATTGTAACTTGGGTTTCATTAATTGCTGTGCTTTTAGGCATCATGACCGTCATTATTATAATTCGAGATGTTTTACACAAAGTAGGTGGAGAACCTAATATCGTATCCGAGATTGCAAGAAATATTGCAATGGGCAGACTAGATATCCAACTTGATATGGATGAAAGTAAAACCACTGGTATTTTGGCTCAAATAATTACAATGCGTAATAAATTAACCGAAGTTGTTGAGCAAATATTATCTAATTCAGAACAGATATCATCCGCCGCTACTCAGGTAAGTAATACCGCAGCATCTCTAAGTGGAGCTGCTAGTGAGCAAGCCTCAAGTGTTGAGGAAACGAGTTCCTCAATAGAGCAAATGGGCGCATCTATTGCTCAAAATAATGAAAATGCACAAAACACAGATACTATTGCCACTGTTTCAGCAGATGCCGCAAAACAAGGTGGTTCAGCGGTTAGCGACACTGTCGTAGCGATGAAGCAAATAGCCAATAAGATTTCCATCATAGAAGATATAGCCTATCAAACCAATATGTTGGCGCTAAATGCTGCCATAGAAGGCGCTCGAGCTGGTGAGCATGGTAAAGGATTTGCTGTAGTAGCCGCTGAAGTAAGAAAGTTGGCTGAGCGCAGTCAGATAGCCGCTTCTGAAATTAGTAGTCTAACCACAGATAGTGTGGCAATTGCCGAAACTGCTGGTACATTACTTGAAAAAATGGTTCCTGATATTATTCAAACAGCAGGGTTAGTGCAAGAAATAAGTGCTTCATCAGAAGAGCAATCTGCGGGTGTATCTCAAATTAGTAAAGCAATGCAGCAGCTAGACGTAGTGACACAGCAAAATGCGTCAGGCTCGGAGCAACTAGCCGCAACAGCTGATGAAATGCAGGCTCAGTCTAAAAACTTGACTAGTGCTGTTTCATTTTTTCGTATCAAAGGGTCTGATTCGTCTACCCCCGGAAAAAATAGGCATTCATCCGACAAAAACTCCTCATTAGATCAAGGGGCTGAGAATACAGCAGTTGATAAATCAAAATTTGAACGTTTTTAACAGAGGCTTGTGGTTAAGTTATGGAAAAAAATATATCTCAGCCAAAACCTTCGGAATCCGTTGCTGGCAGTAATAGCCGACAATTTCTAACGTTTGTGTTAAACAATGATATTTATGGGATCGACATTCTTTCAATAAAAGAAATAACCGATTTTAGCAATATTACTAGAGTACCAATGGTTCCGGGGTTTATTGCCGGAATGGTTAATCTTCGTGGTAATGTTGTACCAGTGATTGATTTGGCGAAGCGTTTCTTGGAAGAACCATCCGAGCGTACTAAGCGAAGTAGTATTGTTATCGTTGATTTAAAAGCTAATGACCAAAGTATGGTCATTGGAATTATCGTTGATGAAGTCAGTGAGGTTATTGATGTTTCTTTATTAGAAATTGTGCCAGCCCCTGAATTTGGTACTAAGATCCGTACTGACTTTATTCATGGAATGGGAAAAGTAGACCAACGGCTATTGATTTTACTGAATATTGAAAACATTCTAGCGATAGATGAGCTTTCTTCTTTTTAGGGTTTGAGTCGATTGATTTATGCCACAGGACACTTAGATAAAAATAAGTGTCCTGTTTAAATATTAACTTTCACCAAGCGTTATAAGCCATTTTTTTTGTATAAAGCTTATTTAAGAATACGATAAAATAAATTGCTTTGAAATGTAAAAATAGGGAGTTTAAACTCAATTATTTTAGTTCTAAATTTTTTATACCAGGCGATAGTATTTTCTCTTCAGATAACGAAACGGCTGAATAAAGCCGTATTTAACTGATTATTAAACAATTCGTTATCATGGATTTGACTCTTAAAATTAGTCAAATTTACACCATCTTAATTAAATCAAAAGTGTAATATTGATTGCAGTTTTATATTTCAATGTAACACTTATATAAAAAGTTTTTAGGTCCTACTAATGATTAATATGTTGCACGAAAATATATCAGATGCTGAATTCATTCGATTTAGAGATTTTATCTATGATCAAGCAGGAATAAGGCTAAGCGATGATAAAAAAGTTTTTGTCACTTCTCGTTTGAATAAACGATTACGGCATTATTCTATTACTAGCTTTGGCACTTACTTTGATTTAATGAATGAGTCAGGCCGTGAAAAAGAACAACAAATTGTCATTGATCTTTTAACCACTAATGAAACTACTTTTTTTAGGGAACCAAAACATTTCGATTTTTTGGAAAATGAAATAATTCCCAATATAAACAGAAATAAAATGTTCAGGGTTTGGAGTGCAGCTTCATCAACAGGTAAAGAAGCCTATAGTTTAGCGATGATGTTAGATGATAAATTAAATAATAATCTATGGGAAATTTTGGGATCTGATATTAACCACACTGTTCTTCAAGAAGCCATGCTTGGCCTTTATCTACAGGATAGAATTGATGGTATACCTAAAGATTATTTGAAAAAATATTGTTTCAAAGGTAAAGATGAATTTGAAGGTAAACTACTCATAGATCAAAGCTTAATCGATAGAGTTAAATTCATCTATGTTAATTTAACTTCAGCGTTACCTTTAAATGAGTTAGGGACTTTCCAACTCATATTACTGCGTAATGTATTGATATATTTTGATACAGAGACTAAAAGCAAAATTATAAAACAAGTTGCACTTAGACTCGAATCTGGAGGTTTCTTATTTATTGGTCATGCCGAGGCGATAAAAGGATTCACCCATGGTTTAATTCGAATATCGCCATCTATTTACAAAAAGCCGTAATCACAGGTTAAGTTAGCCAAAAAATATTTTGTCTAGCTTTTAACCGGGTTTGAAACTTTTCTAACTGGATAAATGTTCAAGGATTGTGCGAGGTTTACGAAAAAAATGAACTGGGTCGTCATAGACAATATGACCTAATCTATCAATAGCCTAAGTCAACAGAAAATAATATGAGCCCTATAAAATAGACTCGTGTTTTGCCAGTATCTGTCCAATAGCCATTTGATTCTTAATGCCTCAAAGCAACAGCAACATAGCGCTACAAAAAATTCAGCTGCGCTAGAGTTTCGCCGTCTAAACAACTCGAGTAAATGGATGTGAATTTATCGAGTCTCTCGAGTTTGACATTATCAGTTCACTAATGCTGGTTTCAAAGACAATAAATTATTTAACTGACGGGCGTATATTATTTACCACAGAGATTAATAAAAAAGTGCCAATCAGAAGTAAATTAAATGACATTATATTTTCTTAATAAAAAAATAATGTCATAGTTAATACTAATCAACGGTTAAAATTTTTAATCACTTCGCTAACAGAATATAAAAGTCTTTAGCTTAATAACTATTTATGATATTTGGATAAGGAAGTGTAAATGAGTATACGAGTCTTTATTATTGACGATTCCGCTGTTGTGAGGAAAGTACTTTCTGATATCTTAACTGCAGCCGCCGGTATTGAAGTTATTGGTAGTGCACAGGACCCAATATTTGCGCTAACTCATATGGAGAGAAATTGGCCAGATGTCATAACCCTCGATATAGAAATGCCTAGAATGGATGGCATTACTTTCTTGAAAAAAATAATGTCAGAGCGACCAACACCCATAGTAATGTGCTCTACTTTGACAGAAAAAGGCTCGAAAGCCTCCCTTGATGCTCTCCGTTTTGGAGCTATTGATGTTGTAGCTAAACCTAAGTCTGATATAAAAACATCGCTGCCTGAATCTTCACGGATCTTGGTAAATGCTATTAAGGTAGCAGCAAAAGCCAATATGGCCGTCATAAAGCCAATGCCTATTGCTCATATCAGTCCGATCAGAAACAAGTTTACTGCTGATGCAATGTTAGACAAAGGACGTAAGCTTGGAATAAGAAAAGCTGGTTCATTAATTGCTATCGGTGCATCTACTGGAGGTACACAAGCACTAGCAGCCGTCTTAGCAGCGTTACCTAGCGATACGTTACCGATCCTTATCGTGCAACACATGCCAGAACAATTTACCCAAGCTTTTGCAAAAAGATTAAATGAAGTGAGTAAGGTAGAAGTTAAAGAAGCCGAAGACAATGATGCGTTATTACCTGGGCTTGTATTGATTGCCCCAGGAGGTAAACATATGATGCTGCAAGTAACACAGTTTGGAGCATCAGTAAAAATAAAAGATGGTCCACGGGTAAACCGCCATAAGCCTTCTGTTGACGTACTGTTTCGTTCAGTTGCAAAATACGCAGGAGCCGATGCACTCGGTATTATCATGACAGGTATGGGTGATGATGGAGCAATAGGGATTAAAGAAATGCATGACGTTGGAGCGAAGACCATAGCCCAAAATGAAGAAACTTGTGTTGTCTATGGAATGCCCGCTGTAGCAGTAAAATTGGGTGGGATAGACCATATCCTTGGATTGAATAAAATTCCTCAAATGATTTTTCAGCATAAGGTACGGTAAACGATTCTAGGTAGGTAGCTGCTTTGCATTTTACCTGTAAGTCGATCTTTAATATCAGTCATTAACCAACTCACTGCTGCTAGCCAAGTAGTTAACTTCTTTTAACCCAAATGTTAGAAGAAAACATTAGGACGAGGATGTAAAAATTATTTGAACTGCTCATAATCTATAACCTATTCAAAAGCTATAATTATGAGCAATCACATGGATCACAAAAAACTCCAACCTACGGCTGAAGAATTAGCCAAGGACCTGAAAACACCAGAAGACCTTCGCCAGTTAAGCACCTTCCTCACCAAATTGACCGTAGAAGCAGCCTTAAAAGCAGAGATAAATAATCCCTTGGTTAGGTTAAAAACGCCTCTGAAGGTTATCAAAGCGGTAATAGTCGCAATGAAAATACCTCAAAAATTCTCAAAGGCAATCATGGCGAAATTGAATTAGAGACTCCCCGAGATCGTAACGGTACTTTTGAGCCACTGATGCTTAAGAAAGGTTAGACTCGCATCACCGATATGGATGATCAAATACTCTGCCTTTATGCTAAAGGAATGAACACAGAGACATCGTCGACGCATTTCAGGATATGTATGGCGCTGATATTTCCTCGGGCTTAGTTTCCCAGGTTACCAACTCCGTTATTGAGAAAGTCATAGCGTGGCAAAATAGGCCCCTCAACCCGAGTTATAGTGATATCTGGTGTATGGGAGGAGTTCTAAAGATGGCGTATCCTGTTGATTTATCCTGGAAGATCACAATCAATAGTAAAGAGATACGCCATGACTAATTTTACAGCATCACCAGAAGCTCGCCTAGAAAATATTACTTCAGATCCGTTGTCAGTATTACTGAGTTCAGGCGCAAAGGAGCTGATTGCCCAGGCGGTTGAAACAGAGTTACAAGTCCTGCTTGATCAATACAAAGATGTTCGCTTATTAGACGGTAGACAAGCTATCGTCAGAAATGGATTT
>JAWUWK010000016.1:0-12497 GCA_034111875.1 Gammaproteobacteria bacterium
CAGAATTGTCAACCTCGAGGGCAAAACGGTGCTTGATGTAGGCTGTGGTGGTGGTATTTTATCCGAATCAATGGTCCAACGTGGGGCAAAAGTCACCGGTATAGATCTCGGTGCAGCGCCACTGAAAATTGCCAAACTGCATGGCTTAGAAAGCGGTTTCAAGGTGAATTATCAAAAAATTTCAGCTGAACAAATGGCTGAAGACCAGCCCGCGAGTTTTGATATTGTCACGTGCATGGAAATGCTGGAACATGTTCCCGATCCTAGCTCTATTATCAGAGCGTGCGCTAAACTGGTAAAGCCCGGAGGACGGGTGTTTTTTTCAACCATTAATCGGAACCCTAAAAGCTATATTTTTGCCATTTTAGGCGCAGAACACATCTTAAAACTGGTCCCCAAAGGCACCCATGAATTTAAAAAATTCATTAAGCCCTCAGAGCTGGGGAGCTGGATACGCAGCACCGAACTTGAAATAGATGATATGGTTGGCATGACTTATAACCTTTTAACCAAAGAATACAGCTTAGTCGCTGAGGATATAGAAGTTAACTATATCGTATCTACTTACCACAGCAACTAATCAATAATTTGTTCAATATACAGCTCAGGCCTCTAAGTGTTCATCCGCCTCTTAGTTAATTTTTAACTGAGTCTCTGTCACAACAACCTAAGAGAGACCTTTGCACTTAAGTAGGCAGAGAAGATAATGCAAGGCAGAAACCAGCGAAAACCCGAGTTTATAGTTATAAATGATGATTTTTAGTTTGTTTTTAAGGCCGTGTTACTGAGCCTAGTAAAAGTACAATAGTCTCTAAGAGATTTAAAACAACTAATGCATAAACCCTCAGCTGTACTTTTTGACCTCGACGGCACTTTGCTAGACAGCGCACTTGATTTTCACTTTGTAATCAATCAAATGCTAGCCCAAGAGAATAAGCCGCCTATTAACGTCAGTCAACTGAGACAGCAGGTGTCTAATGGCGCCAGAGCCATGGTCAGCTTCGCTTTTAAGATAAACCCGCAAAGCGAAGAATTTGAACAATATAAATCGCGTTTTTTGGATAACTATTTAACCTATATCAACAAAAAATCTAGCTTATACCCTGGGGTCATTGAGTTGCTAAGCTATTTAGAGCACAAGCATATTCAATGGGCAATAGTAACCAATAAACCGGCACTTTATACTCGGCCTATTTTAGATTATTTCGAGCTTAGCGACAGAGTGTCGGCTACTATTTGCCCCGATCATGTCACTGTGGCAAAACCTGATCCTCAAGGACTACTTCTGGCCTGTAGGAAAATGGCAGTTGCGGCTCAACACTGTTGGTATGTAGGTGATCATTTACGCGACATACAAGCCGGATTAGCAGCCGGAATGTTCACCGTGGGCTGTAACTATGGATATTTAAACCCGGATGAAAACAGCAAAAATTGGGGAGCTGATTTACTTATCGACTCTCCAATGCAACTTATTAACGCCATTGAGTCTGACAGCAAACAGCACTCACATAAAAGCGGAGACCACTGAGAGATAGTATAAAAACACAGCCTAAATTGTTTCTTTTCCACCAACAAAGCAGCGACAGGAAATTTCAATGTTTGACTATTTAGCCCCAGAGCAATTATTAAAAGATAAAGTTATTCTAGTGACTGGCGCAGGCGATGGGATTGGCCGTGCCGCGGCCATAAGCTATGCAACACACGGGGCGACGATCATTCTTTTAGGTAGAAATGTAGAAAAACTAGACGCCGTCTACGATCAAATCGAAGCCCTAGGCGCACCAAAGCCTGCCGTATTACCCTTTAACTTAGAAACCGCCGGCGAGCAAAGCTACATCGAATTAACCGACATTCTTGACGCTGAGTTTGGAATACTCGATGGCCTTCTGCACAACGCCAGTATACTGGGGATGCGGACACCGATAGAAAACTATGATCCGGTTACATGGGAGCAAGTGATGAAGGTCAACAGTTTTGCCCCTTTCCTGCTGACTCAAACCCTGTTACCTTTAATGCATCGAAGTCAATCGGCCTCTATTGTATTTACCTCTTCTAGTGTCGGAAAAATAGGCAGGGCCTACTGGGGAGCTTACAGTGTATCTAAATTTGCAACTCAAGGCATTATGGAAATACTTGCAGAGGAGCTAGAAAACACTAGTACAATTCGCAGTAATTGTATCAACCCAGGTGCAACCCGCACGACAATGCGCGCCGCGGCTTACCCTGGAGAACAACCGGCGAACAACCCCAAACCTGAACATATAATGCCGGTTTATCTTTACCTAATGGGCGAAGACAGCCATGCGGTGAATGGCCAAACCTTTAATGCTCAGTCCTAGAGGCCTCAACATAACTTTTTGAATGAAGGTAATACGAGGCGAAGACAAGCGACAAAACGGAGTTTTCTTGGTGCGCTAGGCGCTACAATTACTGAAACCGATAATAACTCGGACTTTTAAGCCCATAATCCGGCTCAATAGCTAATATGAACGGGGCTACTATTAATTAAATTAATAGTAGCCCATCAATTTTCCACTATCTTGTTGTACCTTTATTAATAACTGCTAGCATAGATCACAAAATCAAGCTGCTCCTTGGGCTAAAGAGTTCGCTTAATTAAACTATTAAACATCATATCGGCAAGGTATAAAAAGCGTTGGCTATAATCTTTCAATCTAGATTTGGCAGTTAGGCGCGAAAAAGCTGTGATAATTATCGATGTAAAGGAAGCTAGAAAAAGTCGTGGTCAACTTATTGGTGATGAGACATTTTCTAGTTTTCTAGGTGCATAAAGAACTAGTGCAGACTTTCGTGATTCGACTGACCAATCTAGGTTAAAAACTAGTCTAAACAAGAATTTTTTCAGCAGTTACGAGGGCTTAATATAAATGATGGATCCCAGAGATGTAAGCACTATTGAAGACGCAAAACGTATTGTCGAAGAGAGAGGGCTTAGCCATATTAAAGTCGGACTTTTCGATACAGACGGTATCATGCGCGGTAAGTACATGGATAAGGGAAAGTTTTTCTCAAGCTTAGATAATGGCTTTGCATTCTGTGATGTTGTATTAGGCTGGGATTCAAATGATAAACTCTATGAAAATGTGGGTATTGAGTATACCGGCTGGCACACAGGTTATCCTGACGCACCAGTGGTAGTTGTCCCATCCAGTTGCAGAGATATTCCCTTCGAACCGGGTATGTTACTTTTTGTCTGTGAGTTTACAGATACCGCCGCTAAACTTTGCCCAAGAAACACACTCTCGCGTATTTTAGCCAAAGCCGATGAGATGGGCTTCGATGTCAATGCAGCCTTTGAATATGAATTTTTTCTGTTTAACGAGACACCCGATTCCGTAAGAGAGAAAAACTACCAAAACTTGAAACCTATCACTCCGGGTAACTGCGGTTATTCAATGATCAGAAACTCTACCCATGCCGATCTTTATCATAGCTTAATCGACCTTTCCGAGAAAATGGACTTCCCGATTGAAGGACTTCACACTGAAACGGGCCCAGGTGTTATGGAGGCCGCGCTGTCTGTCTGTAATGCCGCCGAAGCCGCCGATAAAGCCGCCCTCTTCAAAACGTTCACTAAAGTTTGGGCGCAAAAAAACGCTATGATGGCCACCTTCATGGCTAAATGGTCAAACGATCACCCAGGTCAATCTGGACATATACATGTTTCGCTAAACCATAAAGATGGATCGGGATCGGCTTTTTATGATCCAGAGCAGAAGCATAATATGAGTAATACCCAACGTCATTTCTTGGCTGGATTGCAGCAATTAATGCCCGAACTACTTGCAATGATGGCACAAACTGTCAATGCCTACTCTCGTTTAATTCCCGGATTTTGGGCACCTACCGATGCCACTTGGGGAGTAGAAAACCGCACAACCGCCCTCAGAGTAATACCCGGGACGAGTAAATCCCAACGCATTGAATTCCGCTTAGGCTCGGCTGATGCTAACCCTTACATCGCACTTGCAGCAGTACTTGGCGCTGGACTTTACGGTATTGAACATAAACTAGAACCGCAACCACAAGTCAAAGGCAATGCCTACGAACAACAACATCATCACTCTCTCAGCCTGCCACAATCACTGTCAGGGGCGGCTTTTGCCCTGAAAAAATCCAGTGCAGCACGGCATCTTTTTGGAGACGAGTTTGTTGACCACTACGCCGCGACGCGGGAATGGGAGCAACGCGAATTTAATCAACATATTACTGACTGGGAATTAGCTCGCTACTTCGAGATCATTTAATATAACAGCTTTACACTACTGATAGGCGCAAACTGAAACAGGGTAAAAAAGCTTGAATCGATGGACTCAGATCCAAATATGGTTATTACTACCCTTTTGAAATAGCGCGTTAACTTACTATTGAGGATATTTTGACACTCAGTTATAGGGTAATAACTAAGCACAGATTAGCGGCTTTAAAGCTATTTTTCTAACCGCAGCAATGATATCTGGCGCTTTGTTAACACCCTATCTGTTCAATATTTTCTTTGACTAACATTTTATGAAGATACTAATATGAGCAACTTACAAACAACAATTTCACCTATCGATGGTTCTGAATACGTCGTGCGTGAACAGGCAAATCAAACCCAGATAAACCATTGCATCCAAGTGGCAAGCTCTGCACAAAAGAGCTGGAAGGCCCTTAGCATAAAAGACAGAGCAGTATTGTGTCATAATATGATTGACGCTTTCAACGCCAATAAAGAAGTCATTGCACAAGAGTTAGCCTGGATGATGGGAAGACCTATTCGCTATGGTCAAGGCGAGGTTGCTGGCATGGAAGAACGCGCCCGGCATATGATAGGTATTGCAGAGGACTCATTGGCGACTGAGAAACTGGCAGACAAACCCGGTTTTATTCGCTACATAAAACGCGAGGCCCTAGGGGTTGTTTTTGTTGTCGCTCCTTGGAATTTTCCCTACCTGACCGCTATCAATTCGATTATTCCCGCACTCATGGCGGGTAATACGGTTATTTTAAAACATTCAGCACAAACCCCACTCTGTGCTGAGCGTTTAGCGGACGCTTTTGCGACGGCAAAATTCCCTGAAGGGGTATTTCAATATTTACATTTATCCCATGAGGATACTGCAAAAGTAATTCAACATGAAAAGGTGGCGCATGTTTGCTTTACTGGTTCAGTCGATGCGGGTGCCAGTATCGAAAAATCAGCCGCCGGACGCTTTATTGGTTTAGGTTTAGAACTAGGCGGTAAAGATCCGGCGTATATTCGTGCCGATGTCGATCTAGATTTTGCAGTAGAAACCGTCATCGATGGCGCTTTTTTTAATTCAGGGCAATCTTGTTGTGGTATTGAGCGTATCTATATTGATGCCAGTATTCACGATGAATTTATTAAGCGTGCCACACTGCTCGTCAACAGTTATAAACTCGGTAGAGCCGATGATCCCGAAACAACACTTGGCCCTATGGTTAAAGCTTCTGCCGCTGATTTTGTGCGATCACAAATAACCCAAGCACTCGAAAAGGGAGCCATTTGTCATATTGATGAAAACTTGTTTCCTTTAAATAAAGTGGGATCAGCCTATTTGGCACCACAGATTTTATCCAATGTAGACCACAGCATGCGAGTCATGACAGAAGAATCCTTTGGGCCTGTGGTTGGTGTTCAAAAGGTCCAATCCGATCAAGAAGCTATTGCGCTAATGAACGATTCCCAATTCGGTTTAACTGCCTCGATCTTTAGCGCTGACATCGAAACGGCTATCGCTCTAGGCGAAGCCTTAGAAACCGGGACTTTCTTTGTCAACCGCTGCGATTACTTAGACCCAGGGTTAGCTTGGACAGGGGTCAAGAACTCAGGCAGAGGCTGCACATTGTCGAGTAAAGGCTATGAACAGCTAAGCAGACCAAAATCTTTTCATATTAAAACACTTTAGCCACCGCTTCTTAGCGAGTTCTAATGCAGTGATGGACTGCGAATGTGATAGCCACTTAACCACTGGTGGCACTTAACCGCTGGTGGCACTTAACCACTGGCAATCAGCCAATAAATGCAACACCAAAACGATACGTGTGTTTTGGTTACTAACAGCGAAATAGCCTTAGTAGCTGAGCTTGAGCTGTTTAGGAGTAATAGATGTCTTATCAAAACTTAACCGCAAACTGGAATTATCCAAACAATTTACGCACCGGCGCTGGACGCATCAGCGAACTGGCCGAGTGTTGTAAAGAGCTAGGAATGGATTCCCCCTTACTCGTCACAGACCCCGCTCTGGCCAATCTGCCTATGGTTAAAAACGCCGTACAAATCTGTTTAGAGGCGGGTTTAAGTTGTGGTCTGTTTAGCCAGATAAAAAGCAATCCGAACGGTGAAAACGTCATGGATGGCGTCGCTGCTTATCACGCGGGTAATCACGATGGTATTATAGGTTTTGGCGGTGGATCTGGGCTGGATGCGGCTAAAGCGATTGCTTTAATGGTCGGCCAAGCACTTCCACTTTGGGACTTTGAAGATATCGGCGACAACTATCTGCGAGTCATCGAAGAAAAAATTGCGCCTATCGTGGCAGTACCAACCACGGCAGGTACTGGCTCAGAAGTCGGAAGAGCTTCAGTGATTACGGACGCAAAAGCCCACGTTAAGCGGATTATTTTCCACCCACTCATGCTCCCTTCAATCGTCATTTTAGACCCTGAACTAACCATAGGCCTGCCAGCGCATATAACCGCCGCCACTGGTATGGATGCGTTATCGCATAATTTGGAAGCCCTGTGCTCGCCCTATTACCATCCGCTGGCGGAGGGGATTGCGGTTGAAGGGATTCGCCTAGTTAAAGAGTATTTACCCAGGGCCGTCAGTAATGGTGAGGATATTGATGCCAGAACGCAAATGTTAGTCGCTTCAACAATGGGGGCCACGGCATTTCAGAAAGGCCTAGGAGGTATGCATGCCTTAGCCCATCCTCTAGGGGCTTTGTACGATGCCCATCACGGCCTGCTCAACGCGATATTAATGCCCTATGTGCTTAAAGCGAATGAAGCCCAGGTCACTGAACGCATTGAGCGAGTCGCTAGATACATTAATTTAGATGACCCTTCATTTAATGGCTTCTTAAATTGGATACTGAAAATACGCCGTGATTTAAACATTCCGCATACGCTAGATGAAATTAATATAGACGACCGACAACAAAGTTTGGTGGCTGCTATGGCCACAGAAGACCCTTCGGCATCAGGCAATCCGATCAAATTTACTGCAGATCAGTACCAGCAAATATTTCTAAATGCTGTTAATGGTACTCTCTAGTCTTTAGCACGAGTGCTATAGCCGTGAGTCTCTATAGACTTGCGGCATTTCATATTCATTTTCTGAGTCAGCGATAAACACAAACCCAACACAAATGGACATTAACCCAGAATAGACTTCTACCTATTATTCGCCTACCTTGACATCCTGCCTCAGCCAAGGGAAATCTGCCGTGACGATATCAACATATCGATCGGCTAAAATTCTCTTACAATCTCTGGCAATCGCCGCTGGCAAATCGCCCAATTCATTCTCTCGGCTGACTAAACTGATATGCCTGATGAGCTTATTAGACAAAGGTAACAGTTGTACTTGATGCTGGCTGATACCACTTTGAAAAAGACATAAGGGCGTTGTAATAGTGCAGCCAATGCCGGAGGCGACAGCAGAGACAACGGCAAATGAATTATCTAATTGCAAATGAGTAACTGGGTCTAGCTGGTTTCGGCGTAAATAGCGCTCGATTTGCTGACCTATCAAGGTACTCGAAGAGTAGCGAATTAAATTTAAACTCTCCAACACTGCTTTAATGTCTTTAGCCCCGCTATACTCATTCGGCACTGCTAACACAAAAGGCTCTCGAAGAATTCTATGCCTCAACAAACCAGAATAATCATCTAGAGGGTCATCCGAGATTGTGATATCGACCTGTTTAGAGAGCAGCATATGTGAATGCAAATGTGACTGGCCGGAGACAACCGACCAACTTTGAGTCCGGTTTTTAATAACATCGATTAAAGGCTTACCCACCGCTGTGATAATCGAATCGACTAAGGCGACTTTGACATGTCGCAATAGTTTAAAATCTGCCTGTCGCATCTCTAAGCTGGTCATTTCAGCCACCGCCAATATACTTTGCGCTCTATCATAAAAAAAACGCCCCGCTGTCGTCACAGCCATAGGCCTGACACTTCTATCCATTAACTGGATACCTAGAGACTCTTCAAGTTGCGCTAAAATTTGCGACACAGATGACTGGCTTAACGCTAAGCGCTTTGCGGACTCTGTTACATTACCGGTTTCTACTACCGACACAAAAGCGACTAACGTTTTAAGCTCAAAGCCGAATGATGAGGCCATTATTGCATCCCTAAGTACTAACCTAAGTCAAACCTGATAGGGTTGGACTCAAATATTAATAAAATCATCTATGCTATTAAGTGTTCAACCATCAGCCAATATCTGATGCAACTATCTCAATGATGGTGCGATTACTACTCTCTAACCACACTCATTTGAGATCATTGAATCACTCTTGGAATAATCTTGTTTAGTAGTGAAAACGGCTTATAATCGTTGGCGATGAGTGACAGCGTCATCCATATTCTGTTTTTTCTTAAAATAATGGCGCGATAAGGGGTAATTCGAGGGTAAAATAGTGCCTGCACCTATGTCTGATTTTACCCAAATTCGCCCACATAAAATACTCGCCACTATGCTATGCACAATATTCAAGCCTAATCCTGTGCCTGCGGTGTCTCTGCGTGTGGTGAAAAAGGTTTCAAAAATTTTATCTATATTATGTGCCGGTATGCCCTTTCCATTATCAGTAAATACAATGTTAACCTTATTATCTGATAAATTTTCAATTTTAATGGTAATAATAGCTCGATCACCCTCATCATAACCGTAGCTTTATGCATTAATGGTCAGGTTCGTGATAACTTGTGAAAGAGAACTTGGGTAACCGTCAAAAACGATATTTTCAAGTATATCTTGAGTGAGTTTATATTGTTTGTAGCTTGGCGACAACGTTGCTAGCAGCTAGCTGATAATAGTGCTTAAATCAAAACTTCTGCGTTTAGAGCTACTTGGTCAGCACTTACTGACAAGCATCAGAGTCGTTAAAACACAGACTTTAATCAAATGCTTAGTTTTGAAAAAATAATCAGCAAATACTCGTGGATTAACTGTTAAGCTAAGGCAAAATAAATATGAGACCTGCACTGTGCAAGGCCATTAAAAATGATCAAAATTAGCCCATATATATCAATAGGAGAACATGAGATTGATTTATCAGCCATTCGTGCCCAAGGCGCTGGTGGTCAAAATGTCAACAAAGTGTCTTCTGCAATCCACTTACGCTTTGATATCAAAAACTCTTCGCTGCCAGACGTTTATAAACAACGATTGCTCACACTCGCTGATAAACGCATCACCAAAGAAGGTGTGATTGTGATTAAAGCCCAGCTCTACCGCACCCAAGAAAAAAACAAATTAGATGCGTTGGACCGACTAGAACAGTTAGTAAAATCTATTACTCTGGTCAGCAAGCCGAGAAAAGTCAGCAAGCCGAGCAAGAACTCCCAACGCAAAAGGCTTGATCGCAAAAAGAAACATGGCCAAAACAAAGCGTTAAGAAAAGGAGGCTTTGAGTGATTAAGGTGAATAGTTGCCAAACAGCTGCTGAGTTTGGCCTGTTTCCCAAGCGCCATATTTACGCATTATCGATTTGAATAATCTCGAATCAATGATGCATGTTAGCCATTTCTGTAATTGAGGAAACTCGCTTTGGTAAAACCAAGATCGATCGACATGGGCAAACTGTCTGATAAATGGAAACAGGGCGGCATCCACTAAACTCATTTCATCACTATATAAATAGTGTCTGTCATTTAAGCCAAGCTCAAAATCTAACAACAGCTTAGAACACTGTTGCCTATAAAAAATTTGGCTTTGCTCAACATGTCGATCTGCATACTTATACTTGTCCAACCAAGGTTTAAACATAGTATCAAAGCGATGAATCAATGCCAATTGTTGATCTTCGGCCATAAGCCAGCTGTTTTCAGGGTCCAATCGCAACGCCCAGAGCATAATATCTAAACTTTCATCAATCACTGCTGTGGGGCTTAGCTGCAACACAGGTACTGTGGCTTTAGGCGATATTACACTCAGTTGTATTGGTTTTTGCTTTAAAACCACTTCTCTGAGCTCAACAGTTAGTTGGCAATGTGCGATCGCCAGCCTAGCGCGCATGGCAAAAGGGCAGCGCCGAAAACTATATAATATCGGTAACATGATTATATACTCACTGGCTTTTCAGTGGGATATAAAGTAGGTACTCGGCCTTGGCGAGGGTTTACTTTATCTTGCTTGGCAGTGGCTAACTGAATTTTACGCTGCTGCGTTAGCTGATCTGCAAAACTGGATTTTTGCCAGCCGTTAGTGACATTATCATTGGCATATAACAATTGCTCTAACTGACTGATATTTTCTTCTAAGTGTGGTAATTGCCACACTAGAATTTGTAGATGCTGAGACCAGCGCATCAATGCTCGATGAATATCTGCCTCAGTGCTGTGCTTTACAGCTCGCAGTAATGCTTTGAATAATACAGCCTCAGTCTCGTCGGTTTCAATAACTCCAAGATCGGATTTAGATGCACTTTTTGACCGTCGATAGAGATGAAACACTAACATGGCGACGACTGACAATAAAACCAAATTTAGGGCAATTAACCACTGATTTATAGGATTGACTACCGTTACTTTTTCAAATTTCAGCACCTCCTTGATGACCGTTTTTTGGCTGTCATCAGGGCGATTTTCAGTTTCAATTGGAGTTATTTTTAACGCAGTGGCAGGCGCAATAACTTGCAATTTTTTTTCAGGCAACACTGCCGTCATGATTTTTTCCTCAAGGGCGTTCCACCACATTATTTTGATCTCAGGCAGAGTATATTTGCCGATGGCTGTGGGTATAATAGCAAAGCTTCTCGAGCGTTTAGTAACTAGTCCATTGCTGGTTTTTTGCTCAGTTTTTTGTGCCGGCTCTGGATAAATTTTGATATTTTCCATCTCAGAGATCTGCAAGCTAGGTATCGTTTTTGCGAGTGCACCGGTGATCAGCAAATTTATTTCTCGCGTAAGGGAGCTACCCAATTCAATTGTTTCAGTTTTTTGTAACCAATCTTCCTGTAAGCTTAAACTATCGGCAACCAGCAAAGGGCCATTGGTTTTATTGTCTAAAGCGGAAATGGGTATTTTTAAGGGCTTACTTTGCAGTGAAATGCGATCGCCAGATCGGTTATTAAACATTGAGCTTCTACCTAAACGCACTGAAATTTTTTGGGCCGGTATTTCCAGCGCTCCAGTGTTAGAAGCAAAAACGGCGTAGCTTATTTCATAGGCACCAAAGGCTTTGCCATTTTGACTGTACTCATAACTATTATCGTCTAAACGTATAACTTGGGCATTGCCTAAAGCTAGTTCAGTACTTTGTAAGTTACTTACATTTTTTGAGAAACTGAATTTCAATGTGACTATAATTTGTTCATTGGGTTTAGCATTGAGTTTATTCGCGTAAAGCTGTAAATCAAAATTGCTATTCCCTTGCTTTGTAACCGACGCTTTTTTGACTGCTATTTCAATCGGTTCACTTTGTTCTCCCGCTAAACTAAAGGCCGGTATGATCAGTTTACCGACTTTTTTAGCTTCTAGGGTTACCTGCCAAGTGACACTTTCACTGCTGACTCCGTTAATATTTTGCATGCTTTGATTTACATTTTTATTCAGCACGTTGAAATCTTTGGCTAAACTCGAAAAATCAGGCGCTGATAAGATTACAATGTCATCTGCCTTGAGTTGCAAGGTAAAACGTTCTAACAGATCCACTGCATTTCGATCAACACTGGCGGTTAAGCTTTTTGCATGACTCAATGGGCTAAAAACCACAGCCAATAACACTAACAGCAAACTCAATAGGCTAGTTTGTATTGCTCTTGATAAAATCACTACCAACGTTGCTCCTTGGTCGGTTGCCATTGACCCTTAATATAGGCCTGGCGCTTTTTTTGATATTCGTACCTAAACTTATTTCGCATCAACAGACTGGCATCTTCTGGTAATTGACCCAGCCAATTCTCAAGCTGTTGATTTTTTAGTTTTTGCGCCGCGCTTAACTCAGAGGTTTGCAGCCCAGTAGACTGCTTTTCAGGTTGCTCTGGTTCATTGGGCTGTGCATTTTGTATTGCCTGGCTCTCTTTCTGTTGTTGCTGCTGCTGTAACTTCTCAAGTTCTGCTTTTGTTACTTTGTTTTTATCTTCTGAAGGGTCATTTTCTGAGGCGTCATTCTTGGCTGAGGGCTCTTCGTTTGCTGAGGGCTCCTTGTTCGCTGAGGCCTCTTCGTTCGCTGAGGGTTCTTTATTTGCTGAGGGCTCTTTGTTCGCTGAGGGCTCTTCGTTCGCTGAGGG
>JAWUWK010000017.1:0-44583 GCA_034111875.1 Gammaproteobacteria bacterium
TGGGGGCGTTCTGGTTGATGGTGAACACCGATTCCGGAAATTAAGGTAAAAGTGTTCACCTTGAAACCGGAATCACTGTTCACGTTGAACCAGAATAGGTGTTCACGTTGCCCCAGAATGGGTGTTCACGATGGGCCGGAACATGCACCTGGATAGAAAATACCAAACAACGCAGTCTTGCTGATTCAATGCTCATCGAGCACGATGCGATCAAGGATCGCTTGATGAGGTTTATTCGCTCATTAACTGGTCTAGCATAGAGCAGTTGCTAACTGATGTTTATTCCTCTTAACGCGGCAATAAAGCTTGGCCAGCCATTATGAGGTTTCGCGCGCTGTTGCTGCAAAGCTGTTACAAGCTCAGTGACGAAGGCCTTGAAAAAATGGGCAAAATGGCAATCCTGCGCAAGATCCTTAGACTGCTTGGAAGGTAAAAATCGGCTCTGATGGAAATAGTCACGATTCAACCATTTTACGTCATTATTATCGGGTAACGAGCTTGCAGCATATGCCGATAGCGCTTATGCAAGGGCAAGCAAGCACATTGAGTATTTGAAAGATAAACAAATAGATAAGTGGATTATAAAAAGAGCTTATCGAAATAAGTCTCTCACTAAAAAAAATAAAGATTTTAAGCGTTTACATGCTGGCGTTCGCTGTACTGTTGAGCGTGTTTTTGGTGTTCTAAAACAACATTATGCAATGAGAAAAGCACGGTATAGGGGCATTGATCGCAACCAAACACGTTTTGCGCTTATGGCTTGTGTTTACAATTTAAAACGAGGGAGTCATATTAAACTGGGTTACTACCTCTGAAAAATAAAAAAGGAACGATAATGACCATATATAGACCAACGGGCTTGAGATAAGCTATTTTTCTCGTACCAATTGATCAAAAAACGAGGGAACAAAAGATGAGAGCCTTAGCGGGTATATATGAAAAGATCTCTATGAATGTTTTTTAAAATCTACGCTTAGAAAAAATCCAATCAACAGGTGATGAAAAACGTTGAGAAGGCCGTTGAAAAACTTGGAGAAGTGCTAGAATTTTTTTTAATCACAGACAGTAAAGATTATCTGCTCAAAGTGGTGAATTCTAATTTCAAGGCTCATGAGATATTTAACCGCAATAAATCTCTAACTTACCTGGATTAAGTTCAATGAGTCCATTTTTTTCTTCGCTCATGTTAAACAATAATTTATGTCTCTTTAGAGCTATCGTTCATATAGCCGTTTACTTTGACTGTATTGCGGGCGGTTTTAGCCTCATACAAGGCGTGGTCAGCCGCCTGATACAATTCTCTTTCAGAGGCAAAACCTCCCTCCAACACGACAGCTCCTATAGAAACCGTAAGAAATTGACTAACGCTACTGTTTTTATTAGGTATTTTCATTGCCGATAGTTGTTCTAGAAGCGCGTTTAAGAACTGCTTGATTTTAGGCAGGTCTAGGCCAGAAATGATTATCGCGAACTCTTCACCGCCTATTCTAAAGACATAGTCATTTGGCCTATGCATCGATTCTCTGATGGCTAGACTGAGCTTTTTAAGCGCGATGTCACCCTCTGGATACCCGTAAAAGTCGTTGAATCGCTTGAAATAATCAATATCTAAAATAGCTAAACAAATAGGCAGCTGATTTCTCACTGCGATACTTATTTGATTCCTTAAAATTTCATCATAACTTCTACGATTTAACAGCCCAGTCAATTTGTCGACGCTTGCCTGTTTCTTACTGGTGAGGTCATGTAGTACATTGGTGTAGCCTATAATCTTATAATCGTCATCAAAGTTAGGAAATACGCTTGAGTCTGCCCACACTTTTTCACCATCATGGCGAGTATAAGATATTTCGCCGCTCCATTCTTTACCTTGAGTAATAGTGTTTAAAATATTCTTTTCTAATAATTTACTGTTTTCACTTGTATCCAAAAAAAACTTAGAGTGACTGCCAATTAACTCTTCTCGCCAACAATCTAAAAATTGGCACAGTGCACTGCTGACATCGTCTATTCTTCCCTTTGTATCAAGTATGGCGATGAGTATATGCTCATCGATCAATGCTTGACGACGATGTCGCTGTTTATCCTGTTGGAAAAGGCTATGCCACACGCCATACATCAAGAGTAATAAAAAAATTATAGCCAGGGCCATTAAGACTAGAGTGCTGATCTTAATGCTGCTGGCAATAGTCGCACTATTTAACTGATAATCTTCTACTTTTTGCTCGGTACGAGCATCTAGATCAGCGATGCTTTTAAACAAATTTTCAAATAATAAAGTATTTTCACTACCTTTGAAGGCCTTGATTGGTATTATCTCTCCTGCCTCTAAAGACTCATAGATTATACGTCTAGATGACAACCAATCACGAAATAGCTGATAACTTGACTCAACTATTACCGGTTCAAAAACCTTTAGTATTTTCTCATATTCAGCGATAATGATAGTCTCACTCAGTTTTGAGGCAGCTCTCGACTCGGCTAACACTAACTGACTTGCCACTGGTAGCATTTTAAACTGAATGCGCTGCATAATATCTATATTTAGCTTGATGTTGTTGGTACTGTTATAGGCGGTAATAGGATGAACGATTAAGTCATCATAGCCTTTAATAATACGTTCAATTTGGTAACTGTAATTGATCGCAACAACCAGCAAAATCATTACAACAGCCATAAAACCAATTACAACCTGGCGCCTATTTTGTGAGTGAGGGCTTGATGTTTCAGTTCCTTCTTTGAATATCGACATTTCATCCCAAATGAACATTTAAAAAACCAATGATAACATGTATTTATAACGAACGTTAAGCCGGAAATACAAACAAAATTTAGTCCGCTTTAGTACAGCAAGTTCTTGTAGCATATTATCAATTTGAATCTATGATGTGCAAAACGTTTTTATCAGTAGGCCTCTACAGAGCACAGATGATAATGCGAAAAAAGTGCTCAGCACTTTTTGCAAAGGACAAATTAACACAACCGATCAGCCTAGAGTTTATGCATTTTCACATTCAATTTGTTATAAATTAACTATAGCTTACAACTAAGAAACATACAGCTTCTAAAGTACCCATATTTTTAATGCAATGGCTAATATCACCACGATAGTGAGCGGAATCACCTTTATTTAAAATATTTTTATCCGCACCGGCCACAATTTCAATGCAGCCCTTTTCGACCGTAATAAACTCTCTGGCGCCTTCGAAATGGGCAGCGCTATCTAATTGCGCATTAATATGGATTGTTAGTTCATAGAATTCAATATTCTTTTGCATATTTAACGGCGATAATGTGCGAATTTTACAACGGCTATCATGGCGATATAGGTAAGCGGGGTCGTCACTTCGAATGACCTCAATCGCTGAAGATGTCCAAGGCTGATCCACCAGCTCGCCGACCGATATTGAAAACGCTTGGGCTATTTTGCAGGCAACCGCTAACGTAGGATTCGCTTTTCCTCTCTCTATCTGCGATAACATCGAACGACTAACACCTGATATCACTGCAAAATTTTCAAGTGTCCAATCCCTCTCTTTACGTAATCCTTTTACTTTATCGCATAGCACTTGCGCTATAGGCTCAATATCTTTTGGGGTCTTTAGCTGGCTTGTCATCTGCTACTCTTACTAAAATTCCTAAATACTAGAAAAAAATCTAGTACAATGGAATTTAAATGATTATTATAATTTCCATGATACAGGATAAAATTCCACTAGCCGATTATTTTCCATCATTTAAGTCCTCTGCATAATGCTATGATTGTAGTAACGGCTAGAGCAACACAAACGAAAAACTAAGTTTACTCCAGTCAATACGTATTTCAAGCTAGCTTTTAACGACGTATATACCAGTGTAATAGTTCTCATTTACTAAGAATATAGGATCCATCCATGCAAACTATGCAAGCTCTCGTAAAGAAACATGCAAAGCCAGGTTTATGGCTGGCGGAAGTCCCTATTCCTACCATCGGCATCAACGATGTAAAAATAAAAGTGCTAAAAACTGCTATTTGCGGCACCGATTTACATATTTACAATTGGGATGCTTGGGCACAAAATACCATTGCAGTACCTATGGTTATTGGCCATGAATTTGTAGGAGAAGTAGTCGCCGTAGGTGCCAATGTCAACGCATTCAAACCCGGTGAAATAGTCTCTGGCGAAGGACATGTCGTCTGCGGGCGCTGCAGAAACTGCATGGCTGGACGTCGCCATTTGTGTGCCCATACCAGCGGTATCGGTGTCGACCGATCCGGCGCGTTTGCCGAATATGTCGTGTTGCCGATGTCAAATGTATGGGAGCATCGTCCGGGTATAGACTTAGACATAGCGTCCATGTTTGATCCTTTTGGCAACGCTGTTCATACCGCCTTACAATTTGACCTCTTTAGCGAAGATGTCCTTATTACCGGTGCAGGACCTATAGGGTGCATGGCCGCCGCTGTATGCAAACAGGCCGGCGCCAGGCACATTGTGATCACTGATTTAAACCCCAAACGATTGGCGATGGCTAAGACATTAGGCGCGACCCGAACCGTCAATGTCACTGAAGAATCGTTAACTCAAATACAAATGGAACTAGGCATGACTGAAGGCTTCGACGTAGGTTTGGAGATGTCAGGCAGCCCAATAGCCTTCAATGATATGATTAAAAACATGTGCCATGGAGGTAAAATCTCTGTTCTTGGCATACCCAGTGATGAACAACCGACCGACTGGAATACTGTTATTTTCAATATGTTAACCATTAAAGGTATCTACGGCCGTGAAATGTACGAAACTTGGTACAAAATGTCAGCCATGATAGATAACGGTTTAGATATCAGTTCGATCATTACCCATCGCTTGCACTATACGCAGTTTCAAACTGGTTTTGATGCAATGCTCAGTGGTGACGCTGGCAAAGTAATACTTGACTGGTCAGAAAAATAAGCTAAAGCGCTCGAAACTAATAGAAAATTACTCAATCATCGTCCTTTATCTTTCAAGCTTCTGCCCGTTTAATAGCACAGCCAAAGATAAGACTTCAAATATAGCACTGCAGATAGACAGGGAATACTTATGTACGCCAACTTTCAACAACATATACAGAGCCAGCTAGATGACATTTGTGAAGCCGGTTTATTTAAAAACGAACGGCAAATTCTCTCTGCCCAAAACACCAACGTCAGTGTTGGCCAAGGTAAAGTACTTAACTTATGTGCCAATAACTATTTAGGCCTAGCGCAACACCCGAATATTTTAGCCGCCGCACACCAAGGCCTAGACGAGTGGGGCTATGGTATGGCCTCTGTACGGTTTATCTGTGGTACTCAAAAAATCCATAAAACCTTAGAGCGCCAGCTCAGCAATTTCTTGCAGACACAAGAGACTATACTCTACCCTTCTTGTTTTGACGCCAACGGTGGATTGTATGAAACATTGCTCGGTCCCGAAGATGCGGTTATTTCTGATGCATTGAATCACGCCAGCATTATCGACGGCATTCGACTTTGCAAAGCAAAGCGCTATCGATATAAAAATAACCACATGGGTGATTTAGAGCAACAGTTAATTGCTGCAGATACGGCAGGTGCTCGCTTCAAATTGATCAGCACTGATGGCGTCTTTTCAATGGACGGCTTTATCGCTCAACTGGATAAAATTTGTGATTTAGCAGATAAATACAACGCATTAGTCCATTTTGATGACAGCCATGCTGTCGGTTTTGTCGGTAAGACAGGTCGGGGTACTCACGAATTTTGCAACTGTATGGACAGAGTAGATATTACGACAGGGACTTTAGGCAAAGCCCTAGGGGGTGCCAGCGGAGGGTATACTAGTGGCAAAAAAGAAATTATTGAGCTTTTACGGCAACGCTCTCGCCCTTATTTATTCTCGAACACTGTCGCACCACCAGTCGTTACTGGGGCCATCGCGGCACTAAATCTATTAACTGACTCGACTGAGTTAAGAGATAGACTAGAAAAAAATGGTCAGTACTTTAGACAGGGGATGCAGGCGATTGGCTACGAACTACTGCCTGGTAATCACCCTATTATCCCCATTATGCTTTACGATGCCCGAAAAGCCGTTGAACTCGCCGAGCGTATGTTGGAAAAAGGCATCTATGTCACCGCCTTTTCTTTCCCTGTAGTGCCTAAAGATAAGGCCCGTATTCGCACCCAGATTTCTGCCGCACAGACCACGGCCGATTTAGATTTTGCTATTGCCTGCTTCAAAGAGGCGAAAGCAGAAATGGGTCTTTAAAGGACTTTACGTAAGATTAGCAATCTATTGTGCATTTTAGTGGCGATAACACCTTTGCCATAATGTTTATCCGCGTTAGCCTGCAGGTAACTCACAGTGTTGGAAACCAGCTTAGGAAATCTGACAACCATGGCATCAAAGATTGATCATCTCGTCATTGCAGCGAGCGATTTGGCGCAAGGGGTAAGCTATATCAGGGAGCTACTCGGTGTAGAAATCCCTTTCGGTGGCGAGCATATTAAAATGTCAACCCACAACCATTTAATGCAACTTGGGAACAACGTATTTCTTGAAGTCATTGCAGTAAATAGAGACACCAGAGCACCCAAAAACCCACGATGGTATGGTTTAGATGATCCCTCTATTCGACAGAGCATTCAAACACAACCCCACTTACTGACGTGGGTAATCAACACCCCCGATATAAACAAGTTGCTAAAAAAAGCCAAATTTTCCCTCGGCCAATCCGAATTAATCACCCGAGATAATTTAAGCTGGAGTTTCGGTTTGCCTGAAGACGGTAGACTCTTAGCCGGTGGATTATTACCCTATGCTATCCAATGGCATACCAATACACACCCTTCTACACATATGGCTGACCTTGGTTGTAGCCTAAAGCGTTTGGATATTTTTCATCCATTTTCCCAGTGGCTGGAAAGTTTATTGCAATCCATTGGCGCTTTAGAACTTGTGCAAGTAAATCTGTTGCCTGCAAACGATACGCCTTATTTGGTCGCTCATATTGAGACACCCAATGGAATAGTGGCAATGAAGAGCATCGGAAGTGGATTGGTGTTTTGAAGTAAGATGTGAGCTTAACAGATGATGCCATAACAGCGGGTCCAAGGCCTCTTGTGAACTCCTCTTAACAGCCTTCAGCATTATAAACAACTCACTGATCTAAGGGTACTTTTTGCCTTGCCTATTACCTGAATCTAACTGTCTAAAAATGATCTTGACGTCTATGTCAACCCTCACCAAAAAAATTATTTATTTATACACTAACATTGAACCTAAGAATTATAGCGTTGAAAACGACATGAGAAACAAGCCAATGGAGCATGTGCAAACTGGCTTAGGATAATATTTATAACCCAGGAAGTATCCTGCAGGTGATAGATTTTAAATATTCAGTTTCTGGTATGGCTGAGTGAATTGGGTGATCAGGCCCTTGATGCCCTTGTTCAATCACTTGCGCATTGCGATCTAATTCGCGTGCGTTAGAGCGGATAATATCAATTAAACTGCTGCGCTCTAAATGCATCGAACAGGAGGCACTAATTAAAATGCCATTTTTGTTCAATAAACGCATCGCCAAGTTATTGATCCGACCATAGGCACGCTCGCCGTTTCGAATATCCTTGCGACGGGCAATAAAGGCCGGCGGATCGACGATGATAACATCAAATTTTTGCTGTTCTTGAATTAACCCTTTGCAGGCGTCAAATGCATCGCCTTGCAGGCCAATAAACCGATCTTGAGCATTATTTAACTTAGCATTTTCCTGAGCGACTTCTAATGCATATTCCGATGAGTCGACACAGACTACTTCACTTGCACCTGCAGCGAGCGCTTGCACTCCCCATCCGCCAACATAACTGAATAAATCCAACACCCGTTTAGAGTCAACGTGGCGCTGCATCTTTGCACGCGCCAAACGATGATCATAGAACCAGCCAGTTTTCTGGCCGCTTAAAATCGGCGCCAATAGCGGCACCCCATTTTCTTCTAGGGGGCACAATTCTGGCACTTCACCTTGCACAACTTCGACATAGCTCTCTAAGCCTTCGGTCGCTCGCATCTTGCCATCACAGCGCAAGACTATGGCTGAAGGCATGAACACTTTATTCAGTGCCGACACGATACCATCGACCACAGCTTCCATTCCAGCAGTCGATATTTGCACGACAAACACATCGTAGAAACGGTCAATCACTAGTCCAGACAAACCATCGGAATCACCGTATACCAAACGGTAACATGGGCTATCAAAACAGGCTTCTCGCAGCGATAATGCAACATTTATGCGGTGCACAAGTAGCGAGCGATCTAAACGGAATTTACTGTCTCTTCCAATGATTCGACCACAGATAAGGGTTTGCGGGTTCACATAGGCAATCCCTAACGCTTTACCACTGGCGGCTTCTACTAAAACTTGTTCGCCGGGCGTAAAGTCTTTTAACGGCGTCTTCTTATTGTCTACTTCATTTGAGTAGATCCACAAATGACCACCGCGTAAGCGGCGATCAGCACCATTATTAAGTACGAGCGTTCTAAGAGAAGACATGTTTTTTCCATTGTTATAATTCAGGCCGATGTAGAAACACAAATCGACGTAATTTTGGCTGTGTATTCTACCTGCACTCGCGTGAAATTGTTAGCCAAAGGCACCTATTGGGGTCAATTAGCGAATCCGTTTATGAGCAAGCTCGGGCATTTTCCCTGAGAGCCCCATAGCTTGTAACATAATATGCTGTTTTAGCGGCCTGCTTTTATTGAATAAATTCATACCTAAGTTGCGAGCGATAGTTAAAGGCGCATTCTGTGGATCAAACAAGTATTTAAACGCTTGCATAGTCGCCGACATCTTCAAATTATCACTGTATCTTAACCGCTGATATTGCTTTAATAATGCCTCACTGCCAATTGATTGCCGCCGCTGTTTAGCGTTTGCCAAAGTATCAGCAAGTACAGCCGCATCGAGCAAACCCAAATTAACCCCTTGGCCTGCTAGCGGGTGAATAGTATGAATTGCATCGCCAATGAGTGCTAAACCACTCTTTACATAATATTTGGCGTGGCGATGACTCAGGGGGTAGGCGGCTCGGTTAGCGACCCCTACCACCTCGCCTATTCTATGCTCAAAGCCAATACTCAATGCCTGCTTGAAGTGCCTATCACTCATCGCCATTAGCGCTTTGGCATGTGCGGGGGATGTTGACCAGACAATACTACAAAGTTTATCACTCGCCAGCGGCAAAAACGCCAGCGGGCCATCTTCAGTAAATCTCTGCCAAGCGGTTTGCTGATGCGATTCGAGGGTTTCGACCGTGGCGACTATCGCGTGATGTCCGTAATCCCATTGCCACAGAGGAATAGCCGATAACTGACGAATCTTGGAGAGGGCACCATCGGCACCGACAATTAACGTCGCTTTAAACTGCCTCACAATTTGTGTCTTTGGTGCTGTATTCGTCACCGGCGGCTGCCCCCGTTGGGTTGGATCTTTAATCTCGCAACTCAAAAGGCGATAGGCCTCACCATTACCCAACACAGGTTCAGATAAATCAGTGACTTTGGCATTACAGATAATAGGTAATTGTTGTTCAGTCGCCCTGCTTAATAAAGCGCTGAGAACTACTTTATTTTCGACAATGTGACCTAAATTTTTCGTGTGCATTTGCACGCTGCTAAAATCAACTTCTCCCGTGCCCTGACCATCCCAAACCCGCATCTTAAGATAGGCGTTTGCGCGCATTTGCGATATTTCATGCCAGATGGATAAGTTTTCAAAAATATTTTCAGAGGCTTTAGTCAATGCACTAACACGATTATCGTAGCTGTTAATATCATCTTGGCGCTGATTTAAATCGGATAGCTGTTGCGGTAACGTTAAAAAACTATCATCGCGAGTATCCACTACTAGCACCTTAAAGCCGTCTCTTTTAAACGCTAAGGCAGCTGTTAAACCGACCATACCCGCACCAACGACAATAATATCTAAAGCGGTATAATCTGTTGGATTTTGCATTCACAAGTCCTTAATTTAAAGGCTCTACAGGATGAGATAACCCCATAGCACCACGAGAAAATACTGTTTTGGCAGCGGGGCAAATATCTAACAACTGCAAACCGGCATTTCTGCCGAAAGCTAATAGGGGATGATTATTACTAAACAGACGCATACTTTGATCGCTAAAGCTTATTGTCGACTGCTGATCTGCCGAGCGTGATTTTTGATAGGCATGCAACAGACTATAACTGCCCAAATCCTGTTGTTGTTTAGCGGCATTTTTTAGATCAGTAGCCAATGCGGCGACGCCCCTGAGTGCCAAATTAAATCCCTGACCGGCGATGGGGTGTAATGTATGCGCTGCATTGCCTAAGATAACTAGGCCTGAGCGCACTTGCTCTTGGGCGCGCTGCAACTTTAAAGGATAACTATAACGTTCACCTACTTGAGTAAAACGCCCGGCACGAAAGCCAAATTTCTGTTGTAATTGCTCTAAAAACGCTGAGTCACTGCAGGCTAAACCCGCTTCGATCTGGGCGTCGGGAAATGTCCATATCAAGCCACAGCGATTGCGTTTTTGTTGCGATAAAAGGGGTAACAAGGCAACCGGTCCAGTATCCGTAAACCGCTCATAGGCGATATTTTCATGCCGCCTATCTATTTCAACATTGGTCACGAGTGCGTGCTGATAATAGCTTTCTTCGCTATAGCTGATACCGAGCTTCTCACGGATCTCTGAACGTCCTCCATCAGCCATTACGACCAAATTTGCAGTCAAGGTACTTGCTCTGCCAGCCCGATTGAGCTCTAATTTCATCACCCCCTCGACGCGCTCGACGCGCTCAACCGTTGCGGGGCTGTAGAATTCAAGACACTGGCTGTTTTCATGCTCACGCAAATGCGCTTGCAACACGACGCCTAACCATTTGTTTTCAATAACATAGCCAAGGGCAGGGACTTTTTCTTGAGCCGCATGCAGCCTAGCTGCCCCAAAGTGGCCTTTATCTGAGACATGAATATGCTCGATTGGCTGCACCTGGTGTTTAAGCTTGTCCCACACAGACATTTGCTGATAAATAAGAGCAGAGCCGTATGACAAGGCGGTAGCGCGTCTATCGAAACTAGATTGATAATGATCGGCTGACGACTCTAATTGCTGTACATTGGGTTCGATTAAAGCCAGCCGTAAATTCAGCGTTTTAGCATGATCTATAAGAGCGCAAGCTAAGCTTGTGCCCACCATACCTGCACCCATAATAATAATATCGTAATGCTGTTTCATCAAAGGGAATCTCGAATTTGCTATCAAGCTAGACCATCTATACAGATTTTTTCTGTTTAGCCCTTGCCGTACTTGTCGCTATTGTATTAGTAAAAGGCCGCTCAACGCCTAAGACCCTGCCATCAGTTTCTCTATTTCAGCAATGGTTTTGGGGACTGCGCTCGTCATCACTTCGCAACCAGTGGCAGTGACTAACACATCATCTTCAATACGTATGCCAATACCCCGCCAGCGCGCTTCTACTTCAGTGTTATCGATCGCCACATAGATCCCAGGTTCAATGGTCATAGTCATCCCCGGGGCGAGTTCGCGCCATTGGCCATCGACTTTATAATTACCAACATCGTGGACATCCATGCCTATCCAATGGCCTAATTTGTGCATAAAGAACTCGCGATAAGCGGCACTGGCAATCAGCTCATCGACCTTTCCTCTCAACAGTCCCAAATCCACCAAGCCTTGGGTAATCACTAATACGGCATGATCGTGGATCGCATTCCAAGGGGTCCCAGGTTTAACCATCTCGATACATTCAAGGTTGGCTTTAAGGGTTAGATTATACAGCTCAGTCTGCTCGGGATTGAACTTACCGTTAACCGGAAAAGTGCGGGTGATATCGCCGGCGTAATACTGATATTCAGCGCCCGCATCAATCAACACTAACTCGTTATCATTTAGCGCCTGATTGTTCTCAATATAATGTAGAACACAAGCGTTTTTACCACCGCCGACTATACTCGGATAAGCCGCTTGTGGACAACCTTGCATCGCAAAGTAATGTTGAATATGTGCATCTAACTGATACTCCATCACCCCAATATTGCACGCTTGCATGGCTTTTATATGAGCCTTAGCTGATATTTCACTGGCTTTGCGCAGTATTTGTTGCTCTGCTGCAGATTTTATCAGCCGCATCTCGTGCGTAATAGCATCTAGTTGCAACAAATTCGAGGGGGCAATAACACCTTGGCGACTGCGTCGACGCATAGCGTCTAGCCAAGACGTGACTTTTTTGCGTAAACTGACATCCGAAAAACTGTAATAAAGATTGTCTATACCATTGAGTAACTCGGGCACTTTTTCATCTAAGCGTTGATTTGAATAGGCACAATCAACCTCAAAGTTATCTAGAAGCCCTTGTTCACCACATCGATAGCCATACCAGATCTCCATTTCTTTGTTTCTAGGCTGGCAAAATACTAGATACTGACTTTTCCCAGCAGACTTTAATAACAGCAGCAGCGCATCTGGCTCATTAAACCCGGTAAAGTAAAAAAAGCTACTGTCTTGTCTAAAAAGATAATCAACATCGCTATTGCGATTAACCATTGCCGCAGACTCAATCAACACCGCACTATTATCATCGAGTTGTTCCAGCAATCTACTGCGACGTAGGCTAAATTCAGTTTGGTTAATTTTATCTAGCATTCACTTTCCTTCATTACAATTTTTGCTGCGAATTACCGCTGGAGTTAAGCTCCACACTGCGCCCAACGCTTCAGTGCAATATATCTGCAGTGTCAGAGTGCGGGTCATTTCTGACCGCTTGATTACACTCTGTAAATAGATAAACAGCGCCCATACGCACATACTCACTAAGTTCAACAAAATCACCTTCACTCTCTTCATCTTCTTCGAGATCGACACTCGCCACTTTAGAAATCTGGCTTAAATCACTGAGCATTTCTTTGGCATCAGCAGCCAAACTTTTGTCTGTCTGCTTCCCTTGCATGCCAAACCCGGCGAGAAACCCTTGCACCCAAAGCCCTAACGCTTCTACACGCTGACTTATCGCATACTCCTCGTCATCAGGTAACAGTATATCTAAACTCATGTCTAGGCTTTCATATTGTGCAAGACTCTGTTGATAAAGGCCGACTAGCGCCACTTTACTTGATTCATGGGCAAACCCAGTGATATCTAAAAAATCATTGGCTATTTGCAACCATAAATCATGACTTAAACGCGCACCACTGGCTAACTGGCCACAGACCAAGCCTTGCAATTCAGCGGGTGATACTAAAGTTATTTTCTCGCTAACCAATAAGTCGGCAAGGTCGTCGAAGCTCAGTTTTTCGATGCCTAATTGTTCGTTTTCACTCATATTGATCCAGTTTTTTTCATCGACAAGGGTAATTATTAGATATTTATTTAGTTATATGCGGTAATAGACTTCCATTGCTGCATCCTAGCATTATACTTAATTAATAATTGAAAAACTTAGATCCAAGTCACTAATTTCAGTTCGATTCTCTAAGGTTACTGGTTTCCCTTTGACCAAGCCATGAAATAGATAAGCAGAAGACTGATTTTTGCGCTTTGTCGATCAAACCCTTGACTGCTGGAAGTAACATGACCGAATCATATCTTGCACAACTTGAAGTCCAAATCGAACGTTTACTGACCCATTGCGATAACTTAGAAGAGCAAAACCTGCAACTGCAAGAGCGAGTCAACGGTGCGAATCAGGCCGAACAGGAAAGGCGCTCAGAATACCAGCAACTGATGACCCGCTATGATGCTTTAGACAAAAACTATCAAGAAATGTCTGCCAAAGAACAGCGCGCTGTCACTTCTGAGCAACAGGCCTTGCAAGAAAAAGCCAAGCTCGCACAATTGAACGATAGAACCAAAAGCCATATTGAGAAAATGATCAGCCGCTTAAAAGCGCTGGAGCAGAATTCATGAACAAAAACATCACAATCAAGCTACTCGAAAAAGAATTTGTGGTCGGTTGCCCGTTAGAAAATGAAGCCGATCTACTCGCCTCTGCCAATCACCTCAACATTAAAATGCAAGAGATTCGCGCCGGCGGAAAAATTCTTGGTATGGAACGTATCGCGGTGATGGCCGCACTCAATATCAGTAATGAATTCCTCTCCAGTAAAGTAGAACAGCGCGAGCAAATGGAAGACACTATGTTGCGTTTATCTGAAAAAATAAATCAGTCTCTGACGACTGACCAAGAGGACTAAATAGTCCCCTATCGGCTTCTAGGAACCTACTCCGCGCTAACCATTGCTACATAATTAGCCTTAACGTTCAACTCCTTGTGAGCATCTATGACTCCTGACACCGAGTCTTTTACTGGGTTTTATTATGCTCAATTAAAAAGTCCCAAGCCTCTAGCACGCCTCTGGTCGAATGACCTTTCGTGGTAATATCTGCTAAATGTTGATTCTGTTGATTGCCATTTTGCGGCGTAAA
Source organism: Gammaproteobacteria bacterium (assembly GCA_034111875.1). GTDB lineage: Bacteria > Pseudomonadota > Gammaproteobacteria > Pseudomonadales > Balneatricaceae > Rs1. Next base: position 14,474 of record JAWUWK010000017.1, read on the forward strand.
ACTGATGCCAGCAGCTTCAATAGCGGGAATATCACCTGAGGTATCGCCGATAAAAGCCACTTTTTCAACTGATGTACTTACCACATCACACCACCAGCGTAAACCAGCGCCTTTATTGGCAACTGGCCATAAAGCACTCATTGAAATATCCGTACCATGCACGACTAACTGCGGACAATGCTTTGCGACATAGGCTTCAAATTCTGGAAGTAATTGGGCAATTAAACGAGTGTCTTCACTGGTAAAGCCCGCGTCCAATTGTTTAGCCACTTCTGGCTGGATATTAACATGACGTTTCTTTAAATCTTGAATGTAATCCATCATAATTGCAATGATTTGATGAGCATCACTCGGTAATGATGGGTTCCAGTCTACCGCTTGATTAGACAAATTTAACATGCCTGCACCCGATTCAAAAATGACCGGAAGCTGTACGTTAAGCCATTGACCTACCGCCTCAGTGTAAGGCGCGGGTCTGCCAGTGCAAATACTCAATTGTGGTACATTATTGTCACTATAGGATCGATCTGAAAGGGCTCTTAATTGAGACAGCAGTGACCAATCCGGGATTTTGAAAGGATCGCTAACACAACCATCGAGGTCGACAATAAAATAATCAATTTTCGCCATTTTCGCTCCAAGGGGGGGCTATTTAAAATAGCCAACATAAGTTGAATAACGCCATCTAAAAAAACCCAGATAAACAGCGGGTTGGGTGGATTTATTATGCTTACTGGCCAACTCGACAGACCTATTTGAGGGGACTATAAATACACCTCAAAGGTAATCCTACCATCTCATCCACCATCTCTTGACCGATTAAGTCGCTGGTTAAGATCGCGTCTATCTGGTCAAAGGTTGCGGTGCTTATAAATGCACTGGCACTGAACTTGCTATGATCAGCTAGTACATAGTTTTGTCGAGCGACCCCAATAACGTCTCGCTGGATTTGACTATAATCATCACTGCGCAGACTGATATGTTGGCGGCGCACATCGACTGAGGAAACGCACAAAAAGGCAGTATCAAAAGACATAGATCGAATAGAATTGACTGCAAGTGTGCCGACAAATGAGTCATTTATTTTCAAATATGAGCCGCCTATTAAATAGAAAGACAAAATGCCACGCCGATACAACTCATTTGCGACCCCCCGGCAATTTGTGACATAGGTGCAATGCATATTTTTAGGTAAAATTGATGCCATCTGGATTGCCGTAGTACCAGAATCTATATATACCGTTTGCTCTTTTGCGATCAATTGACAGGCGGCTCTACTTATTGCAAGCTTTTCTGCTACATTTTTAATCGCTCTGTCTTCATTTGAAAACTCTTCTGAAACCATTAAATTGGCTACCGCACCGCCATAAGTTCTGGTCAGAATATTTTTGTTTTCTAGTGTTGCAAGATCGCGTCGAACTGTCGCCTCAGATACTTCAAAAAGAGTGCGTAAATCGCCGAGTTTAACCGAGTGATTTTTTTCAATAAGATCAACTATTTTTTTCTGTCTTGCAGCAGCAAAATAATGATCATTAGACATTATTTATCCTGATATTTAAACATTTTAATTTCACTAAAAGACGAAAAGGCTTCAGCCAGTTTAATGCTTTTCATACTCTGATGTTAATAAAAAACTAAGTTGCCAATAGTTTTGTTACAGGCTTTCAGTTTTTCAGCCCCATCAGCAGCTGAATATTCGAGTTTAGATAACACTTCAAACAGCTATTGCATTCAATCTTCAGACCTTGGAAAAGGGTTTGAGAGCTTGCAGGCTATTCCCCCTAACCCGCATATTTATGTCAATTCGCTAAGCTATCGCATTGAGTTTTCAATCACATCAATGGGCACCTGATCGGAGAAGACAGATATGGTTAATTTCTCACCCTGTTGATGATGCTTTATTGTCGATTTCAAACCGGCTTGTTGAGCAATAATAAAACCTGCGGCCACATCCCACATGTTGGAAAATCTTTCATAGTAGCCTTGAGCATAACCTAGTGCAGCAAATGCAGTGCCGATGACCGAGCAACGATAATTCAAGCACTCGAGACCCGATTGCCTAAATCTATCTTCCACTTCTCGAAACGTCTTAGTATCCCAATAAATGCTCTGGCCTAAAACCATGGTTGGGATCGGACAACTTTTTCGCTCTTTGATCAGCTGTTTATTATGCCTAATACCAATGTCATTTTTGTTTGCAGAAAGCAAAATATTCTGCTGCGGTATACATATAGCGTCTAATATAGGTTCACCAGCTTCAATATAACCTATTGATACACCCCAGAGTGGAATGCCTGAGAGGAAGTTGGATGTACCATCAATAGGATCGACACACCAATAGGTATCGGTTTCATCACCACCGCCCTCTTCACCAATAATGTTATCATTCGGGAACTGGGCAAGAATTTTCTCACGGATCATTTGCTCTACATTGCGATCAGCCACGCAGACAAAATTTAAAGGGTTTTTGGTCTCTATTTTTAAGCCCGCGGCATCTGCAAACCGCCAGCATTAGATAGCAGAGCACCCAAATATGCCGGGGTAATTTCATCTGCACTAATTAAGTTCATTGGCGGCGTACCGATAAAGCTGGCAGCAAAAGTATTTTGTGGGTCATTATATAATTCGTATGGCGTGCCAAATTGAGCTGCTTGGCCACCGTTCATTAACAGCACTTTATCTGACATCGACAATGCTTCGCTTTGATCGTGAGTGACATAGACAATTGTGAGCCCAAGCTTTTTGTTCAACTCTCTAATTTCACTACGAATTTCGACTCTTAGTTTGGCATCTAAATTAGACAGCGGCTCATCCATCAAAACAAGTTTACGCTTTGCGACTAAAACACGTGCCAAGGCAACGCGTTGCTGTTGCCCTCCCGACAATTGACTGGCAATCTATTCAACAGTGAATCCAGGCCCATCAATTCGCTGACACCTGCAATATTCTCATCTTGTAATTTCACAGATTCTTTACGAATCCTCATTCCATATAGAATATTTTTCTTAACACTCATATGCGGGAACAGAGCATAATTTTGGAAGACCATGCCTATTTCTCGCTGTGTAGGGTCTAATTCAGTAACATCTTTACCATCAATCAGTATTTTTCCAGCCGTCGGTTGATCTAAACCTGCGAGTAATCTTAGCGTAGTGCTTTTACCGCAGCCGGAAGGTCCAAGTAGCGTTAAGAAAGTACCGGCTTCAATTTGAAAATTGACATCTTTCAAGATATTTAAGTCGCCCCAGTTTTTTTAAGCCCTGAAACTTGTAATTTTACTCCCGTACTCGACATTTATGTGCTGTTCCAATCTTAGTAATAATTTTGAATGTACATGTCAAAAATATTAGCCCATTTGTGATGGTTGTTTGTTATTGAGTAACCATAAAATGTAACCAACACAAAGTAAAACACAAATGAGCACTAACACTCATAAACACTCACTAATCGATAATCTAACATATTCAAAGAAAGGAAAAAAAGGATAGGTATTTTTATAACGTAGAACATTTTCGATATAGCGAATCAAGCTCTAATGCTTAATCTGTATTATTTTCATAGAATGCTTGATTTTTGATCATAGAAGCTATTTTTACGCCAGATAGATCACACCGAATCAGCGTATTCATTAAGCTTAATAGTATTATTTTGATCAGGTATGAAATAATTCGCGACTAGCGCCAATACCTTTAAACCCAAGGGATCTGAAGTTTCTTTGCATATCCGCGTAATTTATCACGACAACCCATCGCTGTGCTGAATTGATGCGCGCCTTTAGGTTGCATCGCTTTGCACCAACCTCCTGCATCGATGCCTAGGCGTTAAAGTATCGGAGGAAGTCCGATATTTATAGATCCACGCTTGCCCTCTATTATTGCCCTGCCACTCCAATCAACTAAGGCTAAATATTCATGATAGTCATCAGGCATTTGGTCTCTTAAATAATCGCCTTTGCGCAGCAATTCTTGTAGCGAGATATCGAGTTTATCTGGCTTAGCAGCCTTTTTATGCAACCGCCCTTTCAAGGGTTTGTTTTTTGCTATGCGCTGTTTTATCGAAGTAAACTCTGAAGATAGGGTTTAGATCATCGTAGGCCATAAATGTCAGCAGCGCTTGCTCATCGAGTAGCGCCTGACTTTTAAAACGTCCTTTCAAGAAATGACCAGTGCAATGGCCTTCAATATTCACTTTGCGCGCAATAGGTTCGTTAAGGCTTTTCATAAACCAGTTTATATCTTCTAAGCGATGCCGCCACTTATCAACAATATCTGTCAGCAGGTTAACTGCTCTTTTGTAAGATTATCGCCCTGCATGAAGCGCCTTATGATATCTGGATCCACATAGACTTTTCGCCAACGCTCGACCACTTCTAAATCTGTTAGTGCATCTACTTTTTCTCCAGTTCTTAGAACTTGCAAACCGCTAGAGGCATAGCCGCATAGCCACTAAAACCTTAGGCAAGAATAACTATTTTATCGGACCCAACTGCAGTTTAAACACCCTGTTAGGATTTCCCTCAGAAATTATATTAATATATTTATATTATGTTCAGATTTAACATTTATTTTTACTTTTTTTGACATTAAGCATCCTCATTGGAATTAAAATGAGTATAATGAGCCATCCCTGGGGTGTTCGATAGTTGGTGTAGTTCCTCGAGCCGATTCTTCCCAACATGGGTGCTGTTTTGTGATTATTGTGTGCACGTCCGTTTACGGAAAGCCTAATGTAGTTCAGTAGCTCCCTCCTTGAACCTTCGGGTTCAGGACCAAAGCCAATAACGGCACTTTTGGGGACCTTATTTATTGCCTTGATCAAGCGTTTTATTCTAACGCTTGTCATCTTTGGGCTGCATACCCTATCATTAAGCGCTGCGTGTTTATGCAAAGCCTCAGCAAGTGCGACTATTTTAAGCGCCCTGTCTTTAAGGTCCCTATATTACCTAATAAGAGAGTTAACAATGGATGCCCCTAAAAGCTTGCGCCTAGAAATGCGCCACGCCCGTCAAGCCCTGAGTAAAGCACAACAAACTGCTGCTAGTGAAAAGCTCTTGGCCAACCTTCAAAACCACGCTGAATTTTGCAACGCCACTACTGTTGCCCTCTATTTAGCAGCCGACGGTGAAATCGATCCCGTCACAGTGATTGACTACTGCTGGCGGCACAATAAACAGCTCTACTTGCCGGTATTAGACCCCGACACGCACAACCAACTCTTGTTTGTTCACTATCAAGCCGACACACCCATGCGCCATAACAAATACCAGATTTTTGAACCGGCCGCGCCCTATACAAAACAAATAGCAGCCAGCGAACTAGACCTAGTGCTGCTGCCCTTAGTGGCCTTCGATGCCAGTGGCGCGCGTATGGGAATGGGCGGGGGTTACTACGATAGAAGTTTTGCATTTAAGGCTAACGCCAAGCTACAAAATGCACCTTTACTGATAGGACTCGCTCACCAATTACAACAGGTTGCCAAACTTGAAGTTGAAAGTTGGGACGTCCCCTTAGCAGGCATCGTCACTGACCGAGCAAGTTACCGCATTTAGGCCACGACTCATTATGAAAATGACCTTAACCTACCGACCACCGGTGCTTTTTTACCAATGCCTTGCAAGCTTCTGGTAAAAACCCGTTTTTAGGTGCAATATGACTATTTAGTCGCCATATGCAGAGGGAAAAATTATGAATTCAAGTTTTGTTTTATCTTTTTCGGCCAAAGATAAACCGGGTATTGTCGAGCTACTCTCCAACACCATTTCAAATAATAATGGCAACTGGTTAGAATCGGCTATGTCACATCTGGCAGGCCGTTTTGTGGGCATTGTAGTCGTCGATGTCACCGCTGATAACGCCGCTGCCTTAAGCACCGCCATTGAAGCATTGTCCGCTCAAGGGCTGCTGGTCTCTTTTGAAAAAATGCATAGCGATGAAACAGAAGATGGCCATGAATATCAATCTTTAGACATTGAGCTCACCGGCCATGACAGGCCTGGTATCGTCAATGAGATATCCAGTGTCTTGTCCAAGTATGGTGCAAACGTTGAAGACTTATCAACCCAACTTGTATCAGGCTCTATGTCTGCTGAATTGTTGTTTAAAGCAGAGATTCATGTGTCGGTCAAAAAAGGCGCCGATCTAGACGATTTACAAGAGGCTATTGAAGCGATTGCCGATGATTTGATGGTGGATATTCATCTAGAATAATCATCCTCCCCTTGAAAATTTCTATTTCAAGGGGTCTTTTAAGACTGCGCTCGAGCGGCACTATCGCTTAGATTTATTCCAAGGGTTTTCTAAATACTGCACATAAAGCGCTTCTACTTTAGCTCTCGCCCACGGCGTGCGGCGCAAAAACTTCAAGCTCGACTTTATACTAGGGTCACTTTTAAAACAGTTTATATTAATCCGTTCAGCCAGTGCCGGCCAGCCATAAGCCTCTACTAGCTCTTCGAGTATGTCGGCCAGCTTTTTGGCGTGCAGAGGATTGTTGGCTTGCTTATTATCGCTCATCAGTTACTCAGTCAATCTTGTTACTAGTAGTTGTTGACCTCGTTTAACCGCTGCCCTGACTTGATTTGGCGCAGTACCGCCTATATGGTCGCGCGCGGCAACAGAGCCCTCTAAGGTCAACACCTCGAAGACATCGGCATTGATATCAGCCGAAAAGGCTTGTAGCTCTTGCAGGCTCATCTCGGCTAAATCTTTGTTCTGTTCAATACCATAAGCGACTGATTTACCGACTACTTCATGGGCATCCCTAAAGGGCATCCCTTTGCGGGTCAAATAGTCAGCCAGATCTGTTGCTGTTGAAAAGCCGCGCAATGCCGCTTCGCGCATTTGATCTTTTTTAGATTCTAGCGCAGGGACCATGTCAGCGTAAGCGCGCAGGCAGCCTTTGATGGTATCAATAGTATCAAACAATGGCTCTTTGTCTTCTTGATTATCTTTGTTGTAAGCCAAAGGCTGTGACTTCATTAAGGTCAACAGTGACATCAAATGGCCATAGACACGGCCACTTTTGCCTCTTACTAGCTCTGGCACATCCGGATTTTTCTTCTGCGGCATAATCGACGAACCAGTGCAAAATCTGTCCGGCAAGTTAACAAAATTAAACTGTGCCGAGGCCCACAACACTAACTCTTCGGACATGCGGGTTAGATGCATTGCCAGAACACTCGAAGTGGCGCAAAACTCGATCGCGAAATCTCGATCTGAGACTGCATCTAAGGAGTTTTCAGCCGGGCGATCAAAGCCGAGTAAGTCACTGGTTAGATGGCGATCAATGGGATAAGTGGTACCCGCTAAAGCCGCCGCGCCTAAAGGCGAAACATTGACTCTTTTACGGGTATCGACAAAGCGCTCGTAGTCACGGCTGAGCATTTCAAACCAAGCCATCAAATGGTGACCGAAAGTGACCGGTTGGGCCGTTTGTAAGTGCGTAAAGCCCGGCATTATAGTGTCGGCTTCGCTTTCAGCTAGGCCCAATAACCCTTGTTGTAGGCGCGTGATCTCTACTAAGATGTTGTCTATTTCATCGCGTACATAGAGTCGAATATCGGTGGCTACTTGGTCGTTTCTAGAGCGACCTGTGTGCAGTTTTTTGCCGCTAATGCCTATTTTTTTGGTCAGTGCCGCTTCGATATTCATATGAATATCTTCTAACTCGACCGACCATCGGAAGTTACCGTTTTCAATTTCTGTTTGAATTTCGCTCAAGCCATTTTCTATATCGGCACATTCTTGCGGGCTTAATACACCGGCTTTAGTGAGCATTTTCGCATGCGCCACAGAGCCCTGAATATCTTGTCGATACATACGCTGGTCAAAGTCAATAGAGGCGGTGAATCGGGCGACAAATGCATCTGTTGGCTCGTTAAAACGTCCACCCCATTGCTGGTTAGTCTCTTTACTCATGGTATGTATTCCCTCGCTATTCTAGTTTTAGAAGATGATATTAACGCTAATATGGCTTGGCTGTTGTGATTTACTATTACTGGCACAGCTTTATAGCACAAAGGGCTATGTCTTTAACCAATGTAAGCCCTCTTATACCAAAGCATTTCTTGGGTATAATGACTCCTTAAAATAATTGCACGAACAGTAAACCAACAATCTTAAAAATTTCGCTGAGATTATACCAGTTTTGAGCTTCAATAAAGCTTTTAGCGTGATACAATTTTCAACAATTTTAGCCTGTGCTGATTTTATGTGTTGGATGATGTTTAGATCACCAGATAATGCGTATTTACATACTAAAAGTGACTTATCTGCCTTTGGCCGACTCTATAAAATCAGAAGCTAGAGATACGACTAGGCCGTCTTCTGATGATTTATTATCTTAGTGCATTAGGTTTACATTTCTATTATTGGGATTTTTTATGCAACAAACGCAACAAGTCATTCGTATCGCCACACGTGAAAGCAAATTGGCACTGTGGCAGGCAGAATATGTAAAAGCTGAATTAGAACATCATCACCCGGGGATTGTAGTCGAACTACTTGGAATGACCACAAAGGGCGATATATGGCTTGATTCTCCTTTATCTAAAATTGGCGGCAAAGGATTATTTGTTAAAGAACTGGAAGTTGCGATACTCGAAAAACGCGCTGATATTGCCGTACATTCCATGAAAGACTTACCTATGGAGTTTCCTGAAGGTTTAGACTTGGCGGTCATTTGTCCCAGAGAAGACCCCACCGATGCCTTTGTCTCCAATAAATACAAAAGCCTGGCCCACTTACCTGAAGGCGCTATTGTGGGGACTTCGTCACTAAGACGCCAAGCACTGGTGAGAGAACACCGACCGGATTTAAAAATTATCGACCTGCGCGGCAATGTACAAACCAGATTGCGAAAGTTAGACGAAGGCATTTACGATGCGATCATTTTAGCCAGCGCTGGGCTAATTCGTTTAGAGCTAAAAGAGCGCATCAAATTTAGACTGCCTATTGATCTATGCCTCCCAGCAGGTGGGCAAGGGGCCGTCGGAATTGAGTGCCGTGTCGATGACAAACATACTTTAGCGCTATTAAAACCGCTACACCATCTATCTACGGCACATTGCGTATTGGCTGAGCGGGCGATGAATAAGCGTTTAGAAGGCGGTTGCCAAGTTCCTATTGCCTGCCATGCAACCCTCAATGAAACACATACTAAAATTCGCTTGCGCGGCTTAGTCGCCAAACCAGACGGCTCAACTGTTTTACGTGACGAAATTAGCGCAGGGGTTGTAGATGCAGAAAAGATCGGCGTAGAGTTGGCCGAGAGACTGCTGGCGTTGGGAGCAGATGAAATTCTCGCCGATGTCTACCGCCAGCGTGAGTAAACTTCTGGCCAAAGGTTCACTAGAGGCGCTATCAGTCCTGGTCACAAGGCCCGAATACAAACAGGCAAATCTCTGTCACAAGTTACTAGAGCTGAAGGCTATTCCTTTACAACTGCCGACGATTGGTATTATCCCAGTTACTGAGGGAACGGTGGATTTTGGCAGATTAAAGCAGACGATATTGGACTTGGATTTATTTGACATTATCATATGCGTCAGTGGCAATGCCGCGCGCCTGGCAGGCGAATTGATCGATCAGTATTGGCCACAACTTCCAATCCGATTAAAGTGGTATGCTATCGGCCACAGCACGGCAAATATTCTCAGTGAATACGATATTGAAGCGAGGGTGGCCTCAGACGCAAATGATTCTGAAGCTTTACTCTCTCTGCTTATCGCTGAGCAGATAGACGCAAAAAAAGTACTGATTTTCAAAGGCCGTGCAGGTAGAACACTGTTAACTGAGAAACTCACCTTAAGAGGAGCAAATGTGTCAGAAGCAGTCCTTTATAATAGGGTCATACCTGTTTATACTGATCATAATATAGAGAAATCATTATACAACACCGGTTTATCCGCTATTCTAGTCACCAGCGGTGAGGCATTACAGAACTTGACCACAATCGCACAAGGTAGCAGGCAACAATTTGATCTAGCATCATTACACGCCACCGATTTGATTGTACCTAGTACTCGTGTAGCACAGATAGCTGCCGCACAAGGATATCACCAAATCACCGTAGCAGCCGCCGCCGATGATGAATCGATGCTGGCAGCGCTACTTTCAGTTAAAGGCTTGGAAGCTGACGATGAAAAAACCTAATAAAATAGCGAATGACAAAAACAAGACGCCAGAAACTGAGGGCAATCCTAGGCAAGCCACTCGAGGTACTGAAACGCAAACGACTGTTAAAGACAGTACCGTTAAAGAAAGCCCCAAAACCAACAGCACCACTGTCAAAAACACTGAGACAGTCACCGAGAAGGCGGCTGTACAGACCAAAAAGCCCGATGCTGACCAGCCTGAGAAAAACAATAAGTCAATCGACAAGCCAGCTAAAGCGAACCCAGAGAAACCGATTGCTGAGGCAAAAAAAATCCAACCTAATGCGCCAAAGGCTCAGAAAAAGCCGGTTAATCAGAGCAGTGAACCTGACCTAGAAAAACCGAATAACAAATCCGCTAAGCTGGCACTGGTTATCTCTATTATTGCACTAACAGTGGTCGGTTTTCAGTATTACCAAACACAGCTTAGCGGTAATAGTGAACTGCAAAATGCACGAGCTACGATAGACAACTTGCAAAAAGAATTAACTGCCGGTGTCGCCGCAGCGAATGCCAATGCTAATAGCATCAAAGTAGAAACAGACGCCAGCATCAGTAAAGCCACAGCCACACTAAATCAAGTGAATGCAAATTTACTCAAGCTGCAGGCGTCTGAATCACAAAAGTCTGATGACATCAGTGCTTTGCAAGACCGTTTGACTAAAAGCATTCAGCAAGTTGAAGCCTCAGGCTTAAAACAAAACAGCCGTAAAGACTGGCTATTAGCTGAAGTAGAATATTTATTGCGCTTAGCCAATCAAAGAGTATTGATGGAAAACACACCTATTGGCGCATTGGCCTTATTAAAGTCAGCGGATGATATTTTGCACAAAACGGATGATGTATCGATCTTTTCGGTACGTAAAGCTTTAGCAGCAGATATTACCGCATTGGCGGCGGTGACACACATTGATCAAGAGGGCATCTATTTGCAAATAGACGCTTTGAGTGGCCAAATAAATCAACTAAAGCTGGTACCTATTACCGATAAAAAGCAATTGCCACAGATAATCAACGAAGTCGCTACTGATGTTGCCAAAGAGGTCTCTGAAAGCACTTTATCTAAAGTGTGGAGCAACGCCAGCGCCAAGCTTGAGAAACTAGTGGTTATAAGCAACAGAGATAGTGCCATTGACCCTCTGCTCTCCCCTGCCCAACAAGCGGGTTTACTGCAGAACTTGCACATACTATTTGAACAAACCCAATTGGCACTTTTACAACGTAAACAGATCGCCTATCAACGCAGCATTGAAAAAGCAGAGTTAATAATAAACCGTTATTTTCAGAGAGAAGACGGAACCACCCAAGGACTACTTAAGGGCCTTACAGAGCTAAAGAAACAACAAGTGAGTGTTGATCTACCTAGCATTGCTGGCTCACTCAACGCCCTGAAAAGCTATTTAAAACAGAGCACTGAAATCAAAGCGGGAGCAGCAGGCTAATGAAACGTGTACTGATTCTGTTGTTTATTTTCCTAGCAGTGGGTGCCTTTGTCGGTGAGAAAATGGTACAAGACCCCGGTTATGTACTCTTTTCATACAACAACACGACGATTGAAACCAGTGTGTGGGTGTTCTTACTGGCCGCTTTTTTAATTTTTTTAGCTTGTCATTGGGCGTTAAATCTATTTTTTCGGATTGGCTTACCTGGTCAATATTTTGGCAGATGGCGTAAAAGCCGTATTGCTCACGGCGCTCAAAAACGCACGTTTAAAGGCTTAGTCGCCCTATCGGAGGGAAACTGGTGGCAAGCGCAGCGTTTGTTATCGCAAACAGCCCCAATGGCGGCGCAACCACTGATTAATTACCTGGGCGCCGCCAAGGCCGCTCACGAGCAGGGGAATCAACAACACACTGATGATTTTTTCGCTAAAGCACGTGAAATTGCCCCTGAAGCCGAAGTCAGTATTAGCCTACAAGAAGCTGAAGTACTTATTGATCGTGGCAATAGCGCTCAAGCTTTTATTATCTTAAAACGCCTGCATAGCTTAGCGCCAAAACACAGTGGAATATTACGCGAGCTTGCCGAGTTACACCAAAACCAACAAGATTGGGATGGTCTCATCGCTTTATTACCGAATTTGCGCAAAAACAAAGTGTTCACAGCCCAAAAGCTGTCGGCACTAGAAGAGAATTGCTATGCGCAGATGCTTACTGGGGTCGTCAAAAAACTCCCGCTAGAAAGTTCTGTTGATTCGAGAGCGAAAGCGCTAACCAGAGGCTGGAAAGCATTACCGAGCAATTTAAATCAAATCTCTGCTATGAAATTGACTTATGCCAGGGAATTGATTGCGGCCAATGCCCATGACGATGCAGAGAAATTTTTACGTTCACATATCAAAGGCAATTGGAATCCTGAACTAATTGCTTTATACAGCACGATTAAAACCACTGATACCCTGAGGCACTACAATTTAGTAGCCAGTTGGTTAAGGAAACAACCTCAACACGCTGGATTATTTTTGTGTGCTGCTAGATTGGCCATGCTCAATAAAAATTGGCAAGTTGCGGTAGAACATTTCGAAGCGAGCATTGAACTTGAACCGACTATCGAGGCCTATCGCGGTGTATCCAAATTACTTGAGAGCTTAGGGGAGCATGAAAGGGCGCTGGAAATGAATCAAAAGGCTATGGATTTAACCGAAGACGATGCGCCGGCGATTCCGTTGCCTTATCCGCTAGCGACCGATGAAACCAAAACGGAAGAGACCACAGCAGAAAAAAGCGCCAATTATTCAATGCCTGGCACCTCTAAGTCCGCCAGTATTTAGTAAGCCTATCCCTGACCAGCTATAACGGCAGTCTCCCTGCCGCTTCTATGGACTTTTTATGGACTTATCTGCTGTGTTGAATGTACACAAGGCGATCATTCAAGCGCCAATGGCCGGCGTACAAGACTCTCGTTTAGCCATCGCCGTCACTACCGCCGGCGGCCTTGGATCTATTCCTTGCGCCATGCTTAGTGACGCACAAATAATCCATCAAATAGAGCAATTAAAAGCTCATCAAGTCAATAGCTATAATTTAAATTTTTTCTGCCACAGCCCACCTACTCCATAAAGCTAGCAACTAGCCCGCTGGGAAGAGATCCTACAACCTTATTTTAAAGAATTCGGCCTCACTGCAAGCACAGATTCAGGGTCGGCGCGAACAGCATTTAATCAACAGATTATTGACCTCCTAAAGCCTTTTTCTCCGCCTATTATCAGCTTTCATTTTGGATTACCTGCAGCGGTATTATTACAGCAAGTAAAAGCATGGGGAGCCATCATATTATTCACTGCCACAAGTGTTGAGGAGGGATTATGGTTGCAAGAAAAGGGAGCAGACGTTGTTATTGCCCAAGGGGTCGAAGCGAGCGGCCATCGTGGGATGTTTCTGGAAACAAAGATTGAGCAACAGCAGGGCACGCTAAGCACATTACCTCAACTCGTTAAGGCTCTTTCAATTCCCGGGATTGCAGCGGGAGGGATTGTAGATGCAAAGGGCATCAAAGCAGCGCTGCTGCTCGGCGCATGTGGCGTGCAAATAGGCACCAGTTATTTGCTCTGTGATGAGGCCAATACAAGTCAGATACACCGTCGCGCACTGGCATCAGATCAAGCCAGCGAGACTTGTCAGACCAATATTTTTAGCGGCAGGCCCGCCAGGGGAATAATCAACAGAGGCATACGCGAACTGGGCCCAATGAGCGACATCGCACCTAGCTTTCCACTGGCAGGCATTGCGATAACCAAACTAAGACAGGCAGCCGAAAAGATCGACAAGAATGATTTCACACCTTTATGGTGCAGTAAGAACAGTCTAGGTTGCAAAAACATTTCAGCCACTGAGCTAACCAAGCAGCTAATGCGAGGCTTTGAACCTTAGAGATGATAATAAAAATTACTCGCTTTAAGATAATTTACCTCTAGGTTTAATAGGTCAAGCTTTTGCCATGGCAGGTTTTGGTCGGAACTTAGAAGCTTCTATGCGAGCCAAGGCTTTTTTCAAATACCCAGCACAGCTTTAGCATTAACGTTGATTGCTTTAATGTCGATTAAGTTGCTCGGTACTAACAACACATTGTGGCAATGGCCGTGCGATCTCAATTCAGGACCTATTTTTGTCACTATATCTATGACGTTGATGACGACAAGTAAGAGTTTGGCGTCTGAGCCATCGATTTGGATTTGGACCATAGCCTTTACTTTGCACAGCTATATATTAGCTTGCTTTATCTACACTCACTGGTCTTTTTTTGAACTTAAAACCGTACCACCAACTGGGTTCATCCTAACCATTGGTATCGCCGTAAACGTGATTAATACCCCTATGGCCCGCACTCAAAGTTTAATAAAGGGATAGTCATATTTGAACTGACCAGTTATATTTTTTTATTGCCATTAATCTGCTATCAACTGTTTCGTCTTGAGCCGTTAAGCGAGATCAATAAACCGGCGCTCTACTTATTTTCAGTACCAGTTAACCTTTGTCTAATGCGTTATATAACGGTGTTTGTGAGTCTATTTTCAGCTTTACAGTACTATTCATTGGTTTAGCGAGACGATAACATTTTTCAGTTATTGGACAATCAGCCGACAAATTCCCAATCGTTTGAGCGCCACTATGTCCGCCTTTTTTTTCCCTTAGTCATTGGTGGGGCTACCATGCAAACGACCGCTGTCTTGTTTGACAATATCGGCATAACCTCGAGTTCCCTAGTTTTTTCTGGGTTAGCTTAACTACAACTTAGCATTACTACTGGCGTCACTATCGTCGTTTGCTGTCGCTATCTCGTGGTTTATTTTTTCAACAAGAAAAACCAGCACCAACCGACTCACTGCATTGGGCTTGATACAACGAGCTATTAGAGCGAGAATAAAAACAGATATTGAGTAATATTAAACTTTGAGGAAGTAAATACAATGAACGGAACCCTTAGCCAACATCCTTATCAGCTAGGGGCTCAGGAGAGCATTAAACATGCTAATCAAATAATAGCAGAGCTTAAGCTGAATGCAAACTTAATTTAAATATTTTTATTACTTTTCAAACATTGACCGAGAACTAATTAATCTGGGAGGCGCTGTCAGCTTCTTCGTTGGTAGACCGATGGGGCTATCACTTTGAGCCTATCGATTACACTTACATAAAAGAACTCGCCAAAACTTCGACGATAAAGACAGTGCTTAAGTGAATTCATCGCTAAATTAGGGGCTAGTATTAGGGAAGCAGGGAATAAAATCCCCAAATATTCCCTGGGGACAACTAAGCGGTTAAATCTGCGAAAGGATGCGAAGTGAATGGCTAGTCCTTTACGAGCATTCTGACAAATGAGTTAATAGCTTAGATACCGACCCTACGTGGCATTCAGGATGATTCGCACTCTTTGTTAATGGTTTTCGTATCACAACCAGAGCGCCTGTGATTGCCTCAATCAAAAATTATCCTGAACGACAGCGGCGTCTTGGACTTGTTCTCTACTTCTTTAAGTGTTTTCTGCGCTGTGCAGTTTGGAAATAACGCAATATTGATGATCTTTTTTTGGCATTAGTGACAAGCTGTTTCTAACGTCAATAATTACCAGGCTCAATTTTAATGACGCTATTATTTGAGCATGATTTACCTTTTTTCTGCGCGTATCGATTATAATTGCTGAATAGCCTCGTTTTTTATCGTTTCGCGATGATTATCATCAATCCATATATTTCAATTTCAGGCTGATCATATGAACACACCAGCAACATTTGCACCTTTAGATGATTTCGACAAACAGATCCTTAAAATTATGCAAGTTTCAAACCGCATTACCAGTGAAAACATAGCCGAAAAAATTGGTTTATCAGCCGCTGCAGTGCAGCGCAGGATTAAACGATTACGTCAACAAAACATCATATCTGCCGATATCTCTGTGATTAATCCTAAATCAATCAATAGACCACTTACTCTGGTAGTACAAGTAACTCTTGAAAGAGAGCGCGCAGATTTAATGGATGCGTTTAAAAAAGCCATGAAAGTTAATTCAATGGTACAGCAGTGCTATTACGTCACTGGCAACTCAGATTTCATTTTAATCATCACGGCACAAGACATGGATGATTATGAATTTTTCACCCGCAGACACTTTTTTGATAATGCCAATATTCGAAATTTTCAGACTAATGTGGTCATGGACAGAGTTAAAGTCGGCTTGGAGCTGCCTTTTACAGAAAATTAATCAAGCTGATAAACTTGCTAGAAAGCTATTTTAAAGCCTAACTTCAATGCCTTGTTCCTGCATAAAATCTTTAGCTTCAAGCACGCTGTATTCGCCAAAATGAAAGATAGAGGCCGCCAATACAGCATCCGCTCCACCGAGCTTGACACCATCGACCAAGTGCTGCAAGTTGCCCACTCCGCCAGAGGCAATAATAGGTATGTTAACTGCGTCTGAAATAGCCCGAGTGACACCTAAATCATAACCGCTTTTAACACCGTCTTGATCCATAGACGTTAACAATATTTCTCCAGCACCGTACTCCGCCATTTTTATGGCCCAGTGCACTGCATCGATGCCAGTTGTTTTTCGTCCGCCATGAGTAAAAATTTCCCAGCGCTCGGACTCGCCATCCGTAGATACCTTTTTAGCATCAATGGCGACAACGATACATTGAGAGCCAAAGCGGTCGGCAGCTTCCCTAACAAATTCAGGATTGTAAATAGCGGCACTGTTAATAGACACTTTATCAGCACCGGCATTCAACATAGCGCGGATATCGTCGCAACTGCGAATCCCACCGCCGACGGTGAGTGGGATAAACACTTGGGCAGCAATTTTCTCAACGGTGTGCACCATAGTGTCGCGCCCTTCATGTGTGGCGGTAATATCAAGAAAAGTGATTTCATCGGCGCCTTGCTCATTATAGCGTTTGGCAACTTCTACAGGATCGCCCGCATCGCGAATATCAAGAAACTTTACGCCTTTGACTACACGACCATTTTCTACATCAAGGCAGGGAATAATTCTTTTAGCTAATGCCATTATTTTTTCACTTTAGGTTAACTGGCTTTAATCTCTGTTGCAGAGAGTAAGGCATTAAATTACAAACAGCCGTTCCAGTTTAAAAAATTACTCAGCAATTGCAAACCAGCGGTATGACTTTTTTCCGGGTGAAATTGAACACAAAAACTGTTTTTATCACTCAGGGCAACATCGAAATCAACCCCATAATGGCACTTACCCGCCACTTGATCGCTGTTTTGCGCTTTGACGTAATAGCTGTGAACAAAGTAAAAGCGGCTTTGATCGGCGATGTTATGCCACAGTGGATGATCTATAGTTTGTGTAACCCTATTCCAGCCCATGTGCGGCACTTTCAAACGCTGCTGATTTTCGGTCATGCCACTAGCAAATTGTTTCACTTCACCTGGATAAACAGCTAAACATTTTGAACCGCCATTTTCTTCTGAGCTCTGCATCAACGCCTGATATCCTACGCAAATACTTAAGAAAGGCTTGCCACTTGCAAGAGTATCTGCGACTTCACGATCAACCCCACAAGCTAGCATTTGAGCGACACAATCGCGAATTGCTCCAACACCGGGTAAGACGACTCTATCACTATCGGCTATCACAACAGGATCATTGGTTACTCTGACTTCAACTCCTGGCTTCACGTGTTCTAACGCTTTCGCCACGGAATGCAAATTACCCATACCGTAATCGATGACGGCAACACTGCTCATGTCTATAAACTTCCTTTAGTTGAAGGCATTTGGTTGGGGGCTCTCTCGTCAACACTGAGCGCCATACGCAACGCGCGGCCAAATGCTTTAAAAATAGACTCCGCCTGATGATGGGCATTAAAGCCTTTAATATTATCAATGTGCAATGACACGCCGGCATGATTGACGAAGCCTTGGAAGAACTCCCAGAATAATTGAGTATCCAATCGACCGATACTACCGCGGGTAAAATCGCAGTTAAAAAACAGACCAGGTCGTCCTGAAAAATCAATGACAACGCGCGACAATGCTTCGTCTAATGGCACATAAGCGTGTCCATAGCGGACAATGCCGGTTTTATCACCCACCGCTTTATGAAAGGCTTGGCCTAATGTAATGCCGATATCTTCAACGGTATGATGATCATCAATATAGACATCACCATTGGCATCAATTTCAATATCGATGAGCCCATGACGAGAAATTTGATCCATCATGTGCTCTAAAAACGGCACACCAGTATCGGCTTGAAATTTACCCGTACCATCTAAATTAATAGTGATTGTAATTTGGGTTTCATTGGTTTCTCTGTTAACTGTCGCCTTGCGCTCAGACATTCTTGCTCACCTTTGTAATGACACGATTCAAAATTAGCATTGCAAGTATATAGCCAAGTAGCTGAGTGTAACAGTCAAACTCCGATAAATATTTTTCGACAATCACTGTTGGAACAAGTCAACTGCACTGATTTTTTATATCCTGTTAACGCTTATCGGCAAGCATTTTTATGATAGGCGTGGCACAATAGTAGCAGCTAAAAAATAAGGGTCGCAGAGACTGAGCCATAGGTTTTGGAATGAATGTAAAGACTAATTATTTAGCAACTATTTACTCATTTTTTAAGTCTAGGCTCTAAAACACATATTGTCAGTCACTCTACAAAACGTCTCGAAGTTAAATCAATAAAAACAAGGAAAGTAGATGAAAAAATTCTTCAAAATATTAGCTGTTGTAGTAGTCGTAGGTATTGGCTTAGTTATTTCTGCAGGGGCTATTTTGGGGCTGTTTGTAGACCCTAATGATTACAGACAAGAGATACAACAAGCCGCGCTAAAAAACGCCAATATCAACCTGCAGATTAATGGCGATATCGGCTGGTCTGTATACCCATCGATTGGCTTAGATATTGCCGCCATTAAGGCCTCCTTTCCTGGAAGAGAGCCCCTTGCCTCCTTAGATAAAGCAACTGTTTCTGTGATGCTAATGCCGCTGTTATCTGGCGACGTTAAAATGAAAGCCCTGACTATCGATGGTTTGGAACTAACCTTGGTTAAAAGTGAACAAGGTAACAATTGGCAGTCGCAAACGCAGACAGTTAAGCAAACCCCAACAAGCGACAAAACACAGACCAGCGCTACAAGTAGAGGCAACACCAGCCAAAATATTGATATAGAAAGTATTTCTATCCTTAACGCTAAGGTCACCTATAGCGACAACACCACAGGGGATGTGACAAACATTAGCGATTTAAACTTGACTACCGATCGAATCGTATTAGGTAAAGATTTTAATGCCCAGCTGCAGTTTAATGCCGAAGTCGTTCAAGCAGGTAAAAAACTGTTCACTGGCGGTGCAGATTTGCGAGCAAACTTTTTCATTGATCTAGCTAACCAAGAATTCAAAATATCTCAACTAGATAGCAAGCTTAGTATCGTTACAGATCAGAACATTGAACTGTCATTACTCGCAGACATCAGGGCTGATTTAGTCGAAAACGCACTCAGTATCGACAATCTAAAGTTGAACAGCTTAGGGATTCAAGCTTCCGGGGCACTGCGTCTATCAGGTGCAGCCTTTGATCAAGTGAGCGGAAACATGGCGCTACAGAGCTTTGATTTGAAGACGCTGATGCAACAGTTGCAACTATCGGCTATTACAACCAGCGATGACGCTAGCCTGAGGAACATCGCATTAACGACTAAAATTAATGGCTCCGTGGCAGAGATTAATTTCGATAATTTACTACTCAGCGTAGATGACACTAAAATTGCGGGTAGCGCGAGTTACAATTTAAGTAATGGCCTAGTCGCTTTCAACCTACAAGGTGATTCGATTAATCTGGACCGTTACTTGCCGAGTAACGATCCGGCGAGCGCACCTGCGACTAATGGTGAAAAAAAGCCTAAACCAGCAGCCACAGGGTATTCTAAAAACAATATTATCCCACTGGAGACTTTAAGAAGTTTAGCCTTAAAAGGCGCTTTAGTTTTCGACAACATTGGTTATCAGAGTATTGAAATTTCAAAATTTGCACTCAATATTGAGGCCAAAAATGGCTTAGTCAATATTGGCACACTTAACTTGAACGCCTATGGCGGCAACATCAATAACAAGATTGCTTTAGATGCCAGTAAAAAAACCTTACAGCTAAGTATTAGCAACAAGGTAAGTAAATTACAGTTGGGTCCAATGCTGGGTAATTTTGCGCAAACAGATGCTTTAACCGGAGTCCTAGCCTCCAACAGCAGCTTAACTGCAAGTGGCCAGTCTATACACAGCATCGTCAACAACTTGAATGGCAAGGTTGAATTTACACTGACTGACGGAGTGATTAAAGGCATAAATGCTGTTCAAACCATGTGCCAGACGATCAATAATATTTCCTCTCTTGGAGGAGTGGCTGGTACAACTCAAGCGGTCGACAAATCGACACCTTTCGCCAGCATCAATGGTAACTTAAAGATTAAAAACGGGGTGGTCAGTAACAACGACTTTAAAGCCGATTTAGATGCGATCAGTGTCGCCGGTAAAGGTACTGTGAACCTTCCTCTACAGGCCTTAAATTATCGCGTTGGCTTAAAAATACAAGATAACTTGTTTAAGAAAAGCTGCTCTGTAAATAATAACATTCAAGGGATTGAATGGCCTGTTAACTGTAAAGGCAATTTTAGCGACGATCCGATAACACTGTGCAAGCCCGATTTAAGCGTGTTGAAGGACATTGCTAAAAATGCGCTTAAAGCAAAACTGGAAAATAAATTAGGCGGCTCCATCAAGGAGAAGAAACAAGAGATAGAGCAGAAACTTGAAGACAAAATCAAAAACAAACTTGAAGGCGCTCTAAAGGGGCTGTTTTAATTGACTATGCAGGTCTACACCAAAGAACAGTTCAGTGATGCCGTGCTGGCTTGGTTTGACCAATACGGTCGTCACGACCTACCTTGGCAACAAAGCAAACAGGCTTACCCAACGTGGATTTCTGAGATCATGTTACAGCAAACTCAGGTATCTACTGTAATTCCGTATTTTCAACGTTTTATCGAAAAATTTCCCGATGTGTTTGCACTCGCAGCAGCTGATATCGACGAAGTATTACACCTGTGGACAGGTTTAGGCTATTACGCAAGAGCACGTAATTTACACAAAGCAGCGAATCAAGTAGTCAACCACTATCATGGTGAATTCCCACTCTCCATATCAGAACTGGAAGGTTTAAGCGGTATCGGAAAATCGACAGCGGGGGCAATATTGTCTATCTCAAGCAACCGCCGAGCCGCCATCTTGGATGGTAACGTCAAGCGCGTGCTGGCTCGTTTTTACGCTGTCCAAGGCTGGTCAGGCAAAACAGAGGTTGCCAAGCAATTATGGCATTTCGCTGAACACAACACACCCTATACTCGCGCAGGGGATTACACTCAGGCGATGATGGATATGGGAGCCACAATGTGCACCCGCAGTAAACCAAAATGTGATCACTGCCCGCTACTCAGTGGCTGCTCTGCAAAAGCGCAAAACAGAGTCGCAGAGTTTCCCTATTCAAAGCCGAAAAAAATCCTCCCTGTGCGTCAGACACTGATGTTGATTATTGAAAATAAACAGGCTGAAAAATTACTTTATAAACGCCCCCCTAGCGGCCTTTGGGGCGGTTTGTGGAGTTTACCTCAAATAGTTGATTTACGCGATATTAAGGCTGAATACGGTTTAGATGTCGATATAAACACAGCACAATATCTGGCACCTGTGCGTCATACCTTTAGCCATTTCCATTTAGATATCACGCCGGTTAGAATCAGCTTAAACACCGACAGCCAACAAATTATGGAAGCTTTGCCTACGCTTTGGTATAACAGTGCGCAACCCGCGGAAGTAGGCCTAGCCACCCCGGTTAAAAAACTCTTGCAACAATATTGATCTAAAGGAAACAGTATGCGTACCGTGATGTGTATTAAATACAAAGAACAGCTAGAAGGGCTAGACCGTCCACCTTACCCAGGTCCCAAAGGGTTAGTAATCTTCAAAACTGTGTCTAAAAAAGCTTGGATAGAATGGACCAACCATCAAACCATGATTATTAACGAAAAACACCTCAACATGATGGACCCCAGCAGCAGAGCTATGCTCCAAGAAGAGATGAGTAACTTTTTACAATCAAGTAATTACGCCACCGTTGAAGGCTATGTCCCCGAGAAGAAATAGCTTAAAATTAAAAAAATGGCTTTTGTTAATATTGTTTATTGACAGCACTCCAAGATAAGGGTTTAATACGCGCCTCTTCAAGCACTCAGAAATTTAGCTTGTGGATTTAAAGATTGCCCGGATAGCTCAGTCGGTAGAGCAGAGGATTGAAAATCCTCGTGTCGGTGGTTCGATTCCGCCTCCGGGCACCATCTTTACATTTAAGCCTAGACCTTCTTTAGTAGAGAAAGCCTGGGCTTTTTTGTGTCTATAATTTATTTGATAACCGCGAATAATTTCTCGCTAATGGGATGATGACGCCGAACGCGTTCCCCTATATCAACAGCCATAAACTAATCCTAAAATTGTGGCATAGCAGCAGGATTGAACAATAACAGTGCGAGGCGGTTTTAGAGAGGAACTATCTGGATCAGCAAGCCTAAAGTACTGTACAGGATAGATGAGCTCATTGAGCTCTGCAGGGTCTTCGTCATACTGTGACAGTCGGTTAATTTCACGGGTCATTTTGAACAGCGCTTCACAGTCTTCCTGATCGAGAACTATACAACTCAACCAACCGAAAATGCATAGACGTTCACCAGCAGTGACGAAATTGACTTAGTAAAGCACTCCTTAGGGTAAACCAGCATCTGACCTTTATTTAGTCTTACCTTCTGTGCTTCGTGGCTGCCTTCAATAATATGCTGGTCGTGTTTAATATCTTTGGCAAGACCACGCGCCGTTTTTTTGCCATCCTTAAAATCAAGCTTTGAAATAAAGTCGACCATATTCTCAACTTGGCCTTGGTTAAAAACATTAAATACTCTCATGATAACCCTCATAAACTCAAAGCCCGAAAGAGCAAACGATATCGGGTTCAACTTAAACTTAAACTTAAACTTAAACTTAAACTTAAACTTAAACTTAAACTTAAAACAGCATAAAGCGCTGAGGCGTTTGACTCAAGAGAGAAATATAGCTAAAAGACGCAGTGAATCAGTCAAAAAAAGACCATAATTTAACTGACTGAAACTTTATAGACGGCCTTTACAGATAGCATTTATGGGTGACTTTGCTGCTGCCTATGATCTCAACTTAAGGATAGACCAAAAGTTCCAAAGCAACCTGAACCTATACAAATATTGGCCTACTGATGTTTCGAATCAAATGGCACACTATGAAACAAACACTGTAAAAAAGTTTTGAACGCCAACATTTCAAACGTTTCAGGTATTTCTCTGCGCTGACAATCACTTGAAGACAAAAAGCACCAAAGAAGCGCCAAGATGGCGCTTTACGAACAGTGCTGTGAGGTTGCTGGCAAACGGTCCTACCTGCGACGGCAACCGATAACTATTTTAAGTGCTTTGTATTTTAAACGATAAAGCTATTTTGCTTTGAATTCAAATAAAATATTTATTGGGAGAACATTGTTACATCTTAACTTTTCAGCATATTCAGAGCGATAGCTTCCGCGACTTTAATACCATCGATACCCGCTGATAGAATCCCCCCCGCATAGCCAGCTCCCTCTCCAGCTGGATATAAACCTTTAACGTTTAAGCTCTCTAATGTTTCAATATTACGGGTGATTTGAATAGGCGAAGATGTGCGGGTTTCAATCGCCGTCAGTGTTGCATTTTCCATCGCGAAGCCTTTAATTTTCTTTTCAAAAGCGGGTATGGCTTCTCTAATGGCTTCTATTGCATAAGGGGGCAATGTCTCACTTAAATCACAATAAGTAACACCTGGTTTGTATGATGGCTCTACACTACCGTGCACACCTGATTTCCTGCCGGCTAAAAAGTCGCCAACCAATTGAACGGGTGCATTATAATTCTCACCACCGAGCTTATAGGCAAACTCTTCAAGTCGTCTTTGTAATCCAACCCCAGCTAATAAATTTCCAGTTTCATCTTCATCACTACCATAAGAAAAATCTTTAGGGTCGATGCCAACAACAATAGCGCTATTCGCATTGCGTTCATGACGCGAGTATTGACTCATACCATTGGTGACCAGACGCCCCTCTTCCGAGGCAGCGGCGACCACGGTTCCACCGGGACACATACAAAAGCTAAAGCCAGAGCGACCATTTTTACAATGATGCACAAGCTTATAATCTGCAGATCCTAAAATAGGGTGACCTGCATTTTTACCAAATCGAGCAGCGTCGATAACCGATTGTTCATGCTCAATTCTAAAGCCGATCGAAAAAGGTTTAGCCTTCATAAATACGTTATTTTCATTGAGCATTTCAAAAGTGTCTCGCGCGCTATGACCAACAGCTAATGCTACATGATTGGTCTGAATAACCTCAGCTGTTGAAAGCTTAACGCCTACTACTTTTTGTTTCTTCTCTGAGCTATGTTTTTCAGCGTTATTGTCGGCGCTTAAATCATCTTCAAATAAAATCTCATCAACACGTTGCTCAAATCGAATTTCCCCGCCCAATCCAATTATTTTCGCGCGCATTTTTTCAATCATAGTCACCAGTTTGTAGGTACCTATATGTGGTTTACTGACATAAAGAATCTCATCTGGGGCACCAGCCTCCACAAATTCTTTTAATACTTTGCGACTATAATGTTTTGGGTCTTTTACTTGACTATAAAGTTTACCATCAGAAAAGGTACCTGCGCCCCCTTCCCCAAATTGAACATTGGATTCGGTATTTAATATTTTTTTACGCCAAAAACCAAAGGTATCCTTAGTGCGTTCACGTACTTCTTTACCGCGCTCTAAAATAATTGGGTTGAATCCCATCTGCGCTAGCACTAAACCAACAAATAGACCGCAGGGACCAAAACCAATAACCACAGGCCGTTGCTCTAAGACTTTGGGGGCTTGAGCCACAAAGTGATAGCGAGTGTCTGGGCTTATCTTCACATTAGTGTCGTCTACAAATTTATCTAACAACGCGGCATTAAGGCAAGTATCTATATCAATGGTGTAGATTAAGATAATGGCGCTTTTTCTGCGCGCGTCATAACCGCGCTTATAGACGTTAAAACTCAGTAGCTGATCGGCGTTAATTGACAATTTGTGTAAAATTGCTTGCTCTAATTCTTCAGGCGGGTGATTGAGGTCTAACTTAAGGTTGGTTAAGCGCAGCATACATATCCATAACAACATACCAAAATACGTTTATTTTACCTGAAGAGTATAGTGAGATAAATCAGCAATTGATTTTGTTTATATTAAAGTGCTACTTGAGTATGATAGCGTGTACATAAACACCTAAACATGGCTTATTGAGTCAATAAAAAAAGGAAAACTCGTGACATTTGTTGTTACCGAAAGTTGTATAAAATGCAAATACACTGATTGTGTAGCAGTATGTCCAGCTGATGCATTCTATGAGGGCCCTAATTTTTTAGTGATTAACCCTGATGAATGTATTGATTGTGACTTATGCCCTGTTGAATGCCCAGTGGATGCCATATTTGAAGAGGACGATGTACCTGAAGATCAAAAAAAGTTTATTCAATTAAATGCCGAACTCTCTCAAGTATGGCCAAGGATAACAGAAATTAAAGCGCCACCAGAAGATGCTCAGCAATGGGAAAGCTCATCTGATAAGCTTAAACATTTAATTATTGATAGCGATTAACAATTGACCATACTCTGTTCAAGCCAATCTCTAAACTCTGATCGATAAAGCCTTGCTATTCACTTATGCATTAGCAAATAAGTCCCCAAACTTTCTCTGTGGATAACTAAGTAGTCGAATAGTAAGTGAATGACGAGTCGTGATGTAGGTTCTGAGAAAGGCTATTGACCGAGTTTTTAATCTTTTTAATACTACCAGAGCGTTAGAAATCTTTGCCTCAATCGCAAGTTATGCTTCACATTAGGGGCGCTTAAGACTTGTTCGCCGCTTCTCTTACTGCTTAAATCCAGAGAAACTGGAGGTTCAAAGGTGGCTGAAGATAATATTTAATTTTGCTTTTATCCATCCATTATGACCTCAATAATTACCTAATTCGGACTCCTTGTATTCGAAAGTCTGAGGATCTATATTTAACTTAATCCCTGATTTTAAAGTAGATATAGTATGCATTTATTGGTTTACAGTGGCATTGAAGAATCTTAGTTTGAGCCAGAGTCAAGAGCTTGTGCTCGATGCTGCAGTGAAGTCACTGATTCAGGTTTAAGCTAAATAGTCAGTTTTAGAAAACGCCCTATTCAACCCAAATTCGACGGGAGATAGAATGGATTATCAACAAGCACGTGATTATTTATTAGCGAGACCTGAAGCGAGAGAGAGTTTTCCGTTCGGTCTCGAGGTAGCTGTTTTCAAAATAAAGCACAAAATGTTTGCCACTCTCGGCCTCAAAGTGGAAGCGGGAAAAGAGTCTAAGACAACTAATATGAACTTAAAATGTGATCCACAAGAAGCACTTATGCTCAGGGATATTTTTGATGCAATTAAGCCTGGGTATCACATGAACAAACGACATTGGAACACGATAGTCTTTGACAACAGCCTGCCGGATGGCGAAATTGAACGTATGATTGATAGATCTTACGCTTTAGTAGTGAAGGGCATGACCCGAAAGCAGCGCGCTTCATTAGAATTGAGCTACAGCGCACAAGAGCTATACGCGAGCGCTCAAGTAGATTAGTTTTCAAAACACCCTCTAGTGAAGTATTCGCAGTGGACATTTTAAGGGTTGATACAGGTGAAGGGCCCCGCCTGTTCTAAAGCGAGGGCCTGTAAGACTACCATAGGTTACCTTGCGCTTTAAGCTCACGCTCAATACTCACTGCATGGGTCGATCTTTTCGGTGATTTCGCATAGTAATCAGCAGGCTCAGTGATCACTGTCGGGGCTTTCTTAGCCAACACTGTTGTAGATTTTTTCAAAACTAATAAGATTCTGCCTATCACAGAGGCAATTGAATCAGCGATATCTGCTGTTATATTATTTTTACTTATGTCTGTATTTACATAGTTCATGATGCATATCCTTTTTTTGGGTTGTTATTGACAACTGTGGCTATTTTTAACTAAATACCGGATACTGACAAACGATAAAAACTTCTCTCACTTAAGAAAAAGTTAACTCATGAAACAACGCATGCCACTAACGGCACTTAAATTCTTTCGCCAAGCCGCCGAATCCATGAGTTTCAAACTTGCAGCAGAGAAGCTGTTCGTTACTCAAGCGGCTGTTAGCCAACAGATTAAGAGCTTAGAAAAAAGTTTAAATGTTAAATTATTTGAAAGACTTAGCAGAGAAGTAACGCTCACTAAAGAAGGTAAAAAACTCTTGCCTTATATCGTCAAAGGTTTTGAATCTTTTGAGGAGGGCTTTGCAAGCTTAGGCGACGACCCCAATCCTGATTTGTTAACCATTACCACCTTGCCATCTTTCGCAAGTCGCTGGTTAATGCCTAAATTAATAAATTTTCAAAATAGACATCAAGGCATTAGCTTGCGTATATCGCCTTCATTAAAAGTGGAATCTTTTAGCGAAAGCAAGATAGATTTGGCGATTCGCTACGGCAAAGGTATTTACCCTGGATATGAGTCTAAATTACTCCATCACGACTATCTACTGCCTGTCTGCCATCCGAAGTTGATCGATCCAGATAAAGATATGGCCTCACAACTTGTCAACATTCCTCTGCTGACTGATGAGGGAGTTGATATTGAAAAAGCTTGGCGACCTTTTATGGAAAAGGTCGGTATTCCCATCACCACTAAGCCTTCAAAACTACATGTTGGCGATTCTACGATGCTGATTGAACCGCTACTTGGGCGACAGGGAATGTCATTATTAAGGTATAGTTTGATCTATGAGTTACTCGATAGAAAGCAACTAATCTGCCCTTTACCGTTCTACTTTCAATCGGGATACTCCTACTATTTAGTCGCTCCGGAAAGTCATTTCCAGTATCAAAAAATTAAAAACTTTCATCAGTGGCTCAACGAAGAGATGTCTGACATCAACCAGCATTGGCTTGCCTATAGCGCCGATAAATTACAAGAGATTAAAATCGAGGTGGGTTAGTTTCTAGTTGCAAAAAACGGCTATTTTATTTTGTAAGTCATAGACTTCATTGTGCTGATTATTATAGCTAAAGTTAGCATATACCGTTGGTTTAATGACTTGATTTAAGTCCGTTGTAAGCAACCCTATACGTATTTCATAGCGCTTTTCGATAGGATACAAGTCAATATAGATTAGACTACTACCTGCCACCTTTGACAATTTAGCTTTCACTTCGCTATCGGTCTTCGCTCCTTTCACATACTCGTCTAGATTAAACTCTTGAACTGGGCCTCGTTTAGGCACTATTACTTTAATGTGTCGACCACTTTTGTGCATGTTTTTCAATTCAGCAATCTCAGTTTTGAATGAAGGTATGGTGGCATTTTCGCCTTCAAATATTGAGCACTGAAATGCATTAGCATTACTGGTGATCGCCACTGCCAACGTCGCTAATATTAAGTGAACAATAGGCTTAAAGCGTAACCCTTGAGATACGTTTTGACGCAACTTCATAACTAAATTTGTGTTATTCATGTAACTTGTCTATCTCATCGCGGATCAATGTCTAAACCCAGCACAAAGGGGTGTCAGCACATACAATAAAATTTGGGTTTAACAAAGTATGACGGCGGTTATAGCGCAGTGGATCTAAGTTTGGATACTCTAAAACACACCCCCCTGCCGCTTCAACAATTGCCTGTGCCGCCGCACTGTCCCATTCACTCGTCGGCGCTAATCGTGGGTAGATATCGACAGTACCTTCAGCCACTAAGCAAAATTTTAATGAGCTACCCATACAGGTAATTTCTCGGTGGGTAAATTGTTGAAGGTAGGCATTTGTAGGCTCATTGAGGTGTGATCTGCTAGTCGCCACTCGCCAAAGACTGTTTTTAGTCGGGGGATCGGCAACAAATATTTGCTCAACATGACCATCTGCTGACTGTTTAAATGCGCCGACATCGCTCCCCCAGTAGAGTAGATCTAAGACTGGCGCATAAACAACACCCAGCACGGGAACCCCCTGTTCAATTAAGGCAATATTAACCGTAAATTCGCCATTGCGAGAGACAAACTCTTTGGTTCCATCCAGAGGATCTACTAGCCAGTAACGTGTCCAACACAACCGATTTGTGATCTCTTGCGCTCTAGACTCTTCAGACACAATAGGAATATCTGGCGCAATCATGGACAGCGCTGTGCAGATAATTTCATGCGCGAGTGAGTCAGCTTCAGTTAGCGGGCTTTGATCCTCTTTAAAACTCACTGAAAAATCAGAGTTATACACTGCGAGTATTTTATTGCCAGCCGCTTTAGCGATGGACTTTATCTTTTCTATTCCCTGAATCATTGTCTCTCGTCTTAGTCTATTGAGCTTACTATGCCGGTTAAATACTTCCAAACTCGTCGCTACTTTTTTTTCGCCTCAACCGCTAAATCACAACGACCTAATACACAGTACTGCTTAACCCTATGTTGTATAGTAGCTAAAAGCTTAGCATACGAAGAGGTAATAAGGATGATCTGATGAGGTAATTATCAGCTAAATACAGCTTCATTATTTTTAACTCTAAATTGTAGCGCTATATTTGAGTTCCGGACCTTCTCTCTGAACCTTCCCTCTGAAGGTTAATAATACTGCGTCAGGCACCTTTGAGTACTCTTTTGGGTGTATTATTTACAGCTCAAGTTTCGGAGTTCATTCTTACCACTTAAAATCAGTTTACCCTTTACTCTAGGGCTTCCTGCCGTAGGGCAAAACTATCCATTTGCATGACTTGCGTAAAAAAATTGACCACTGTTTGATCGATACTGTCTA
>JAWUWK010000018.1:0-11692 GCA_034111875.1 Gammaproteobacteria bacterium
TTTCACGTGGTTACTTGTCTTGATTTTTGCCAATCAACGTTACTACCTAAGTAGCTAAGTTATTGGCAATGCTATAAAAGCTTTTGTAGCTTCTATCGACAAGCGCCCACACGAATTATCTGACCAAATTTTTAAAGAGCGTTTCCTTATCGATTAAGATAAGAAGTCTTAAACGTTTGCAAGATTTACTTGCTTAGCAACTGATGTTTGCTGCTGCGCTTAAGTGAGGCCGTATTATATATTTGCGCCTCGTTAAGTCAATCATTATTTGGTTTATTTTTTATTTTAATTTCTGAGAAACTAAAACCGTCAAACCTGATTAAAACTTAACCAAATAAAAATTAAAACCTGTAAAAACAATAAGTTATTACATGTTACAATTGATCCGTTCTCGTTGTTCAGGGACTCCCTAAAGCGAGGAGCCGAATTATATAGACCTCAGCGATCACGTCAACTATTTAATTAAATTAGCTGGAATTAATTTGAATAGAGTCCGGTTTAGCGCTTTATTGATGGTTTTTTGTACTTATTAGCCGATTTAAGTAGTTTCTGTCGGCTATTGAAGGACTCTTTATAGATAAACACTATTATATGATCGATGAAGCACTTGGTTTGACGCTTTTCGGCAAAGACGTTTGCGCAAGTGAGTTTGGCACCAAGGTTTTTCAGGTTATGCTTATAGTACCTATCAACTACTAGGCAAACCCTCATATTGATTCAAAAGGTGAATTCCACTCGCCAGTATTTTAGATTGGATGCTTGGCAGTGCCTTTAGATCTTCTACCGCTATGGCTTTTCACCTCTTTGTAGCCGCTTCTGGATATCTTCTAGTACTGTGATAACTCCGCTAATACTGTCAATAACATAATGCGCCCCTGCACTATTCAACTTTTCATAGACCCTCACTCTCAATGATTTCTGCTTTACAGGCGATAATTTCTGCCACTGCGGCAGACTCAAACCGATTTCGTTACCACTATCGCCACGCCAATTGCCCACATTGCAGCATTTCTGCCCTCCTCTATACCCGGCAAGGTATCATCGATTTTCACACTAGAGGTTAAATATTTAACGCCTAATTCGATAGCATTAAGCATGCTCATATATGGGTACGGTCTACCCCTCGGCACTTGCGTTGCGCAGACGATACTCTCAGGAGCTATCCCTGCTCGGCGATGGACAATACCAAACCAGAAATCATTTGTGTTGTATAGCCGGTGTTTGCACCCAGCTCAATCTTTTGCTGTTTTGACCAGGCGACTAATTCTAATACCCCTCGTATCAAAGTGCTGTTTTCAGCGATGGCTGCCAACTGCATAGACAGGAAAGCTGCGTAAAGTCGATTGATATCTACCTCAGTAATCCTGTCTCCTTTGCTTGTTTGCCAACATTGCGCTATGCACGGCATTAATGTGAGTTGGCGAATGTGCTCACGCTTCTCCACTCCCATTGGCACTCGTACATCCGCTTCACTCACTTCTATGCCTTCACTGCTAAACAGCCTTTGAAAGCCATGCACTGGTGCTAGCGATCCAAAATAACGGTAGTGTCGAAAAATCCATAATAATTGCTTGAATAGCGCCATTGCTCTTGCTGTGATTTCTTCCCATCAGTTAATCCCTTATGTTGATTGCCAAGTAGGCCTAGCTCTCAGCGTTCTTGATTGGCAAATTTTATCTGCTACGCCAGCGCTGCGTATTAGACAGTATATTTTTACTGCATAGCCAGTGGATAATTTTTACCGAGAGCGCCGTTACCATTAACAGTACCGCCATCGCCGCTGCCGCCGCGGTATCTCCCGCTTCATCCATATTCATTATCGCCACTGAAGCCAGAGCTGTATCAGCCGAATACAAAAACACCACTGCAGATACAGTAGTCAGCGCATTAACAAACAAATATATTGAAATATCTAACACGGCAGGTAGGCATAAGGGCAGTGTTACACGCCAAAATGTCACATAAAATGGCACTTTCAATGAAGCTGAGACAGACTCAAACTGGGCATCTATCTGCTTTAAACTGGTGAGCGCTGTTAAATGACAGACGGTATAAAAGTGCACGGTGGTATTGAGCACCAAAATTGCCATGCTGGCATAAATGAAATGTAATGGATTATTACTGCTGTTAAAAAAGAATATATAAGACAGACCAAGCACCATGCCAGGTACCGCCATAGGTAACATAGCAAGAAAATGCAGCGCTTTTCGCCAGTTATTCATTATATTCACTTTTTCGGTTAAATACGCGCTGATAAATACAATCACAGTACCTAATACAGCCACCCATGAAGCCATCTGTACGGAATTAAAATAGGCATCCCAGCCACCGCCGTCCATATCCTCAAATTGGTAGTTTGCCAATGTTAACTGCTGATTGTACGGCCAAAATGTCACCAGCGATGCGTAAACCGCCATAGCAATAATTGTCAAGAGCACTAGGCTAATCAAGCCGCAAAAGAGCAGTAAAAGCCGATCTTTTATGACACTTTTCTGTACTTGATAAGGCACCGCCCTAGCACTTAACTGAGCCGTTTGCTGACGCTGCACTCTGCGATCAACCCAAAAGGATATAAGCGCGGGTAGCAGCAACACCACACTCACTACTGCACCCATATGAAAGTTTTGCTGACCAATGACTTGTTTGTAAATGTCTGTTGCCAGCACATTGTACTGCCCACCTATTATCTTAGCGACGCCAAAATCGGTGACAGCCAAAGTAAAACAGACAAATAGGGTATTTATCAATCCGTAGCGGACACTGGGCAGAGTCACTGTCAAAAACACCCGCCAGGCTGGTGTTTTCAAAGCTGCTGCCGCCTCGTAAAGACGGCCATCACTATTGGAAAATGCCGTCACCATGATCATTAACGCATGGGGAAACATCCAAAAGCACAGTCCCATTATTATCCCCATTGGCCCATATATGGACTCAACCGGCAAGATGCCTTTCAAGACCCCCTGATTGCCAAACAAATAAATCAAACTCAATGCGGGCAATAATGAAGGGGCAAACAATGGCAAACTTGTGATGATTTTAAATACCCCTTTGCCGACAATTGCACTGCGGGTTAATGTATAGGCAACAACAAACGCACTGCTGACGACAATCACAGTGCTAATAGTAGCTACTGTCAATGAATTAGCAATTGAGCTATAGAGCGCTGAATTACTAAAATATGCACTGAAATTTGTCAGCCCAATAAATTCGCCCTGCTTATTCTGCAAGCTCTTGAACAGCATATTAGCTAAAGGCAGTAATAGTGAAAATGACAAAAACAATAAGGCAATGATCAACAGCCCTCGCTGTAGCCAAGTTTGCAGGTCTAGCTTTTGAATTTTAGCTGGCAGCACAGATGAAACTAAGTTCATATTGCACCTTGTATTAATGGCTGATCGATAATGGCTGTTACTAGCGCGGCGGGACTGTCTGTAGACTGCTGAGATGGGTTGGCAAAAAAGTGTAATTTATCCCCCTCAATAGTCAGCAACACTTTATCCCCTGAACCAGCTTTTGCGCTGTAGGGTTCACTAGGCGGTAGTTCCACTTCTATAGTACAGCCTTGTGCCAAGCACCGTAGTCGAATGGACGCGCCCATAAAGGTAATGGAGATAACTGTTGCTGCTATCTGCAGGCCAGTTGTCGATTGCGCCGGTATCGATCTAAGGTCAGGTGGCAATACTTTTACTTGCTCAGGTCTGAAACCTAAATGACCGTTACTAATGTCAGAGGCTATATCCTTTGACCATAGATACTGTCCTGCCGAGAAGGTTAATTGTTGCCCTTTGACACTGACCGCCAGCATATTCATACAACCGATAAAATTAGCCACAAAAGCACTATTGGGTTGTTGGTAAATCTGTCTCGCGGTACCTATTTGTGCTATCACACCTTGATTCATCGCGACTATTTTGTCCGCCATGGTTAAAGCTTCTTCCTGATCGTGAGTCACCATGATTGTAGTGATGCCTAACTTTCGCTGTAGCATGCATATCTCTTGTCGCAAATGCGCGCGCACCCGTGCATCTAAAGCAGACAGCGGTTCATCCAGTAATAGCAGCCCCGGCTCCATAGCCAATGCTCTGGCCAGCGCTACTCGCTGCTGCTGTCCTCCGGACAATTGTGCGGGATATTTAAGCTCTACGCCGGGCATCTCAACTTGTTGTAAAAGCTCACTCGCGCGCCACTGAGCCGCTTTTCGGGTTAGCTTTTTGTTGCGCAATCCGTAGCTGATGTTGTCACTGACGTTTAAATTGGGAAACAGTGCATAGGACTGGAATACAATACCAAAGTCACGCGACTGTGGTGGCAGTTGGCTAATTTCTTTACCAGCTTGATGTATCGTGCCGCTAGTATTTTGCTCTAAACCGGCAATTGAGCGCAATAAAGTGGTTTTCCCACAACCTGATGGACCGAGGAAACAGACGAACTCTCCCTCTTCAACCTGCAGTGAAATATCTTCCAATGCTGTAAAGTTACCGTAGTTTTTAGTCAAATGAGATATATTCAAATAGGGGGAGTGCATTACTTTTCTCCGTGGTCGCTCGCCAACATCAATAGTCGAATCTTTAATATGTTATGGCTGTAAGCGCTTTGGCATCCCTGCCGGCCTGAATCAGTACAGCTTGTACCTAGTTATGTTGGGTAACTTAAAGTCGATAGTCGCCAGCGCGATTATCGACTTGTGTCGTCAACATTTGTGTATGGTAATGATTACTTTTTATAGGGCTAGTTTATTTTGGGTCACTCTTGCTGTCGTAGCGCTGTTGCCATTTGGCCAGAATTCTACTGCGATTAAGCGCCGACCACTGAAAATCGTTATCGATCATTCTCTCACTAATATCAATGGGGTAGTTTTTAACTGGCTTGGCAACGCCTGGCATAGCAACTACTGCATAGCTTTCATTAAATAATACATTGGCAGAGCGGGTAGCCACCCAATCCATTAGCTGCTTAGCTGCCGCTAGCTTGTCAGTCCCTTTGACAATTGATGCCGCTTCCATATCCCAGCCTAAACCTTCACTGGGAAAAATAACTTCAATTGGAGCACCTTTAGTCATCAACTTTGCGCCGCGATAGGCAAAAGAAACACCAATTGTGGTCTCACCTGAAGCAGCTAATTTACAAGGTTTAGACCCTGAGTGAGTGTAGCGGGCTATGTTGTTATGAAGATCGTCCATATAATTCCAGCCTTTTGCTTCACCAAAATTTTGCAACCAGCTGGAAACATCTAAGAAACCTGTTCCAGATGAATTTGGGTTAGGCATTATTACATGGCCTTTATACTCAGCACGTGTCAGATCTTGCCAACTAGTGGGCTTAGTGAGATTGTCCTTTTTCGCTTCCACTGTATTAAAGCAAATAGAGGCTACCCATGCATTCATACCCACCCAAGAAGGTGATGCACCTGTATCGATAAACTTTTTACTGAGCTTTTCCACGCCGACCGGAGAATAACTGTGCAACATCTGCTGATCTTTAAGTACTAGCAAACTAGTCGCGGCTAGACCCAACACCACATCAGCTTGAGGGTTTTCTTTTTCGGCCAGCAAACGCGCGGTGATAATGCCAGTAGAATCTCGAACCCAGCGGATTTTAATATCTGGATTAGTTGACTAAATCGCTTTGGCATAAGATTTTAACTGATCAGCCTCTAATGCTGTATATACCGTTAGATCTGTGGTGGCGTTGACGCTAAATGCCAGTGAAGCGCTGGTGATCGAGAGCGCTAATACGCTAAGGCGAGCAATAAATTTCATAATTAACCCCTATTTACAATGCTGTCATGTCGATGGTTAGTGAGCCGGCAGTGGCTCTGGTCTACAACAACAGTATCAAAGATTTTTATGACAGCCGGGTGACAGATATGTAACAGGAACATGACATCGGATATAAGGAGAATTATTTGTTTACGGCTATGGCTAAAAAATGGCCTCTTTAATAAATTACCAGAGGGAGAACACCCGCTGTGTGCCAAGCTAAATTAACAAAGATCACAGAGCACACTTTGGGTTTACGTCAGTAATTAAACCACTTCACTGTGAGAGGTAGGTGTAGCTATATGAAATGCCGGGTTATCAAATTCGCGGTGTTTCATTTGATAGTACTGTTCGTAGTAATCACCATCTGCCGCGGCGTTAAAAGTAAAGAACATAGCGCGCCGAGGATACTTAGAATTATTCTCAAAAGAAAAATGCGGTACGTAAGAGTCAAAGATAACGATATCGCCGGGCTTAGCTTCTAATGCTTGCCAGTTAATTAGTTCTGTGACCTGTTGGCAAATATTGCCGTTTTTCTCTGCGCTCTTCTCACTGGGTAGCACTGGTAATATCCCCGCTCTAGTAGTGACATTTTTCAGATCAAGTCCGCGCAAGTCATCGCGATAATTGAGCGGAAAGTGCAGACAGCCATTTTTCAAGGTGGATTGATCTAAAAATATTGCCACGGTGATATGATAGTTCGGGGCAAATTTATCATAGGCAATCACATCTTGATGAGGCTCAAAAGCGCCACCACCAGGGTTTTTAGCATTACATTTGTCTTTGAATAATACAAATTTTTCACCACTAAGGGATTCTATATGTTGCTGTAGTAAGGGCACTAACTGATCCGCTATATAGCTATTACTAGCCCTTAGATATTCGTATCTACAGACTTTTCGCGGGTCTTCTTTTTCCGGCACTACAATCAGTTCATTGACTGCCTCTCTATAATACTCAGGCAGAGGCTGTTTGCTTTTTGCCACTTGTGCCAAAATATTTTCAGCCTGTTGATACATTCGCTGATTACTATTTTCAAGTGCTTGCATCGCCTGATGATTCAATCCATCGGCTAGTAATATATAGCCCTGCTATAAAAACTGTTGTTGCTGTTGCTGGTCCTGCTGCAGTCGACTTATCATGGCAATTTCCTATGTTAATTCTTGGTTAGACTATCTTCTATATATGGAAGATAGTGATTAAAACCTTGTTTACTCAGTTCGTCGATTTTGCCTTCGTCGTCCCAGCGACGCAGCTTGATTGCCTGCTGAAAAAAAACCCCTTGCTTAAACTCAAGCTGCTCTTGTTGATCCATTAAACCGCCTTGATGATTGAGCGAATCTACCGAAGCTTCAGACAAGCGCTCAAAATAGCCAGGCTCCACTGTACACAAATAGCGCTTAGCCTGAGCGTGTAATCTGACCGGCTCAGTGAGCTCTGCCGGAAAGTACTTGGCTAAGTAATCCGCGCCGACTGCATCGTGTCGATAGTTACCGAAAGCCACGTCTGTGGCAGCCAATAAATGCCCTATGTCATGCATTAATGCCGCTGCTATTAATTGTGGGGATTCATTGTCTCTTATGGCTAACTCCGCGCATTGCACTGCATGTTCAATTTGACTAATATTTTCACCGTAACTGTGATTGCCTTGAGCGGCGTATACAGCCGCTATTGTCTCTACTACTTCATGCATTTCCTTCACCTTTTTTCTGCCAATTCAATGCCTGCGAATTCCGCTGCCAGCTGGTCCACCTTAGCAATCTTAAATCCCTGCATCGGTGAGAGCTGGAACCGTATATTGTCA
The DNA here is from genome assembly GCA_034111875.1 of Gammaproteobacteria bacterium. Classification (GTDB taxonomy): domain Bacteria; phylum Pseudomonadota; class Gammaproteobacteria; order Pseudomonadales; family Balneatricaceae; genus Rs1. The sequence continues at coordinate 7,564 of JAWUWK010000018.1, forward strand.
TCTATTTGCAATTGCTGATTAGTGTATTTCAACATCAACTGCTGTTCTTTTATTAAAAATCTTCATCGCTAGTTAATTGCTTATCAACCAAGTAGCGACAAAACAATGATGAGGTATCGCAATCCAGCAATGTCCCGTCTAGATCAAATAATTTCAACGACATAGGCGCTCCTTAATAGCCAGTATTTAAACGAAAAATCTGGTATTTACCCGTTTATAAAAACTCCATTGTTGGGCAACACCCGTTGAATGTGACCGTGATTGTCAGCTGCAATATAACGGCAAATTATGACATTGAGATGATAGTTTTATGACGCAGCTGGCAAGATAGATTGCTGCCCGAAGTTCTATCTGGAATTTATTAAAGGTTAAAGCCAAGCGTCGCCGTTGGAAAACAGTGATGCAGGAACTGATGTGCATGGCTTGCAGGCTGATACTCAGTGGTCGACGGCAGACACTTCGGTTTGGAAAACACTGCCCTGGATTCAAGGCCTTTTGCACTGTTTACGGTAGTACTTAGGTAGATCAAAGGATCACAGGCATTTTTTTGTTTCGTGTTCACACGAGGGATAAGTGTGTCTCAAACTCAAAAGAGTGAGAAAATAACAGTCCAGTAGTCGTGCTATATGAAAAAAATCGATGATGAAGAGTCAGTGCACTAAATTCTGATAAACTAAGATCAAGTTTTTAAAGAGCAGCACTATAATTAATGAACCTAAAATCTCTAATTCTAGAAGTCACTGATTCAGGATTATTTAAAACAAACCGCCTAAGCAGGAAGTGGCAATTAAAGAGGGATCTTGACATGGTCATAAAACAGTTACCCTGGTGCTAACTGCACAATAATTTTTCGATCTTAGCACCAACAATGCCAGCCCTATTTCCCACATAATATTTCACCCAAGTTACGCCCCATATTTGACTTTTTTTAATACTCTATTGGCGAAGAGCTTTGCATGATTAATCTTTATGTGGCCAATGAATAAAGATTCAAAACTGTATATGCCCACTTTTAAACCTCAGTTTATTAGATAGCCAACTTATCCCCCAGTCATTTTTCGATCTATCTCGACTCACTTAAACCATTGGTCAGGTGCTACATTGATTTTTCTACATTGTTCACGCAGCCCCTACCACTCAATTGCCTGTAGACAACAGAGCTAACGGCCTATGTCTTTGCCCATTTATTTATGTTTTTTGCTAATTTAAAACCGCTTAAACCCATGACGTAATAGCTATCATATTCTTGATTTCTTTTTTTTCTCGAATGGCAGCTTTCTAACTGCTAGAACTTGTAGGATTCACCACAAATCTAAAGCTACACACCAGAATGAAGTCATATTTCAAGCTCTTTATCGTTGAATAGCGCGCTATTGGTCACAAAATATCGAATTTTTACCTCAAATCTGAGATTTCTCGCTACGATCGGCCAAATCCTCCAAGCTCTTAGGCAACTGTTATGGTACCAAATATAGCTATTATTAATGCCCAACATGTTAGGTGATCCATAGCCAGAAAACCCTTAATTTACCCCTTCGAACTTCACAGCTCGTGAGAGATATACTGTATTTGCAGCAGTATATATAAGCCCCTGTGACGTTTGTGAACAAATAGAATTTATATTGAGAATCTTATTGGAGAAACTAACTTACATTGGCCTCTACTTTTCGATGCTAAAAAATACATAAGGAGAATGATTATGTCAAATAAAGATAAATCCGTGATCAGCAGTAAGATAGCATTGGTTCGTGTAAAAAAGAATTATACGCCACTCGCTCAAAGCTCAATCTTTGACTCAAAGATTAACGTAGGCGTTCTGCTTGATGCGCATAGGGAAATTATAGAACTTGGAGGGATCTCAGCCGCTGGAGGAGAACTGGTAGGGCCCTGGTATGCCTATAAAGAATCTGCTCTGGAGGCAAACTCTACGATTTCGGAGAAACAAATTGGCGTGCTCGTGAATGCTGGCGTTGTAAATAGAGACGTCACACTGCATGAAATTATTAAGGTCGGACAAGAGTTTTCAGGTCCATCATTGGCGGCGGGAGGAGAATTGATCGGCCCTTGGTTTGTGTTGAAGGAGGGAGGAAATACACTCGAAACTTTAGGTGAGATCCATCACAGATAAACCATGAATTGTAGAGGGGGACTCTAAGCCCCCTTTTTTATGATCGCTACGGAGTAACTTCATGACAGCTAATAATGCAACAACACTCAAATGGCTTGATGACCATTTTGATCTTTTTTTACCACCCTTAGAAAATGCCAAATTTGATAGAAAATTGCTACAACGTGTTGGTGAGCTAGCCTTGCTTTACCGTGCACTTGAGAGTAATGGCGTGTTTAATAATGACATAGTAAAACGCTGGAAAGCTTGTTTAATAAAGTATATAGAAAGCGAAGAACTAATCGAGATTGCTAGAAAAAATCTAGGCTCTTCTTGGGCATGGTTAATGCCATATTTTGTATTTAAAGATTTACATGGGATTACAGTTTTAGAACATGAGAAAACCATCATATTTGCCAGAGAATCTGGTTATCCTGACGCCTCGGAAGTCGTCCCTTACCGTAAGATGGACCAGCATTATTTTTTAGCTATGCATACAGGCAAAGAATTAAATGTTCAAGAATTTGTCACCGACACATCACTTTCTAATTGTAGTAACCTACTCACTATCAATCGAGACATAGCGTATAGCATCACTCACACTTTATTCTATGCAAATGATTTCGGTAGTAAAAAAATGGCGACAAGTCATCCAGCAAATAAAAAATGCCTGCAGATAATAAATTCCTTACTGCCTGAATTTGCAAGGAAAGCTGACTGGGATGTATTAGGCGAAATTATTATTTTAGGCCTATGTACTGAAGGGGTTGATGAAGCATATCTTAGCGCCTATTTGAATTTGTTTCGGGCACAGCGCCATGAGCAGGGTTATACGCCACCATCTGATGCAACAAAAGCGATACTTAGTGATGACATGGATAGAGAAAAAATCTTTGAGGCTTGCTACCATACAACCCTAGTTGCAGCCCTAGTAGAAGCTTCATATGTTAGAACACAAAAAGCCAAAGTAACGCGGTTTGAAGTTGCTTGTTTAAAATATCCATGTCAATACGACTTATTAAATAAGATAGTTACCGCCCGAAATAAAGCAGTAGATTATCTAAACGATATTAGCGCTAAAGGGATTCCCATCATACCTATAGCTGCTTTCAATACGATCTCCACAGAAGAATCAGTAGAAGCGCCTTTAGATGCAATACTTGGGACGCGAGAAAACACATTAGCCTACCTAGAAGTTGCAGATATGTTTCCGCAATATGCAGTTATTTATCAGCATGCATTTTCACTCGCAGAATGCTTTGCTCGAAATGGGGACATTGAACTAGTATTAAAGCTTCTAGGTTCTTGTCTTAAAAATCAGCCAGATACACCCCGATTGGCAGCGCTGTTACATTTTGTACTTCAATTACAAAAACCTGATGGGAGTGTAGGCTATTTCCTACAAGAAGCTAATATGCTGGGGGCCGACAATATTGTCCCCATTAGAAACAGTTTGACTGATGTATATACAGAAGCGCTCGATGATTGGGTGGATGGTCAGCTGGAAAGGGTGGTTTAGTGATCTACAATCGCTTCAGAGCTGTTGGCTTTGCTAGCGATTAATCTTTAATTTTAAACATAAAAGTCGAGTGAACAATATATTCTATGGATTATTTTCGCTAGATTCGATAATTTTAGGGTTAACCATATTTGCAACCGCACAAAAAAACCCTCGCGAGAGGGCTTTTTATAATAGACACTTAAGCATCAAGCCTGAAGGTCAAAAATTACTTAGTAATTTTTGACACTACACCGGCACCAACAGTACGACCACCTTCGCGGATAGCGAAGCGTAAACCCTCTTCCATCGCGATGGGGTTAATGAGCTCGACTACCATCTTAACGTTATCACCAGGCATAACCATTTCAACGCCTTCTGGTAATTGAACATCACCTGTGATGTCTGTTGTTCGGAAGAAGAACTGTGGACGATAACCTTTGAAGAAAGGCGTATGACGACCACCTTCATCTTTACTTAACACATACACTTCGCCTTCGAAGCCAGTGTGCGGGGTAATAGAC
>JAWUWK010000019.1:0-28024 GCA_034111875.1 Gammaproteobacteria bacterium
CGCTGTTTTGCAATGAAATTAAGTTCACCATAGTCCGCGCTTGCATCAATACGCCAAAAACGAGTACCTCCCACATCCGCCAGACGTGGACTAAATCGGTAACCTAACAGTCGGAACAATCCAAAAACAACATCGCTGTAGGCCCCTGTATCAGTCATTATTTTTGTGGGTTGTAGTTCAGTTTGCTGTTCTAAAACGACTGCCAGTAAGATTAAACTATCTCTCAATGTTCCAGGGACAGTAATCGCGTTCAGACCTGAGCATTGATCCGACAATAAGTTATACCAAGTGACACCACGACCGAACCCAAAGTATTTTGGGTTCGGTCCCGCATGCACACTACGTACAGGCACAACAAATCGCATTCCATCAGCAGAGGCTACTTCACCACCTCCCCAAGCATGTGCTAATGCAATGTCATTTTGTGCTGCCACGAGTATTGCATTGGCTGCAATGATAGTATCGTCACGCATAAAGTTTTGACTGACCCAAGATAATCGATCACGTCGCAGCGCTAAAATATCATCCCTTATTAAGGGTTCAGGTCCTGTATTACAGGCTTCAGCTAACAATACCGCACACAAACTAGTATCCAAATTCTGTGCTCTAATATTATTCTCAGTAATATGGGTAAAGGCGTCAGTAAATTTTGTACGAGCCGATATTTCTAATAAAATTTCAGGAAGATCGACTCTTGGTAATCTGGCAAGAACTTCTTTACGAAGCACTAAAAGAGAGTCTGGTTCTTCTAATTTATCTAAAGGACTCAAAATTAGCTTTTTCTTGTTTTTCACGGTTTCGAATCTCACCGCTGGATTATTTGGTAAACGCGCAGCAACAGCACGGAAGGTTTGATCTAACTCTCTGCTCAGCGCCGTTAACGTAGGTTCAGGGTCAATAGAAAGTCCAAGACTACGGCAAACTATGGGACGTGCAGATTCCCATTCTCGACCAGTGAGTAAGCCTGCACGAGGGTCAGCGTAACGCCAACTTGGAGTTACGAAAACATCACGACGGCGTATTGCCTTACGCAGTCCATCAAGTACACAGAATGTATAAGCCCTAGGATCGATGCTACCGTTTTCACATAAAACATGACGCTGCCATTGTTTAGTAATAACGTCCTTTGGGGGAGCCGGTACTTGTTTGGCATGCGTCTCATTAATGCGTAACCAATCAAACCCCGCGACGATTGGTTTACCTGCTGGACTATTCCCAAACTGGATGTGTCGTAACAGGGTTGGTAAATAGATACGTACCGCGCGATACCTCGCATCCAGTTCATTATAGTAAACGTCATTTGGAGGTCGTACCAACGCATCGATACTCGTTAATGCCTGAGATAGGATGTCGTATGGAGTGAGATCAAACACTTCTTTACGTAGATTGTTATCTGTAATTTTCATGTCGAGTAAGGGGCGACAAGCTATCGCTAACACGATAGCGGCTTGATCAAGATCTTTTATGCTTCGCAGTCGTGCTTTTTTATCTGCTTTAGCTGCCGCAGAGAAAAACTCATGAAGTAGTGCATCAAGTACTTCAATGACATCATCTTGGGCTGTCGCCTCTAGGCAGTGAATGAAGGCCACCAAAGTAGCTAAGCGCCGATTCTGAGGTAACCGTTTAATGGCCGTGGTCTTAGCCGTACCCGCAAAGCGTGCGAGTGAAGCTAGTCGACTAGAAGGAACTCCTCTAGGAGTTGTCAGCTGTATATCCAAATCTCGCACGGTTTGTAGGCGTTTAATTGCTTGTACGAGAGATCGTCCACTAACTCGTACAGGCCCTTTACGCAATTTATCGAGCCATGAACGATGGCCATCTGGTGGTACTATTAATAAATTTTCTAGCCGAATTCTCTGAGCTTTTGTGATCCCTTGACCAAGCCTCTTCCAAAGTTTTTTTGCAACGCGGTTTCGCAAATGAGCTACAAATCGCTCGAGAGCAGTGCAACCTGGCAAAAGTATTTTATGCGCTAACATCCAGGTAGTAGCTCGATCGAAAAGAACACCAGGCTGTTCTGTACCAGTCCAACACAGGGCATAGAGCCACCGACTCAGACGAAACCCAACAGCTGGGTTTGTCCAATTACGAAAATCATATCGCCTTCGGATCTCAGCGGCATGTTCCCACCGTTGATCAGCATAACGATAATCAGATAGTTGATCCAGATTGATGATTTTTAGTTGTCGAATGAGCGTTTGTAATACAGCATTAGGTACTTTCAGAGGATCTTCAAGAAAAGTGCCAAGAAATCTGGCGGTAGTGAGTTGGAGTGCAAAACCTAACCGATTGTGATCACCACGTTTAACACTTATTACCGAATGGTCCGCATCATCCAAATGAAAATAGCGTGTTAGCTCATCAGGAGCTGGATCCCCAACGTACCGACCGTAATTAGCATATTGCTCAGGTGTAAGAAATTTAACGGGCATCAGGATTACCGTGAAATAGTTGCACAAACGTTCGTTTATGCAATGCTGATAGACTACCCCTAATTAAAGGCGTTGCGTGTTGCATAAATATATTGCAAAATAACATTAAATAGCAATAGGTTTATGCAACAATGTTGATAGGTTATGCGAGAGTTTCGACTCAAGATCAAGATGCATCGGCACAAATTACCGCGTTAAAAGAGGCAGGGTGCGAATTACTCTTCCAGGAAAAAGCCTCGGGTGGTCGATGGGATAGGCCGGAGCTACATCACTTGTTAAGTCGGCTGCACAAAGGGGATGTGTTGGTCGTTTGGAAGCTAGACCGGTTATCTCGCTCTCTTAAAGATATGTTATTTTTAATGGAGAAAGTGGTATTGGCAGGCGCTGAATTTCGGAGTTTAACCGAAGTGATTGATACGAGTACTCCAGGTGGACGCATGATGATGCAAATCATAGGGACGTTTGCAGAGTTTGAACGCGCTATGTTGTGTGAACGTACGCAAAATGGATTAGATGAAGCACGTAAACAAGGGCGTGTCGGTGGTCGGCGGCCAAAACTTACTATAACCCAGCAGCAAGAAGTCCTTCACTTAGTTCACTCTGGGAAGAAAACAGCAGCTGACGCCGCCAGATTATTCAATGTTCATCCAGCAACGATATCGCGACTACTTAAGCGAGAGAGTATTCCTTAACCGGGTTTTCTGTTCCGTTGCTCCCTAGACCCCAACCCCTAAAGCCAAACTATTCTAATAATAGTATTGTATATACAAAACAAATTATATATAATGTATTTATGAGTTAAGCAACTCGTCCGACTAAGCGGGACTTAGCAACTAAGAAAGGAAAATTCATGCATGAATTAGAAGAACAAAAACTGACCCTAGAGATTGAGAATCTTGAAGAAGATTTGAAGCTCAAAAGGTTAAAGCGTAAAGGATTAATCATTGCGCTGTTTTTCACAGGGACAGGGTTATTACTTAAGTTTTTTAAATCATAACTAGCAGGGGGCTTCGGCTCCCTCACTTAACCAATACAGAGGTTAATATGCAAAATAAAACACGTAATACATTTAAAGAAATTTTCATTTACGGCACTCTTGGCGTGGTGCTTGCCATAATCGTTTTTGAGGTAGTAGGACTATGACACATGCAAATAAAGGCAATCAAAATGCCGCAAAATCTGATCAAGAAAAAGCAACCAGCACTTTAATCTGCCGAATTAATCCAGCAACAAAAGCCCAATGGGTTAAAGCTGCACAAAAAGACGGTAAAAAGCTTACACAATGGGTTACTGATACGCTTAACTCCAACGTAACACATGCTTAAAAAACGACTAACAACAAGCCTAACGCGCTTCGCTTGTTGAATACTTCGCTGATGCTCAAAGACTCGCGTTGCTCACTATTAAACATCATCAAACCATTTCATATAAATAATGTGGGGCGCGTTCTTTTGATCAAAGTCATGTTTTCGACTTTGGTTAAAGGGAGGTGCAAACAAAACGATAGTGGCGTAGTTCTTTTAGTGTGTAGATGTTTTAACACTATGAGGGGTTTTGCTTCGGTCGTGTATGGTCGACTAGCGAACCTCTGGTATCTAAAAGCGGTTAACATGCTGTACATGAAATCAAAACCCTCCCTTGTATTGTACAATACGCATCTTATCGGTGGGTAATGTTTGGGTGCAACGCTATACCCTAAAGTGTCTCAAAATAGCACTTTTTCAAGTATGTTATAATATAACCTCAATTGTAATAAAAGAGGTTTATATGAACGAAGAATTCAAAAAGAACGATAAACTAGTCTATAAGTGTCATGATGAGATAACGGGGACAACTTTAATAAATAGGGTTGAAGTGATAAGGCGTGATGGTGATGATGTCTATTGCTCATATAATGGTGAGGATATGCCGCGCCCTTGTCCTTCATCTGCTTTATCTAGACCAATAGCAGGCGTTGCAACAGTTAGTTATGGCTAGAAACTCTATACCCTAAACTGGGTTTCGCGGGTGCAATTATAGGCATGGCGCTAATGTGGTATTCCAATGCTATGGTGCCTTAGAGGGATAGGATGTCAAATTTTAAATTAGTTCCTGAGCTTTATTGTGAAGATATAAATGTAACAAAAAAGTTCTATGTAGAGGTGCTTGGTTTTGAAATTAAATATGAGCGAGTTGAAGAAGACTTTGCATATTTCACCTTAAATGGTGTCGATATAATGGCTGAAGGTATTAGTAGTATTGGACGTCGTTGGCTAACAGGCAATATGGAAAAACCATTTGGTAGGGGAGTGAATTTCCAATGGGACGTTACCGAAATAGATGACTTATACGCAAGAGTAGTAGCGACAGTCCCAGATTCAATTTACCTTAAAATGGAAACCAAAGAATACCAGTGCGCTGAAGAGGTTGCTGTTCAAAAACAGTTTATTGTTCAAGATCCTGATGGTTATTTATTTAGGTTCTGTTGCGATGATCCAAGCGCTTAGCAAGGCGTTAAAAACATCCGCTATGTGTCATTAGCGAACAGAATTCTGTCTATGGATCATTCGAGATTTATGACGCATAAATAATTATCTTCTCGTTAGTAAATTAGTTATAAATTTTAACCAATTTACTAAGAATTACCCAAGATTATGACCAATAAATAATAGCTAGTGTAGCAAATGCGTAGCAAATAGCGGCGTTCCTTTTTATGTCTACCAAATAATAGACACTAAATTTGAAGATTTAAAAATGTTAAAAATAAAGATTTTCCAAGAGTTTTATGAAAAATAATTAATTTCAATAATTTGTAAGCCTTTAACTGCAGGGTCTGTAGAGGAGTGTTCAAAATTCAGGCATAAAAAAGCCCCAAATAAATGAGGCTAAATTAGTTGTTAAAATCAATGGTACCAGTGGCCGGACTCGAACCGGCACGCCTATTAAGCGGGGGATTTTGAATCCCCTATGTCTACCAATTTCATCACACTGGCATTGATTTTTAACAACTATACAGCAAAGTGCTTATTCTGGCTCAGTCACTGTACAGATGCCGCGTATTATAGGGTGCTATTTATATGCGTCAATCAATTACTTCATTATTCCTTAAAAAATATTTTAATTGCTATATAATTGCGCGGCTTTATAGAATCGGTTTTCTATCGTGTTATTTTGCCAGGTTTTATGTGGCGAACCGAAGTGTTTTTTAATTAAGTGTGTAGAGAATAGATGCAAGTATCTGATTTTAGTTTCGAACTTCCAAATGAATTAATTGCCAGTTTTCCGCTTCAAGAGCGAAGCGCCAGTCGCTTGCTGTGTCTCAACGGAGAGACCGGTGAAGTAGAGCACCGCCACTTTAAACAGCTGATTGAGTTGTTGTTGCCCGGTGATTTGCTAGTGTTCAATGATACAAGGGTGATACCCGCGCGCTTGTTCGGTGAAAAACAAAGCGGCGGAAAAGTCGAAATGTTGATTGAACGTGTCACCTCTGATAAAACCGCACTGGCCCATGTGCGCGCTTCACGCTCCCCTAAAGCGGGGGCGATTTTGTTATTTGAAGGTGGTATTAAAGCCCAAGTCACAGGGCGCAAAGGTAATTTATTTAAATTGGCGTTTCAAATAGAGACTAGCTTGATTGAAGCCTTGGAAACACACGGGCATATGCCTTTGCCGCCCTATATGAACCGCGAAGATCAATTGGAAGATAGAGAGCGCTATCAAACGGTTTATAATCAAAAGCCAGGTGCGGTGGCGGCGCCGACAGCGGGCTTACATTTTGATCACGCGCTTATCAAACAATTAGAAGAGCTAGGGGTTCAAACGGCTTTTGTCACACTGCATGTCGGCGCAGGTACTTTTCAGCCGGTAAAAGTTGAGACAGTCACAGAGCATGTTATGCACGCCGAATATATCGAGGTCAGTGCAGAAGTCTGCGACAAAGTAAAACAAACCAAAGCCGCCGGCGCAAGGGTAATTGCAGTGGGAACTACCAGTGTGCGTTGCCTTGAATCCGCCGCCAAAAGCGGTGAGATTTTACCTTTCACTGGCGATACGAGTATCTTTATCTACCCCGGTTATGAATATTGTGTGGTTGATCGGCTAATCACTAATTTCCATTTGCCAGAATCTACCTTGCTTATGTTAGTGAGTGCTTTTGCAGGGTTTGAGAATACACTACACGCCTATCAGCAAGCGGTAGAAGAAAAGTACCGTTTCTTTAGTTACGGTGATGCTATGTTTATATCACCTCGGCTAAAAACGTTACAGCAACCCGCTGCTTCGACACACATTCAAAACGGCTGATTAACAGCAAAGATTATTGGCCTGTTTCGCCGATATTAAGAGGTAACAATGTCTAGAACCTGTTTTATGAATTTCGAAAAGATTAAACAAGAAGGTAAAGCGCGCCGTGGACGTATCACTTTTCCGCGCGGCGTGGTTGAAACACCGGCTTTTATGCCTGTTGGCACCTACGGCACCGTTAAAGGTATGCTGCCAAGAGATATTGAGGCGACGGGGGCGCAGATGATTTTAGGTAATACTTTTCATCTTATGCTGCGTCCAGGCACTGAGATCATTAAACAGCATGGTGATCTGCATGATTTTATGCAGTGGAAGGGACCTATTCTGACCGACTCTGGTGGATTTCAAGTCTTTAGTTTAGGCAATATGCGCAAGATAACCGAAAAAGGGGTGGACTTTCAATCGCCTGTCAACGGTTCTAAAGTGTTTATGGGGCCGGAAGAGTCAATGCAAGTGCAGCGTGATTTAGGTTCTGATGTGGTGATGATTTTTGACGAATGCACCCCTTATCCTGCAACTGAGCAAGCAGTGGCTGACTCTATGCGCTTGTCATTGCGCTGGGCTCAGCGATCTAAAACAGCACACGGCGATAATCCCTCAGCGCTGTTTGCTATTGTTCAAGGTGGGATGTTTGACAATCTGCGTGATGAATCACTGCAGGGCCTAACGGATATAGGCTTTGATGGTTATGCCATTGGTGGCTTATCAGTGGGTGAGCCCAAGCATGAAATGCTCAAAGTGCTAGATCATATCGCCCATCAATTACCAGACGATAAACCCCGCTATTTGATGGGGGTAGGTAAACCCGAAGATTTAGTCGAAGGGGTGCGCCGTGGCGTTGATATGTTTGACTGTGTTATGCCGACGCGCAATGCGCGAAACGGGCATTTGTTTGTTGATACAGGGGTTGTAAAGTTAAGAAATGCCTCCAATAAAACAGATACTCGGCCTCTCGATGAAACTTGCGATTGTTACACTTGTCGAAATTTCACTCGCGCTTATTTGCACCATTTAGATAAGTGTAAAGAGATCTTGGGATCGCAGTTAAATACCATCCATAACTTACATTTTTACCAAACTGTAATGCAAGGATTGCGGGATGCTTTAGATGAAGGTAAATTGGGCGACTTCGTGGCTGAGTTTTACCGTAAACGTGGCTTAGATATTCCTGAGATTAAGCAATAGTTAAGCTCTCAGGTGCAGAATAACCCAGCTTGAATTGGGTAAGAATTTGTTGTCCACCTTAGCTAAGGTGGCATGCAGAGGTTAGCTAAAAGTGGCTCTTGCTTAGTATTTTCGCTAGCACAGTAGCCTCAAACAATTAAAATAACTTAATTAGGAGTAGCAATGAGCTTCTTTATATCCCCCGCATATGCTGAAGGTTCTGTATTAGCAGGTCCAGACAGTGGAATTTTTAACATTATCTTTTTGGTCGGCTTCGGTCTTATCTTTTATTTTTTCATGTGGCGTCCACAGGCCAAGCGTGCAAAAGATCATAAAAATCTCGTCGCTGCTATCGGAAAAGGTGATGAAGTGATGACATCTGGTGGTATCATTGGTCGCGTTACAAAATTAAATGACGATTATGTAACACTAGAAGTGAGCGAAGGTACTCTGTTGAGTTTTCAAAAAGTGCATATTTCTGCGGCGTTGCCAAAAGGCACGATGAAAAATATTTAACCTACAAGTGTTATTTATTTTAGAGTGCTTGGACAGCTGAGCACTTTAAAAAGATACCTTCTCAAGCGCCATTGAAAAATGGCGTTTTTGTCTAGAAATAAGGAAGCGAGCACTATGCTCAATCGTTATCCACTGTGGAAAAACCTGCTGATCATGTTTGTGCTGGTTTTAGGTGTTATCTACGCGGCTCCCAACTTATACCCTGATGATTATGCGATACAAGTCTCTGGTGCACGTAATATTTACCAAACTGACGAAGCGCTACTGGCTCGTGTCGAGAAAAAGCTTAAGAGAGAGAAAATAGATTTCAAATCGGCTGAATTAACCGATAAAGGTGGCTTAATTAGGTTCTCTGACAGCGTTGTTCAGCTTAAAGCAAAGCAAATAATTAGTGAGTTGCTAGGTGATAATTATGTGGTCGCATTAAATTTAGCCCACACTACGCCACAATGGCTAACCGATTTAGGTGCAGGGCCCATGAAACTAGGGCTTGATTTGCGCGGCGGGGTGCATTTCTTATTAGAGGTTGATATGACTCAGGCGGTAGGTCAACGTCTTGAAGTGTATATCTCTGAGATCAAAACCAAACTGCGTACTGAAGTGCTGCGTTATAGAGCCGTTGAGCGCGGTAAAGATGGCTCATTGGCGGTTAAGTTTAGTGAACAAGAGACGCGTGATAAAGCGCAGAGCTCTATTCGCAATGAATATCCAGGTTTCTTAGTCACCGCTGAAGATCGCGACAATAGCTTTTATGTGGTGATTAATTTAAAACAAACCACGGTGCAAGAAATAGAAGATTACGCGATCAAACAAAATTTAACCACGCTGCGTAATCGTGTCAATGAATTAGGGGTTGCGGAGCCTTTAGTACAGCGCCAAGGACGTAACCGAATTGTGGTACAATTGCCCGGTATTCAAGATGCCACTGCCGCAAAACGTATTATAGGTAAGACCGCCAATTTACAGTTTAGATTGGAAGCCACGCCAAGTGCGAGTCGAACAGCCACTGAAATATTTACTTTTAGATCAGAGCCTGGCCGCAATGCGACAATTGAGAAAGACGTCATTGTCACTGGGGCAAGCGTTTCTAATGCTCAAGCATCATTCGATGAAAACGGATCACCGCAAGTTAACATTACCTTAGATTCAAAAGGTGGTCAGTTGATGTCGCGCACCACTCGCGATGCGATCCAAAGACGCATGGCAGTGTTGTTCATTGAACACAAGGCACGCACTATCTATGAAACCGTAGATGGCGAGAGAGTTGCAAAACGCATTCCCTATGTAGAGAAGAAAATCATTTCACTGGCAACGATTCAATCAGTGTTAGGTAATTCGTTTAGAATTACCGGTCTCGATGGTCAGGGCGAATCTACAGAGTTAGCTTTACTGTTGCGTGCCGGTGCATTGGCGGCGCCTATTTACTTTGTTGAAGAACGTACAGTTGGGCCCAGCTTAGGTGCTGAAAATATCAAGTTGGGTATGACCTCGGTACAAATCGGCTTCGGCTTAGTCTTGCTGTTTATGCTGGTGTATTATCGTATCTTTGGCTTGCTGGCAAACGTTGCGCTAATGGTAAACTTGGTGTTGCTAACCGCTGTAATGTCGTTATTGTCGGCAACCTTAACCTTGCCTGGTATTGCCGGTATCGTATTAACGGTCGGTATGGCGGTGGATGCTAACGTACTTATATTTGCGCGCATAAAAGAAGAGCTAGCTAATGGTTTGTCTCCTCAGTCAGCAATAAGTGCAGGCTTTGACCGTGCGTTCACCACCATATTAGATGCCAATGTTACTACGTTAATTGCCGCGGTGATCTTGTTCTCAATGGGGACCGGCCCTGTTAAAGGTTTTGCGATCACATTGTCGGTAGGTATCATCACTTCAATGTTTACGGCCATTATGGTAACTCGTGCATTGGTTAATTTAAGCTACGGTGGACGTCAGCTTAAATCCCTGTCGATATAGAAGGCGCATCTAATGAGTGTAAATACAAAAATTTTGAACTTTATGGGCGTGAGAAAAATGGCGCTCGCATTTTCTGCACTACTATTGAGTTTGTCTATCGGTGCAATGGCCGTCAATGGCTTAAAGTTTGGTTTAGATTTCACCGGCGGCAGCTTAGTTGAAGTACATTATCAACAAGACGCCGACAGCAACAAAATTCGTTCTGAATTAGAAACGGCAGGTTTTGACAATGTCATAGTGCAGACGTTTGGCTCGCCAAAAGATATCTTAATCAGATTGCAAGCAGATCACGACCCTAAGCTAGGTAATAAAGTACTGGAAATCCTTAAAAGCAACAGTGATCAAGAAATTGAGTTACGTCGCAACGAGTTTGTTGGTGCTCAAGTAGGTGATGAACTGCGTGAACAAGGTGGGTTAGGAATGTTACTCGCGCTGTTTATGATCATGGTTTATGTTACTTTTCGTTTTCAGCTGAAATTCTCTGTTGGCGCGGTTGCCGCCTTATTGCACGATGTGGTTATCGTGCTAGGCTTTTTCGCGTTGTTTAAATTGGAGTTTGACTTAACGGTATTAGCGGCGATTTTAGCGGTTATCGGTTACTCTCTTAACGATACGATTGTTGTCTCTGATAGAATTCGCGAAAACTTTCGTAAGTTGCGCAAAGAAACGCCTATTGAAGTGATGAATATTTCTTTATCGCAAACCTTGAGTCGCACTATCGTGACCTCATTGACGACCTTGATCGTGCTGATTATTTTGGCGGTTTTTGGCGGGCAAATGATTTTCGGGTTTGCTGTTGCGCTGTTAGTAGGTGTTGTAGTTGGAACTTATTCCTCTATTTATGTCGCCGCTAACGCGCTATTATTAATGGGGATTTGCAAAGAGGATCTTATTATCCCGCCAAAACAAGACCATGAATTCGTTGAAGGTGAAGGCTTCGAAACTGAAGGTTATGAAGGGGAAGAAGAGGCAGAGGGAGCAGAGGAGGCAGAGGTTAAGCCTTGAACTCAGTCAATTAAGCAATAACTATCAAACATAAAAGCCGAGTGATTACTCGGCTTTTATGTTTATGAAAACTAAACTTGTGCAAAGATTAGAGCTATTATAGAGTTTATGTGTCAGTCGTTATTGAGAAGCGTCTTAATAACCTCTGTAGTTAAAGAGCAACACTTAACAAAATATGTAACCTTAGAGAGATAATCTGTCGTTGAGACTGAGTTTGAGCGATGATGGCTAAGGTGTTTAAGGGAATATGCCAACCTATTTGTAGGCGATTGCCGTTGAGCGATTAGCCGCGAAGCGATAATGAAGACGAGTAAGTTCGCATATTCCCTAATTGGTTTACTGGAATATATAGCAGTAAACATTATGGAAAAAAGAACAATGAGCCAAGAGTGGACAAGTAAAGATCCGGCTGCCAAAAACGAAGCAGCCAAATATGATAACCCAGTACCGAGTCGCGAATATATTTTAGCCTTTATGGCTAAGTGGGGTGTGCCTATTTCGCATCCTGAATTATGCGAGCAGCTGACGGTGGCTGATGAAGATTCATTCAATGCGGTGATGTACCGTTTGAAAGCCATGTGCCGTGATGGCCAGCTAATGAGTAATCGTAAGAATGAATTCGGCATTTTACAACAGATGGATTTAGTCAGCTGTCGAATAATAGGCCACAGAGATGGCTTCGGTTTTGCCAGCCCCGAGAAGGGCAGCGACATCTATTTAAGTGCCAGGCAAATGCGCCAAGTATTTGATGGTGATAAAGTATTGATTCAACCTTTAGGAAAAGACGCTAGAGGAAGAAGAGAAGGTAAGATTGTTGAGGTATTAGAGCAAAATACAACTAAACTGGTGGGACGTTTTCGTGGAGAGAATGGCTTCGGTCATCTGCGTTCAGAAAACCAGCGCATCACACAAGAGGTCATTATCCTTGCGGATCCTGACAGTGACTTGCGTTATTCGAGTGACCAGCTGGTGGTGGTTGAAATCACTAATCAGCCTTCAAAGCGCAGTTTGGCGCAGGCAAAAGTCATTGAAGTGTTAGGGAATCATATGGCACCGGGGATGGAAATCCAAGTTGCGATTCATAATTATGATATTCCAGAAACGTGGCCTGGCGAAGTATTAAGCCAAATAGAAGATATAGAGGCGCAAGTGACAGATGCCTCCAAGGCGGGCAGGGTTGACTTGCGTCATCTGCCGTTAGTAACCATTGATGGTGAAGATGCCCGCGACTTTGATGACGCGGTTTACGCGGAGTCAAAAAAATCAGGTGGCTGGCGTTTGTGGGTGGCAATTGCTGATGTCTCCTATTATGTGATGCCCAATACTGCACTGGATATGGAAGCGCACAAGCGCGGTAATTCCGTGTATTTTCCTGATTTCGTGGTGCCTATGCTCCCTGAAGTGTTATCCAACGGCCTATGTTCGCTAAAGCCTAAGGTCGATAGACTGGCCATGGTCTGTGAAATGACGGTCAGTAGTGCAGGTCGCTTATCGGGTTACAAATTTTACGAAGCGGTGATTAATTCCCACGCGAGGTTAACCTATACCAAAGTAGCTACCATGCTCAGTGCTGATACTGATCACAGTAGTCAAACGCTGCGCGTTGAATACGCCGCGGTGTTGCCGCATTTGAAAACCTTGGAAAAACTCTATTTAAGCTTGCGCGAGGCTCGTGATCTGCGAGGAGCGATGGACTTTGATACGGTTGAAACACGGGTGTTGTTTGCAGAAGATCGCAAAATAGACAAGATAGTACCGGTTAAGCGCAATGATGCCCACAAGTTAATCGAAGAGTGCATGTTATTGGCGAATGTCGCGACGGCTCGCTTCGTGATGAGTACTAAACTGCCAAGCCTATACCGTGTGCATGAGCCGCCGAAAACGGAGCGCTTACAAAATCTTAGAAGTTATTTGGCTGAGCTAGGTTTAGAATTGACCGGCCATGATGACCCTCAACCGAGCGATTATCAAAAACTGGCCGCTTTTATTGGCCACAGAGCGGATCGCCATGTCATTCAAGTAATGATGTTGCGCTCAATGTCACAAGCGGTTTATAGCCCTGAAGAAGACGGCCATTTTGGTCTAGCATATGCCGCTTATACACATTTCACGTCACCTATTAGACGTTACCCTGATTTGTTGGTGCACCGTGCTATTCGCTCGCAAATACATTCGCAGAGCGCGTTAAAGACGATTGTCAGACCTGAAGGTTTCGAGCTCAATAGTGCCTATCAATACCCTTATGCTATTGAGCAAGTGCTGCACTTGGCTGAACATTGTTCAATGACCGAGCGTCGAGCAGATGATGCCACCCGTGATGTGATGGCTTGGTTGAAATGTGAATATATGCAATCTGAAGTAGGCAGTGAGTTTGAGGGCACCGTCACCGCAGTCACTGGTTTTGGCTTATTTGTGGAGATAAAAGATGTCTACGTCGAAGGGCTAATCCACATTACCGCGCTGCCTAAAGATTACTATCACTTTGAAGCGGCCAAGCAGCGTATGATTGGCGAGCGCACTCGTCAAGTGTTCCGCTTAGGGGATCAGCTTAGTGTCAAAGTAGTGGCCGTCAATCTGGATGATCGCAAGATAGATTTCGAGCTAGTGGCGACCATTGCCAGTGCCAAAAAAACTGGCCGTGTAAACGCTGCTAAAACAGGGTCTAAAGCCCCAACATCTGCAGTTGAGTATTCAACCGCTAAAAAGAGGCCCTCCGCCAAACACAAGCCAGTGGTGGCAGCTAAACCAGAGGCCGAGTTGAATGTTGATTTTGTACCTGAAACGACTAATAAACCCAGAAAAAGGCCGATTAAAGGCGCTGCTTCAGGTAAACCTACCAAACAACGCTTAGGCTCAAAAAAGAACGTCGTAGTGTTGTCAGCGGCTGAGAAAGAACTGGCGAAGATCGATACAGCCAAGAAAGGTTTGTCGAACCGGGCTAAAAAGCGCAAAACAAAAAAGAACCTTAAAAAATCAGTAAAGCGTCAGCAAACACAATGACCTTCTAATAAGTTGGCTAACTTGTTCTGAAACCAGCTATCTTAATGCCCTTATTCCCTATTGGGGAATAGAGGGCAGCTTTAGCTGATGCTTAAGCGGGGTATTGCTCTAACAGCGCTATGAGATTTTTCCTAAAATTAACACCGTGGGTTTTATCGCGCAAGGCGTATTCAGCAAAGGCGTTCATATAGCCAGTTTTACTACCACAATCATGGGCTTTGCCTTTCATGCAATAAGCTTCTACTGTTTCTTGTTGCATCAAACTGGCAATGGCGTCCGTGAGTTGAATTTCATCTCCAGCGCCAGGCATGGTGGTCTCTAAGAACCCCCAAATTTTCTCAGAAAGCACATAGCGACCAACCACAGCAAGGTTGGAAGGAGCGTCTTGGGCTGCTGGTTTTTCGACCACCGCGGTTATTTTATGAGAGTCACCTGCGGTTAGTTGATGGCCTCCACAATCTGCAATGCCGTAACTGCTAATCACTTCTTGGGCTACAGGTTCGACCATTATTTGACTATTTGAACTCTCTTGATAGCGTATCAGCATTTGCGCTAAATTATCTTTTTTAAGATCACAATAAGCTTCATCTAAGATAACATCGGGCAAAATAACCACAAAAGGCTCTTCACCTATAATAGGCCTGGCTTTTAATACGGCATGGCCAAGACCTTTAGCTTCGCCTTGACGGACGTGCATAATGGTAGTGCCTTTGGGAATGATGCCTCTCACTTGCTCTAGTAATTGGCGTTTAACTCGGTTTTCTAAAGTGGTTTCCAGCTCAAAGGAGCGATCAAAATGGTTCTCAATGGCATTTTTTGACGAGTGAGTCACCAACACAATTTCGGTAATACCCGCCGCAACGCACTCGTTGACTATGTATTGGATCATCGGCTTATCCACAATGGGCAGCATTTCTTTAGGGATAGCTTTAGTCGCAGGCAACATTCTCGTGCCTAAACCGGCGACGGGGATAACTGCTTTTTTAATTTTAAACTGATTCATAAATATACTCATTAACCTATTGAATGTAGTTTACACAAAAGAGTTATTGTAACTGATCGGGAAAGAAAGCCTAGTAATTTTCTCTTTCCTCTTTCCTCTTTCCTCTTTTCCTGTGCATGTGAATATTATGTCTGAGTGGGTGGTTAACAACAAAATTGATATTGGGCTGCGTATTGCTCCAGATTTGGGTTTGTTTTTATTATCTAGGCCTAGTCATGACTAAAAACACAATAAAGGGGTGGTGCAGAACTCAGTCTGTTTTATACTACTGAAAATTGGCAAATTTATGAGTGAGATAACATTGAGCGAGAGATCCACAACTGAATTTAAGCTTATTATGCTGGCTGCCACCCTTAGCCATGAATCTGTGCAAGGCGTTTTCAGCTATTGTAAAACGCAGTCTTGGCTAACGGCTGAACCAGCAATAGTTAAGGTTGATTCACGCTGCAGTAATGTTTCATTGAATATTCCCACTGTTAATCTTGAAGCGGCCAGTGCACAGCTAAAAGCTCTGGCAGATAATTTCAAAATTGATTTAGTACTGATGCCTGTTAGCGAGTTTTATAGAGAGCGCAAGTTGGCGGTATTCGATATGGACTCGACCTTGATTAAAGTGGAAGTGATCGACGAACTGGCTAAAAGAGCTGGTGTCGGAGAGCAAGTGATTGCGATCACAGCGGCGGCGATGCGTGGCGAATTAGATTTCAATCAAAGTTTTAAGCAACGTTTGGGTCTGCTTCGAGGTTTGAGCGATACAGTATTGGCTGATATTGCTGAAAACTTACCTATGATGGAGGGCATGCAAACGCTCATCGCCGGGTTGCAACAGCGCGGTTATAAAACAGCGATACTCTCTGGTGGTTTCAGCTATTTTGCGCAACATCTACAAGGCAAATATGGCTTTGACTACAGCTTTTCAAACACACTTGAAATCGAGTCGGGTAAAGTTACGGGCAGGGTGGTCGGGGAGATTGTCAATGGCGAGCGAAAAGTGCAGCATTTACACCATATAGCTCATACGGAAGGCTTTGATTTGTCACAGACCATCGCCGTGGGTGACGGTGCAAATGATCTACCCATGCTCGCTGCTGCCGGCTTAGGTGTCGCTTTTCATGCTAAACCAATGGTCAGAGCGCAAGCCAAGCACTGTGTATCGCATTTAGGTTTAGATGCCTTACTTTACTTAATTGATACTGATTAAGGCACTGACAGATGTTTTTAAATAAGATGAGAACTAATGACTACAATTGAATGGCAAGCCACTTTCCAGCACTTTGTTGAACAGCAAATGACCTTTGACCCAGCCCATGATATTGCCCATATAAAACGCGTGGTGACGAGTGGCATTGCCCTGGCTAAACAAGAGCAGGCCGAACTCGCAGTAGTATTGCCTGCCTGCTGGTTGCACGACTGTGTGAATGTGCCAAAAGATTCACCCCAGCGTAGTCAAGGTTCAGTATTGAGCGCCGACAAAGCAATCGCGTTTTTGCAAAGTGTCAATTATCCAACACAGTCATTAGAGGCCATCCATCATGCCATTGCCGCGCACAGCTTCAGTGCCAATATTGGCACTCAGACGTTGGAGGCCCAAGTTGTGCAAGACGCCGACCGCTTAGATGCATTAGGTGCTGTCGGTTTATCGCGTTGCTTAATGTTAGGTGCCACTTGGGGCAGTCAGTTGTACCATCCATTGGACCCGTTTGCGCAGCATCGCACACTCGACGATAAACAATTTTGTATCGACCACTTTTACGTCAAGCTAAAAGGCTTAGTTAATACAATGAAAACTCCCTCTGGGTTGCAGGAAGCGCAAAAACGCTGGCTGTTTATGCAGCAGTTCCTCGACCAGTTGGCAAACGAAGCGGGTGCGTTAAGTTAGTGGGGTTATTCTTTAGAAAAATGCTGAAAAATTACCAATAGTTGATTTTGTGGATATATTCGGCACAGGCCACTCGAGTAAAGAGTCTTTAATTAGTTAGGGCTCACTACTTTAGAGCTGCTTAAGTCTCGGTAATATAGATATAAAACTTGATGGCTCTGAGGAGTGTATAATCACGCCTAGCGCTTGCTGATCAATTATGAAAATCTTTTAAACGCTATACATTAGCCTATTAATGGATAGTGTATTTGAGCATATTACCAAGTATTTAAGGGCATAGACTAAAAACTAAACGCTTTGTGACTTTTTCCACTGCGCTTTCTCAATTTTATAACTCCTCGTAAGCGACGCTGGTTTACCGCCTAAACTGACCTCATGTTCAGCCACAAAGATAGCACCTAACTTGAGCGTCGCTTTTTGCGAGCGAATGTTGGTCGGTGCTATATGCAGCCATACCCGATCAAAATAAGTCAGTGCATAATTGAGCAAAAGACTTTTTATTTGATAGTTACTGAAGCGCCCCAGTAGGCTCTGCTTAAAAAAGTATAACCTATGGATATATCCTCAGGTCCATCATCGGCAACCTAAAATCTTGACCATCCGGCGATTTTATTATGTCTTTATGGATGAAAATAACACAAGCTTTAGAGGCTAATGAATCCGCAAAGAGGGGCTTGAATATCTCAGATTCGTGGCGATCACTGGCAGGATGTCCGGCCCAGATTCTTTTGTCTGAAGCACATTCATAGATGCCAGCATAATCACTTTCTTTTAATGCGCGTAACTTAAAATCAGCGCCTATTAAGCTAGGCTGAAAGCAAAAAATGGCTGAATTGTTGATTTTTATATTATCCATTGGCTGTGATGAAGCTTATTTAAGCATACACATGGTCTAAAAAACAGATCCATTTTGACTCTTTATAAACACCCACTTTTGAACGTTTTATGGCCGACAGTACTGTCGCATCATAATTACTGGTTGGATTAATGAGCCTAGGAGTCTGTCGGACTCATTAATAATCGATTGCGAAAAGTGAAAATTCGGCCATATTTCCCTCTCTTTCTCGTTCAATAGCAGGCTATTGCTTCAAAAGATCAAGAAACCTGTCTCAAATCTAATTTGTATCGCTAGTATTGTCTAAGTCAGAAAGACTCCTAGGTGCGAACTGATGGCTTAATATAATGCGCTCTAAGTTATATTGAAATTAGAGTACACAGTTTTGAATTTAGATTTAAACGCTTGTTTTAGCTGACTTCTAAACAGACCGCTTGTTTTATGTTAAGTTTACATTCATTAATAAGGAGCGGTAATGATGGTGATACGCAGTATCCAGCTTGATGTTTTTCGAAGAGTGATTACCAAGTGCAAAATAGAGCACGATACGGATGACTGGTACACACTAGGTCTGTATTATTCTAAAGAACAACAATGGAAAAAGTTAACCCGCAATGAAAAGGGGCCTAGATTTTTTAAAAACAAAACCTCAGCGGTATGGTTCGCCGCCGAGTTAGGTTTTAGTGAAGTGATACTGGTAGACGATTAGCCCAGATATATATCCACAACTTATCACTTTTATTGTCTGCATCTAATCTCTTACATTCTCAGGTAATATGTAATATATTTGATGTTCATCCACTGGTTCACTGCCGACAAGAATTTTTACCCATTGGCTATATTCCCGCTCAAAACCAATTGATTAGTATAGTGAAAAAGCTCGTTGATTGTTGAGGGCAGTGATTAATTCAAGCCGGATAAGATGTTTATCTGTTTTCCAGCTAAAAAGATGTTCAAAAAGTAGTTTAGCGACTCTTATCCCCCAATAGCGTTCAACCTAGATTCAGCAGTTAGGCTCGAAAAAGCTGTGCATTATATTGGCCTGCAAGAGACCTTTTTCTAGTTTTCTAGGTGCATCAAGAGCTTGTGAAGACTTTCGTAATTCGACTGTCGAATTTAGGTTCAAGTATTGCTATAAAATATTTGTCTTGTGTGTCTTTCTATAAGTTTCGCCCCCAGCGACTTCACCCATAAACGCATTAATTTTGTGCGCTCATCAAATGCCAAAAATAGTGCGCTATTATCTGATTTTTTAAAAGCGCTGATGAAGGAAGCTTCCGACTCTAGAGAAGGTGAATATTCATCCGGTTCTGATAATAGAAACTGTGTCTCTCCAAAGAGAGTTTTCGAAGTCATTAACGTGTCGGCATCAATTTTTTAAGCTTCTCTTATGTTGATGATATTTGTTTTTTAGATACACGATTGCATAGTAAGGCGAGGCTGGAGGAGGTACAACCTGCAGCGAATTAAAATTCACTGCAGGCTTTTAAGGTATTAGCAGTCTAACCTCTAAAGTAGCGCTGCTCGATAAAAGGTGCTCGAGAGACGATCATCGCCAGTTTTTTACCGCGCACTTCGGCAAATATTTTAGTGTCTAAACTGCTGTAAGCGGTTGCAACGTAGCCCATAGCGACCGGTTTGCCGATCGTAGGCCCATAACTACCTGAAGTAATAACGCCGATTTTGTCGCCGGCCTCGTTGAACAACTCAGCCCCTTCGCGAATAGGCGCGCGACCCTCACCTAATAAGCCAACGCGTTTACGTGTCCAATCTTTATTAATTATTTGGTTGAGTATAATCTCAGAACCTGGGAATCCACCGGCGCGCTCTCCGTCTGTGCGACGGTTTTTACTAATCGCCCAGATAAGGCTTGCTTCCAGAGGCGTGGTGGTCGTATCTATATCGTGACCATAGAGGCAAAGACCCGATTCTAAACGCAGTGAATCGCGGGCTCCTAGACCAATGGCTTCAATTTCAGGTTGAGCTAAAAAAAGCTTAACTAAACGCAGCGTATCAGAGGCTGGAATTGAAATTTCATAGCCGTCTTCGCCGGTATAACCTGAACGAGACACAAAGCAGTCTACGCCATCAATAGCGATTAACTGGGTGTCCATAAAGACCATATTTTGCAATGCTGGTTGAATTCGGCCCAAGGCTGCTGCGGTTTGAGGCCCTTGTATCGCGATCAATGCGCGATCTTCCAATACTTCAACACTGACATCATCGCCTAAGTTGGCACGCATATGTGCAATGTCTTGCTCTTTACATGCTGCATTGACGACAACATAGAGATAATCACCATAGTTAGCGACCATCAAATCATCCATGATGCCGCCTTGTTGATTGGTAAAAAAAGCGTATTTTTGTTTGCCTAAGGGTAAATCCATAATGTCTACAGGGACTAGTTTTTCAAGTGCCTGTGCGGCATTGGCACCCACCAATTTAACTTGCCCCATGTGAGATACATCAAATAAACCTGATGCTTCACGGGTATGAATGTGTTCTTTTTTTACGCCTAAAGGATATTGCACAGGCATATCGTAACCAGCAAAAGGCACCATTTTGCCACCTAATTCAAGGTGTAAATCGTAAAGCGGTGTGCGTAAAAGATCATCAGACATGCTTAGTCTCTCCATAGGGTGTTTGGGTGACTGACGTATCAAGCCTAAAGCTGAATACGAGCAGCGCTTTGATTTGTTAAGTGTTTAGGAAGGATATTAACAGGGTTTATTTAAATTTGGAAAAAATATTTCCTATTGGAAATAAATAATCAATTTATAGCGAGTAATTGTCCTAAATAAACCGCAATTAATCTTTGATTATGACCTTTTTAGGGAGTGATCACCGAATTTCAGCTGAGTTAAGGAACCTCTTAAAAAGTTTTTTAAGTAATGATTAATTGACGAAAGCCTTTGTTATAGTTGATTTTCATGGTTTCTTTAGTTTTATTTGTTTGGTTTTTTTTGCTCTAAAACCGCGGGTCATAAGGGACTGAACTTTAAACAGGTATGGGAATAGAAAAAAATAAGTTTCCTATAGGAAACTTTTTATTGATGTTTGTCGGATCTATTGTTAATCTCTGGTACTAGAATATTACCTTGTACAATTTTCGATCTAACGCATGGCAATAAACCGAATGGTGATTTATCGCAGTAGATTCGCGTTAATTCTGACAGTCCCTAGATTGAACACAAAAGCTAGCTAAGCGCTAATGTTGGCACCGCTAGGATAGTAGCAACAGAGATTAACAGTTATGTCTTTAAGTATATTTGATTTGTTTAAAGTAGGTATTGGTCCTTCTAGTTCGCATACCGTTGGGCCGGTCATCGCCGCTAACCGTTTTATTGACGCGCTTAAACAACAAGAGCGGTTTGAGCAAACCAGCAGAGTCAAAGCTAACTTGTATGGCTCGCTAGCAATGACAGGTAAAGGACATTCGACCGATATCGCCGTGATGCTTGGATTACTAGGTGAGAAAGTTGATCTTGTCGATCCCGATAAGGTTGAGGGATATATCGCGCAAATTCAGCGTGATAAACGGCTTAAACTCAACGGCGAAAAATTTGTGCAGTTTGATCCTGAGCATGAATTGGTGATGAATTTCGGTGAATCTTTAGAGCAGCATCCTAATGGCATGCGCCTGACGGCTTACGATAGCGCCGGTATTATTATTTTAAATGAAATATATTTTTCAGTGGGCGGGGGTTTTGTGCTCAGTTTGGCTGAAATAACCGCCACTGGCGAACCACAGGCCTTAGGTTTTGTAGAACCTTATCCTTTTAATAGCGCATTGCAATTATTGCAAGTTGCTAAAACTGCAGGCTTAACGATAGCCCAAGTGGTGCTTGCCAATGAAGCGGTAAGGCCAAATTCCGATAACATTGAGCAACGCGTAATCGACCTGTGGGATGTGATGCATGACTGCATTAAACGTGGTTGTGAAGCGTCGGGTTATCTTCCCGGTAATCTTAAAATTCGTCGTCGGGCTAAACAGCTGCGCACAGACTTAGTAGAGAACCCCGAAAAGTCGCTACAAGATCCATTGACGCTAATGGATTGGGTCAATTTGTACGCCATGGCGGTCAATGAGGAAAACGCGGCGGGTGGTCGTGTCGTTACTGCGCCGACCAATGGTGCGGCCGGTGTTATTCCGGCGGTATTAGCCTATTACGTAAAATTTGTCCCCGGCTCTAATGCTGAGGGTATCGTCACTTTTTTAGCAACCGCGGCCGCTATCGGCATGTTGTACAAAAAGAATGCGTCCATTTCTGCCGCTGAAGTAGGTTGCCAAGGTGAAATTGGCGTCGCTTGCTCTATGGCGGCCGGTGCTTTGTGCGCTGTTAGTGGCGGCAGTAATCTGCAAATAGAGAATGCCGCTGAAATCGGTATGGAGCACAACTTAGGCCTTACTTGTGATCCTATAGGCGGGCTAGTTCAAGTGCCTTGTATTGAGCGCAACACTATGGGCTCTATGAAAGCGATCAATGCCGCGCGTTTGGCATTGCGAGGTGACGGTGAACATCACGTGTCACTAGATGCAGTGATAGAGACGATGCATCAGACTGGTCTAGATATGCAAGATAAATACAAAGAAACATCAACCGGCGGTTTGGCTGTAAATGCCGTCGCTTGTTAACAGTAAATTGCCAACGTGCATTGGCAGCAACCTTAGGATTTAGTTCATGAGTAATTTAGATACGTTTTTCGGTGATGATTTGGCTAGTTCAGACACCGCAATAGACACAGCGGTTCAGCGCGAACTGACACGCCAAGAAGAGCAAATTGAGCTGATAGCATCCGAGAATATCGTCTCTAAAGCAGTGATGTAGGCGCAGGGCACAGTGCTGACTAATAAATATGCCGAAGGTTATGCTGGGCGTCGCTATTATGGCGGTTGCGAGTACGTTGATCAGGTTGAGCTATTGGCGATAGAACGCGCCAAAAAAATCTTTAATTGTGAATTTGTCAATGTGCAGCCCCACTCAGGCGCCCAAGCCAATGGGGCTGTTTTTATGGCGCTGTTACAACCTGGCGATACTATATTAGGTATGTCTTTAGATGCCGGCGGACATTTAACCCACGGTGCACGACCTGCGCAATCGGGGAAATGGTTTAACGCTGTGCAATACGGTGTCGATAAAGACACACAACGTGTTGACTATGATGTGGTTGAGTCTATAGCGATTGAAGCAAAGCCGAAGCTGATTATAGCCGGCGGTTCTGCTATACCAAGAGAACTTGATTTTGCACGTTTTAGGCAAATTGCAGATAAAGTCGGTGCCTATTTAATGGTTGATATGGCGCACATTGCAGGGTTGATTGCTGCTGGTGTTCATCCCAGTCCGCTGCCACATGCACATATCGTGACCACGACCACACACAAAACATTGCGCGGTCCTCGCGGCGGTATGGTGCTGTCTAATGACGTGGATATTGGCAAGAAAATAAACTCAGCGGTTTTTCCGGGTCTGCAAGGCGGGCCGTTAATGCATGTGATAGCAGCCAAAGCGGTCGCATTTGGCGAGGCATTGACGCCAGAGTTTAATGACTACATTAAACCGGTCGTTGCCAATGCCAAGATATTAGCAAAAACGCTGCTAGAGCGCGGTGTTGATATTGTCTCCGGTGGCACCGATACGCATTTAATGCTGGTTGATCTACGCCCTAAAAGGCTAAAAGGTAACATGACCGAAGAGGCGCTTGAGCGCGCGGGCATTACTTGTAATAAAAACGCTATTGCGTTTGACCCAGAAAAACCCATGGTGACTTCAGGAATCCGTTTGGGAACCCCTGCAGGAACCACTCGGGGCTTTGGTTTAGAAGAGTTTCGCCAGATTGGGAACTTGATTGGTGATGTGTTGGATGGCTTGGAAAATAACCCGCAAGATAACCGTGATGTAGAGCAAAAAGTAGCAGGGCAAGTTAAAGCACTTTGCGCACGGTTTCCGCTTTACAGGTAACTCATATCGCGTTTACTATTCAACTATTGACGATACAAAAATTCACTATAAGGGAATTATTCTCTTCACTAATGAATCATTTAATTTTTAAATAAAGAGGCACCCTATGAGCAATGTACCAACTAACCGGAAATACGCGCCATCCCATGAATGGGTTTTAGATAATGGTGACGGCACTGTGACTATCGGTATTACAGATCACGCACAAGAGCTTTTAGGTGATGTGGTTTTTGTAGAACTGCCCGAAGTAGGTGCTCAAATTGAAGCCGGTTCTGAATTTTCACTGGTTGAATCTGTCAAGGCGGCCTCTGATATTTACGCACCTGTTAGTGGTGAGGTTATAGAAATTAACGACTCTCTAGAAGATGCCCCGGAGTTGATTAACGAAGACCCTTTTGAAGGTGCTTGGATTGCAAAAGTTAAACTGTCGAATGCCTCTGAATTAGCTAACTTGCTCGATTCTGTGGGTTACGAATCTAAAGTTGCAGACGACGCTTAAAGTTACTGATACGTCAATTTAAGTTTTAAAACCTTAGGTCTTGCCGAACCTTTATTGGGTTTTGTAGATGAGTCCTAAGGCGGTTCCCTCGCGGTTATTTTGATCACTTATCCTCGCCAAAGGATGACGTTTATCCTAGATTCGGTAGATGAGCGCGAAAAAGCTCTGCAATGTATTGTATTGTTGCGGATAGTGAATTAGAAAGTTTAGAAGTCACCCTATGGGTGAAAAGAAGATTTTTTAGTTTTCTAAGTGCATCAAGAAGTTGTGCACACTTGCGTGATTCAACGCCCGAATTTAGGTTTACTAGCCCTGTTATTCGATTGAATAGTGGTTGGCTTTCTATAGGTTACTAATGATGACACATGCAACATCCACATTGAAAGATCTCGAAAATCCTTCAGAGTTTACCCAGCGTCATGTCGGCGCTTCGACAGCGCAGCAGCAGCAGATGCTCGCCACTCTCAGGCTTGATTCTCTCGATCAATTAATTGAGAAAACGGTACCTGATTCGATTCGTTTAGACGATGCACTTGCAATGGATAAAGGTATCAGTGAGTCTGATGCGCTGCTTGAATTACGTGCTTTGGCAGATCTCAATAAGGTTAATAAATCGTATATCGGCATGGGTTACTACAATACCAAAGTGCCGTTTGTAATTTTACGTAACGTGCTAGAAAACCCAGGCTGGTACACGGCTTATACGCCGTATCAGCCTGAAATTGCCCAAGGGCGTTTGGAAGCGCTGCTGAATTACCAGCAAATGGTGATGGATATTACGGGCATGGGGTTGGCTAATGCCTCACTCCTCGATGAAGCAACGGCGGCGGCAGAAGCCATGACGTTGTGTAAGCGCGCAAACCGAAAAAAATCTAACACTTATTTCGTATCGACTGATGTTCATCCACAGACATTAGACGTGATTAAGACCCGTGCTGAATATTTCGGCTATGATCTAGTTGTCGACAGCGCGGATAAATTAGCCGACTACGATGTCTTTGGTGCACAGCTGCAATACCCAGCAAGTGACGGCAGAATAACTGATCTAGCGACGCATATTGGCGTCGCCAAAGATCAAAAAGCGATGGTTGCAGTCGCCTCTGATTTACTCGCATTGATGCTGCTAAAATCCCCTGGTGAAATGGGCGCTGATATTGTACTAGGTACTTCTCAGCGTTTTGGTGTGCCGATGGGCTTTGGAGGACCTCACGCGGCTTTCTTCGCGGCCAGTGATAAACTTAAACGTCAAGTGCCCGGGCGTATTATTGGGGTCTCAGTTGATTCAGCCGGAAACCCGGCACTGCGCATGGCGATGCAAACGCGTGAGCAGCATATTAGACGCGAAAAAGCCACCTCAAATATTTGTACTGCGCAGGCGCTACTGGCTAACATGGCAAGTTTCTACGCCGTATTCCATGGCCCCGATGGATTGAAACGCATTGCCGAGCGCACGCACAGACTGACGGCTATGTTAGCCAATGGACTCGCCAGTAAAGGCATTAAAGCAAATGCTAGCTATTTTGATACCCTAAGCATTACCGGTGATGAAGCTTTGTATGAACGCGCTTTAGAGGCAGGTTGTAACTTGCGCCAAGGAGCTGATAATCAATACGGTATTTCTCTAGATGAAACAACACAAGTCACGGATGTAGCTGAGCTGTTTGATATTATTTTAGGTCCAGATCACGGTTTAAATACAGAGGTCTTAGATGCTGAGATTGTGGCGGGTAAAGCCACAGGTATTAAGCCGTCAATGCGCCGCACTGATGCGGTGCTCACGCACCCAACGTTTAATAGCTACCAGTCTGAAACAGAAATGTTGCGCTACCTTAAGCGCTTGGAAAACAAAGATTACTCACTAGCGCACGGCATGATCCCGTTAGGGTCTTGTACGATGAAGTTAAACTCCACGTCGCAGATGATTCCAGTGACCTGGAATGAATTTGGCAATGTGCACCCCTATGCGCCCCTCGCCCAAACTCAAGGTTATCAGACCATGATTTCACAGCTAGAGAAGATGCTGGTTGAAATCACAGGTTATGATAATATTTCTATGCAGCCTAACTCTGGTGCACAAGGTGAATATTCAGGTCTGCTAGCCATTCGCAAATACCAAGAAGCACAGGGTCAAGGGCATCGTGATATCTGTTTGATTCCCTCTTCAGCTCACGGCACAAACCCCGCCTCTGCGGCCATGATGAGTTTAAAAGTAGTGATTGTAGAATGTGATGAAAAAGGTAATGTTGATGTCGCTGATTTAAAGGCTAAAGCGCAAGAGCACGCCGAGAATTTGTCTTGCACTATGATTACTTACCCATCTACCCATGGTATTTTCGAAGAACAGATTGTTGAAATCTGTGAAGTGATTCACCAGTATGGTGGTCAGGTATACATGGATGGCGCCAACATGAATGCACAAGTAGGCATTTCTAAGCCGGGTCTTATTGGCTCTGACGTATCACACCTGAACTTGCACAAAACCTTCGCTATTCCCCATGGTGGCGGTGGACCAGGGGTAGGCCCTATTGGTGTTAAAAGCCATCTGGCACCTTATTTACCCGGTCATAAGGTTATCCAAGGAGGCGATGTTAGCCCGATCAATGGTGCGGTTGCCGCAGCGCCATTTGGCTCGGCGAGTATTTTGCCTATTACTTGGATGTATATTCGCACTTTAGGCAAAGATGGGCTTAAGCACTCGACGCAAAATGCTATTTTGGGTGCCAACTACATGACAGAAAAACTGGTAGAGCACTACTCTATCTTGTATCGCGGGCGCAATGATAAAGTCGCTCACGAGTGTATTGTGGATATCCGGCCATTAAAAGAAGCCTCAGGTATATCAGAAGAAGATATCGCCAAGCGTTTGATGGACTATGGTTTACATGCACCGACTATGTCTTTCCCTGTGGCGGGTACTTTAATGATAGAACCTACAGAGTCAGAGTCTAAAGTTGAGATCGATCGATTGATCGAAGCAATGGTGAAAATACGTGCCGAAATAGCCCGTGTTGAATCAGGCGAGTGGCCAGCGGATAATAATCCTCTGGTTAATGCGCCACACACTCAGCAAGACATGATTTCAGATTGGGATCATCCTTACAGTAGAGAAGAGGCATTCTTCCCTTCAGCGTCGAGTAGGGCCGCTAAGTTCTGGCCATCGGTTAACCGCGTTGATAATGTATTTGGCGATCGTAACTTTATCTGCAGCTGTCCGAGTGTTGACAGCTATAGATAATAAGTTTTTTTGTTGGTGATTGTTAATAAAGATTGTGACTGTTTTAATGAAGTTTGTGACCGTAATTAAGATTGTGACTCAAGATGGTCATAATCGGTTTTAGGTAATGAGCTTTTGATGAAATAGCTTAAAGGGTGAATCAGCAATGATTCGCCCTTTTTTGTGCCTATTAAAGGGAGGCGATTTTTGTATTATGCTACTGGCTTTGGGTATCAGTTGAAGGTACTTAATGAATTTGGTTAATAGC
>JAWUWK010000020.1:0-59995 GCA_034111875.1 Gammaproteobacteria bacterium
GCCAAGGTCTCCCTCAGACATTGAGCAACACGGCGGTTAATCGCCAAGGTCTCCCTCAGACATTGAGCACCACGGCGGTTAATCAAACAACGACAGCCATACAGAACCTTCAACTCAACGCAGTTTCACCTCAACAGACAAATATTAAAATTGATGTGGCTGGCCGCGTCATATCATTACAAGCACCCGCGAATTTACCACCGTTACAAAATTTACAAATAGTGCGCCTCGAAGGTACTCAAGCAAATATTCAATGGCAGCAACCTAACCAACCATCTACTGTGAATTTTTCAACTAGCTTACTCAGCCCAAAGCAAGTGCAATTAGTTGAGCAGAATTTACGCCAAGCTCTGCCTCAGCAAATCCCTATCGCAGATGGCATCAACCAGCTGGTTGCTCAGTCAGTACAAATTGCGAATGCAGCGACTACTAATATTCCCATAGATAAAATTGCATTAAGTATCATGCAGCTATTTGGAGTAAAGCCCGGCTCTGCTAACAGCAGCTCAATCATCAAACGCAATATTCAACAAGGTGGCATTTTTACTGAGAGTAAAATAACGAGTCAAGGACAACCTCAACAAGGTGATATGAAAAACTTTTTAGCTAAAGTCAACAAGGTCGCCGAGAAACTTCCAGGCGAGCAGAGAGAGATGCTGTTGAACACCACTGACCGAATGTTAGCAAGAATTACCGCAAGCCAACTTACCCATGTGCAACAACAACAGCAAAATGCAAAAGCAGAAATCAGTAACGAGCGCTCATTCCAAATAGATATTCCAGTACAACATAACGAAAAACTGGATAACGTTAACATGGAAATCAAACAGCGCAAGCATCTTAATGAAGAGGGCGATTACATTTCAATCTGGAGTGTGAAGCTACACTTCGATCTTGAACAGCGTGGAGAAGTAGACGTCGAAGTGGCACTTAACCCCAGCGATAACTCTCTCTCAACTACTTTTCTTTGCTCTCAATTAAGCACCGTACATGAACTGGATAGGCGCATGCAGAGCTTTAGACAACAACTACATCAGCAAGGATTTGAAATAAATACTTTACATTGTTCTCAAGGGTCACAAGCGGCAACAGCGAATAACAGCATTAACAAACGCATTATCGATATACGCACATGAAGAAACCAATCAATAAACCAGACTCCGCGATTGCTCTTAAGTACGACATCCAAGACGGGGGTGTCCCCACCGTTGTCGCTAAAGGCCATGGCGATATAGCCGAGAAAATAATCCAGCTAGCGCAGGAAAATAAAGTTCACATCCATGAGAACCCTGAGCTCTTAGAAATCCTTATACGCCTTGAAATTGGCGATGAAATTCCCGAAGCGTTGTACCGTGCTATCGCAGAAGTCATCGCTTTTACTTACGAATTAAAAACTAACAGCTAATACTTATTGTCACTATTTTAGAGCCTCTGCATTTAGGGCGTCTTCTATTTCTTTTTCTGAAAGAGTATCTAATTGCTCAGTCCATTTAAGGTCTATCTCCTGCATGGTCGTATCGTGCTCCATGCGCAATTGACGTCTTAATTTCGCCGCGACAAATCGCGCTTTGGTTTTAGGGTTATCGAGTTGTAATTGCGGTACTTCTACTGGTCTGCCGTCATCACCGACCGCTACCATAGTAAAATAACAGCTGTTAGTATGGCGTGTTTGCCGTGAGTGAATATCTTCAGCTACCGCTTTTATGCCCACTTCCATCGTCGAGCGCCCAACGTAATTTACCTGAGCATAAAAGGTGACCAACTCTCCCACTTTGATCGGTTTTTTGAATTTTACCTGATCAACAGATAAGGTCACAGCATAGTGATGACTATAATGGGTTGCACAGGCATACGCTACTTGGTCTAACAGTTTGAGGATAGATCCACCGTGCACATTGCCACTAAAATTA
This sequence comes from Gammaproteobacteria bacterium, assembly GCA_034111875.1. Lineage (GTDB taxonomy): Bacteria > Pseudomonadota > Gammaproteobacteria > Pseudomonadales > Balneatricaceae > Rs1. Next base: position 1,911 of record JAWUWK010000020.1, read on the forward strand.
GCCATTTCCGGCGTCATCAACATCGTCATCACCAAAGGTTCTGCTAGTTGTAGTTCTCTGTGTTGCTCGTCCATATATTGTCTCGCATCTATTATTGTAGTTTTTCAACCTAAAATTAAACTCACTTGGTCTAGGCTTTCTGATGTCCTGCACGAAAAATGTAGCTAATGATAGACTATCACCAACCAGAAAGCTTTTAAGCCAAACTTCTTTAACATTCTACTTGAGGTTAGTAAGCTTGATATTATTATCAGCTATTCTCACTTAAATGCTGCCTTAAATGCGTTTGCACTCACAAAAAGCACTGAACTGAGACCTTCGCACTAAGCAGCGAGAGAAGATACCGAGTTTAAACTTATAAATGAGAATTTTAAGTTTTTTTAACCCCGCATTAATGTGCGAAGTAATAATACACAGGTCTCAACTTCTTTTATCTAGCCCTTTAACCTTAATTTCATTCAAATATAGGATTTCATTATTATGGATTAAAAATCAATCTAGTCACTTTGCGCAGCCAGATAAGTTTCACTAGAAAAATCAAGCATAATAGAGCTCAATCAAAATTCTAGATTCTAAATTCTAAATTCTAAATTCTAGATTCTAAATTCTAAATTCTAAATTCTAAATTCTAAATTCTAAATTCTAAATCGCTTACTAGGTATAGCCCAAAAAGCATACAAATCATAAGATTATTTCTCGGCATCAGTATATCCAGGGTTTTAGGTGATTATTTTCTCTCATAAAAATCTCAACAACTTGAGATAAAACATATATGCACACATTTTCATATTTGACGAAAGCTCGAATAATGCTAGATTCTAGCTACAATAAGGGTCTAAAATAATCCATATATGCAATTTAGTTCATATAATAATCATCAGGTGAGTTTATGGATGCCACATCCGTGAGAGCAAACGAAAAAATACTAACGATAATTACCCCTTTAAAAGACAAACCCGGAGCGCTACTGCCAATATTACACGCTGTTCAAGACGAATTCGGCTACATTCCGTCAGCCGCCATCAGCTTAATTGCTTCAGCTTTACAACAAACATCGGCTGAAATACATGGCGTGATTAGCTTCTACCGCCATTTTCACACGCAAAAATCAGGCAGCTATCGAGTAGAAATTTGTCGAGCAGAAGCCTGCCAGTCGAGGGGCAGCAGAATCTTAGAGAGTCACGCAAAACAAAAACTCAGCATTGATTATCACCAGACAACTGCTGATAGAAATATCACTTTAGACCCTGTCTATTGCCTTGGTAATTGTGCTTGCGGTCCTAATATCCGTATAGGCAATGACATTATCGGCCAAGTTAATGTCGATAAATTTGATCGCGTCGTTGACGAACTCTGCACCAGTAAAGTGCAAATTCAATAGGTATTTAAAATGACCAGTACAATCTATATTCCAAGAGATACCACCACACTCTCTTTGGATGGCGAACAAGTGGCCGCTAATATCAGTAAAAATGCAGCTGAATCAATACAAGATATAAGATTAGTTCGCAATGGCTCTAGAGGTGTTTTTTGGTTAGAGCCCCTAGTCGAAGTAGCGACGGATAAAGGCAGAATTGCCTTTGGCCCAGTTAAACCTGAAGATATAGATAGCTTATTCGCCGCAGATTTTGCCAATGCCTGCTTCGATACTCTTAGTGCGCAACAACATCCTCTGTATTTAGGACTTACTGAAGAAATCCCCTACTTAAAAAAACAACAGCGATTAAGTTTTGCTAGAGCCGGCATTATTGATCCGACAGATATAGACGATTATATCGCTCACGACGGTTTTAAGGGGTTAGCCAAGGCGATGCAATTGAGTAATCAAAAAATTGTCGATGAAATCAGCGCGTCAGGCTTGCGCGGCAGAGGAGGAGCGGCCTTCCCCACCGGTATTAAATGGCAGACGGTATTGAACTGCCCTGCGCAACAGAAATACATTGTCTGTAATGCAGACGAAGGTGATTCAGGTACATTTGCCGACAGGCTGATGATGGAAGCTGACCCCTTAATGTTAATTGAAGGTATGATTATTGCTGGATTAGCTGTCGGCGCTAATCAAGGTTATATCTACTTGCGCTCTGAATACCCACAAGCCCATATTATTCTTAACGAGGCACTCAACAACGCCTACGCCAGAAATTTCTTAGGGAATAATATTTGTGGATCGAGCAAAGCCTTCAATCTAGAAGTGCGACTCGGTGCCGGCGCTTATATTTGTGGAGAGGAAACCTCTCTGCTTGAAAGTTTAGAAGGCAAACGCGGACTCGTCAGATCCAAACCTCCACTGCCTGCAATAGAAGGTTTATTTGGCCAACCTACAGTGGTAAATAATGTTCTTTCCCTCGCGGCGGTGGCGCATATCTTGGCGGATGGCGCAAAAGTCTATGCCGATTTTGGCGTAGGTCGCTCTAAGGGAACATTGCCTTTTCAAATTGCCGGCAATGTTAACTGTGGTGGATTGGTTGAACTTGCGTTTGGTACGACACTCAAAGATTTAATAGACGATTTTGCCCAAGGTACTGTTACAGGTAGGCCAATGCAGAGTATTCAAGTAGGTGGGCCATTAGGCGCATACTTAACCCCAGACCAATGGGACACTCCCTTAGACTACGAAGCATTTTCGGCTATAGGTGCAGTATTGGGACATGGCGGTATCGTCGTTTTTGATGATAGCGTTGATCTAGCTCAGCAAGCTAGCTTTTCAATGGAATTTTGTGTCGAGGAATCCTGCGGTAAATGCACGCCTTGCCGCATTGGTTCTGTGCGAGGCAGCGAAGTGATAGAGAAAATTCGCCGGGGAGACAATGTCACTGACAATTTAATTTTGCTGGATGATCTTTGCGAAACCATGATTGATATGTCCCTTTGCGCAATGGGAGGCATGACACCTATCCCAGTGCAAAGTGCTATGCGAGCTTATCGAGTGCAGCTAAACGATCAGAATTTATCTACGCCAACCCACGCTGAACAACATCAATCAAAAGGAGGTGTATAATTATGTTGCAATTTTTTGAACCCAGTAAAGACCTAGGTACACCTGCCATCCTATCCGAAACCATGATTACTCTTGAAGTAGACGGGGTAACTATTTCGGTAGCAGAAGGTACTTCGGTGATGCGTGCTGCGGCACTGCTCGATATTAATATTCCTAAGCTCTGCGCCACCGATAGTTTAGAAGCGTTTGGGTCTTGTCGCTTGTGTGCTGTGCAGATTGAAGGTCGACGCGGTTATCCTGCCTCCTGTACTACCCCTGTCAACGAGGGAATGCAAGTGACAACGCAAAACCCTAAGTTAGCCAAACTGCGCCGTAATGTAATGGAACTATACATTTCTGACCATCCGTTAGATTGCCTGACCTGCCCCGCAAACGGCGATTGTGAACTACAAGATATGGCCGGCGCGGTTGGCTTGCGAGAGGTCCGCTATGGTTTTGAAGGTGAGAACCACTTAACCGCTGAGAAAGATCATTCCAACCCCTATTTTAGTTTTGACCCCAGTAAATGCATTGTCTGTTCACGATGTGTTCGCGCCTGCGAGGAAGTGCAAGGTACTTTTGCGTTAACCATCGATGGACGAGGTTTCGAGTCAAAAGTGGCCGCGGGTCAAAATCAAGACTTCATCGATTCGGATTGTGTTTCTTGTGGCGCTTGTGTTCAAGCTTGTCCCACTTCCACCCTAATGGAAAAATCAGTTATTGAGCAGGGTCAACCTGAGCATTCTATCGTCACTACTTGTGCATATTGCGGTGTTGGTTGTTCATTTGAAGCGCAAATGAAAGGCGATAAGGTCATTCGCATGGTGCCTTACAAAGGTGGTAAAGCGAACCAAGGGCACTCTTGTGTCAAAGGCCGTTTTGCGTTCGGTTACGCAACTCACGGCGACCGTATTAAAGAGCCGATGATACGTGACAGTATCGACCAGCCTTGGCGGACCGTTAGCTGGCGGCAAGCATTTGAATTCTCAGCCGCTAAAATTCATAAAATTCAAGCGCTACATGGACGAGAAAGTGTCGGCGGCATTACCTCATCACGCTGCACCAACGAGGAAACCTTTTTGGTACAAAAGCTAATTCGGACCGCTTTTGGCAATAACAATACCGACACTTGCGCTCGTGTCTGCCACAGCCCTACAGGTTTTGGTCTAAAAACAACCTTAGGCGAATCAGCGGGAACCCAAACCTTCGAATCCATAAGAAAAGCAGACAGCATTGTGGTGATTGGTGCCAATCCAACGGATGCCCACCCTGTGTTCGGCTCATTAATGCGCCGTCGTTTGCGTGAGGGAGCGAACTTAGTCGTCATAGATCCTAGAGGTATAGACTTACTGAAAACTCCGCATCTAAAAGAGGCCATTCACTTACAACTTCGCCCTGGCACCAATGTCGCGCTGATAAATGCCTTGGCCAATGTCATCATGACTGGTAACTTACAAGATGATAGCTTTATTGCAGAGCGCTGTGATTTAGAGGCTTTCTCGAATTGGAAAGACTTTATTTGCGAAGCGCGTAACTCCCCCGAAGCCTCTCAAACAATCACCGGTGTTGATCCAGTATTGGTTCGCAAAGCTGCACACATGTACGCGCAGGCAGTAAATGGCGCTATCTTCTATGGCCTAGGTGTGACCGAGCACTCTCAGGGCTCGACTATGGTTATGGGTATCGCTAACTTGGCGCTTGCAACAGGTAATTTAGGCAGAGAAGGTGTGGGTGTCAATCCATTGCGCGGGCAAAATAATGTACAGGGCTCTTGTGATATGGGCTCTTTCCCACATGAACTGCCAGGTTATCAACATGTCGGAGTTAAATCTGTTAGAGATAAATTTGAGCAGGCGTGGAATGTAAAAATAGATCATGAGCCGGGTTTGAGAATTCCCAATATGTTCGATGCAGCTATTAACGGCACGTTCAAAGGTCTGTATGTACAAGGTGAGGATATCGCCCAATCTGATCCTAATACCCACCATGTAGAGAAAGCATTAAAGTCTTTGGATTGCTTAATCGTTCAAGATATTTTTTTAAATGAAACCGCTAAGTATGCTCACGTGTTATTACCAGGCTCTACTTTCTTAGAAAAAGACGGTACTTTTACCAATGCAGAGCGGCGTATAAACCGAGTGCGTAAAGTAATGCCTCCTCTAGCGGGCCTAGCAGATTGGGAAGTTACACTAGGTTTATCTAAAGCCTTAGGCTATGAGATGCACTATAATCACCCAAGTGAAATCATGGATGAAATAGCGCTGCTAACGCCGACCTTTACCGGCGTTAGCTATGACAAGCTGGAAGAGCTGGGGAGTATCCAATGGCCCTGTAATGACGCTAATCCTCAAGGAACGCCAACTATGCATGTAGTAGACTTTCCAATTGGCAAAGGTAACTTTGCTATTACTGAATTCATTGCCACTCAAGAGCGCAGTACAAGGCGTCTGCCTCTGCTACTAACCACCGGCAGAATCTTGTCACAATACAATGTAGGCGCACAGACTCGACGCACCGAAAACATGACTTGGCACGCTGAAGATGTATTGGATTTACATCCCCACGATGCCCAAGAGCGCGGTATTGTCGACGGTGACTGGGTAGGTATTACCAGTCGCGCTGGTAATACCGTTCTGCGCGCTAAAGTGAGCACTCGTATGCAACCTGGCGTAGTTTATACCACTTTCCACCACCCTGGCAGTGGCGCGAATGTAATCACAACCGATAATTCGGACTGGGCGACCAACTGCCCTGAATATAAAGTGACCGCCGTTCAAGTGGAGAAAGTAACGCAACCGTCCACTTGGCAAAAAGAATTTGTCGCTTTCGACAAAAAGCAGCAACAATTTTTACGCACTAAAAAATCAGTCGATGCACATTAAGGAAAACTGGCATGACGCCTACGGTATCTAATAGCCACAACAATACAGGCTATACAAGTGTTGAAACCCAGCAGTGGCGAAACCAAGAATTGCGGCTACAATGGGACAACGTGGTCGAAGAGATCCCTGTGGCGCTTGTTTTCAATGGTGTTAGTCATGCCGTGATGATGACAACCCCCTGCGACTTAGAAGACTTTGCGATTGGTTTTAGCATCACCGAATCTATTGTTGAGGATCTACATCAGATTTATGACCTACAGCTTAGCGAGCACGAGCATGGTTATGAAGCAGCACTGCAAATTAGCAGTCAGAAAATGCAGGCACTAAAACAGCGCAAGCGCAATTTGACCGGTAATACTGGCTGTGGTCTGTGCGGAGTTGACTCACTAGCGGCGGCGATTCGCTCAGGTAAAAAAGTCAAACCAGCGGCGTTACCGAGTAGTGATGCGATTCAAAAAGCCGTTGAATCACTCTCATCTTGGCAGCGCATTCAGCAACAGACAGGTGCCTGTCATGCGGCTGTCTGGTGCAATTATCTGGGCGACAAAGTCATGCTTAGAGAAGACGTTGGACGACACAATGCTTTGGATAAGCTGGTGGGTGCTATGGTTCAAGCCGAGATCAGTAGCGATAGCGGATTTGTACTGATTTCCAGTAGAGCTAGTTATGAGATGATCCACAAGGCAAGTTTTTTACAATGCGCTAACCTAGTGGCCATTTCAGCACCTACCTCTCTGGCTATTTCACAGGCAAAGCAGCTTAATATCAATTTGATCGGCTTCGCTAGAAATGGCAAGCATAATTTGTATACTGCTCCAATAATCTGCTAAAAACCGGATAAAAACATATGCGAACAGCAAAACAACAACTCATACACATGATCAATCAGATTGCAGAGAACAATCAACATGGGGGCCTTGAAAAAGCCGCCTCAGTCACGAGTATTCATATCCAAAAATTTTGGGCACGCTCTATGAAAAAAGACATTGTCCAATACTTAAACACGGATGGTGCTGACCTATCTGAAACGTCTAAAGCGGCGATAAAATTACTCTCCTAAGTATCCCACTTAGCAGTATGCAACGAGAAGTCTGTCGAGCTTGATCCTAAGAGCCACTAGAAATTATTAACTAGAATAGCTAATGGATTTTTAATGCAGCTGCGAACTATCTCCCTAAGACAAGGTCAGCAGATGACGCTGTATAGAGGTCAATAAATTGAAACTATTTGATGATTCAAGTATTGGATTACGTCTGCAAATTCTATTTATTAGCCTATTACCAGGGGTATTAATGTCAGTGGCATTGACAGTGGGTTTCATTTGGAGCCACACCTCAGACAGACAGTATGTATTGTTAAAACAAGGACAGACAATCGCAAAAACGATCGCTGCTAACACCCGAGAGACTTTGTTGAGCAATAACCTTGGACAGATGTTGGAAGTGAGTGCTAGCCATCTAGAAATACAGGAAGTTGATGATGTCATCTTTCTAGACATAAGCTACAAAATACTTTCACGCTCTGCGACTTTCGATATCGACCTTATACCTAACGCCCCCTCGGTCTACCATAGCGGTCGCCATTGGTATTTTGTGCAAGCTGTAAGTGCCCATACTTTTACCCCCTTATTTTTCAGTGATTCTTATAAAAAAAAACAACCTGCTGAGATTATTGGCTGGGTGATTGTTTTACTTTCTGATGAACTAAGTAGCCAGCAAGACTTCAATATCTTGGCTAGCATTTTCGCTTTAATAGTCGGTTCATTGCTGTTTTCTTTTTGGTTTAGCTGCTATTTCACCAGAGAATTTTTAACCCCTTTAGTTGATGTCATAGCAGTAGTAGAAGCCTTCCAAACAGGTAATTACAATGCCAGAGCGAGGGAGTTTAATGCAGGAAAATTAGATAAATTGGCCAAGGGGATAAATAAAATGGCCATACGAGTCAAAGATTCCGCCACCGACATGGAAATCCGAGTTGATAGTGCTACCCGTCGACTGCAATCGGCTCTTTACAATTTAGAGCAACAAAATAGCGCGCTTAAATCCTCCAAGGAAAAAGAAGTAGAAGCCAATCAAGCCAAAGATCAGTTTCTTGCGCGCATGAGTCATGAATTAAGAACCCCACTCACTTCTGTATTAGGCTTTTCTAAAATCCTCCAAGCTGGCAATATCACTGTGGAACAAACAGAGCCTATTCGGATAATCAACCATACTTCGCAGCTGTTACTATCAATCGTAGATGACATCTTGGACTACTCAAAATTGCAGAAGAACGCAATTAAATTAGAGCGTATTGATTTTAATGTAGAGACAGCGATACTAGATATATTAGAGATGCAAGCGCCTATGGCGCATTCTAAAGGTTTAGAACTATCACTAGTGAGCAGCAACAGACACTCTTACGAAATAAAAGGCGACCCCACACGCTTTAAACAAATCATATCTAATCTGATTTCTAATGCGATAAAATTCACCGACACAGGTTCTGTGGATATTAATGCACAGCTACAAAGCATAAATACCCATCAATCACTTATTATTATCAGTGTCTGTGACACGGGTATTGGCATGTCAAATGCGCAATTAAACTCACTGTTTAAGACTTTTATGCAGGCTGATACTTCAATAACACGCCGCTTTGGTGGTTCAGGCTTAGGCCTAGTGATCGCAAAAACGCTGACCCACCTAATGGGCGGAAAAATAGAAATATCTTCAAAGCAAGGTCGTGGCACGACTGTCACGTTGCAGATCCCTATATTGATCAATACTGAATCTAAACGGACAGAGACTCTTGCTGCCCCGCATTCTACAGTTCTAATATACGATGAAAACCGACACTGTCGGCGTTCTATAGGTTTAATGTTAGAACGAAAAAAACATCCTTATAAGTCAGTTTCTGATCAGCAAGACTTAATTGCGTTACTACCCAATTACCCTCACTTAGTTATTGGCATAAAGTCAACAGACATCAAAAACCAATTAATACATAAGCTCTTGCCACTAATTACCGACAAACATAAAACTGTCACTTTCGCACTCCCGAGTCATCACCCTCTGCCAGTGCTGCCAAATATTATTAACGTGATTAATAAACCGATTAGACCCGAATTTATTATTCCAAAAGACACTATTATCCAAGACCCACAATCTGCTTCTCATCAAACGACCCTGACTAACCCAGAAATACGTGTTGTGGTAGCGGAAGATAATTATTTCAATCAAATTCTAATTGCCAATATCCTTGAAATGAACAATATAAAATCCTACATTGCTTCTAACGGCAGAGAAGCACTTGAATTAATAGCACAACAGCAACCCGATTTAGCGATTATAGATATCCACATGCCGGTAATGGATGGTTTTGAAGCAACTAAAATCATCAGAAAAAACGGCGATCTTCCGATCATTTCGCTCACTGCTAATATTATCGTCCAAGATCATCAAAAGATCATCGCCGCAGGCAGTAACTGTATCGTTTTAAAACCTATAAACGCTGATGAATTGATTCGGCATATTAGAGACCTAACAAAAGCCTCTGTGACTAAACAACAAAACCAACCATTACTCTTTACATCTGAGAGCGATACATTCAGCCAAGCTGCAACGGTTGTCCAATACGAGGTAGATAAGAGTGTGTTGAATGATGAATTAGCTAGATTACTAGCACGCCTAGAAAGCGCTTTTGTTGGCAATGATATCTCTAAAATGCACAGTGTAGCGCACCAATTAATAGGAATAGCGGGGTTATATGAACTTCCGGCAGTTGAATTGACCACTATTGAACTACAAACTAAGTTAAAGGCAGCTGATATTCGCGACAGCTGGGTTTGCTTGGCTAGATTGAAGCGGATTATTAATCATCCAGAAGACGCATAAAGTCAGTGCGTTAATATATATAAACCTATACTGATTGAGAATTTTCCAATTACAGCTCTAATTTGCACTAAACAAACGGCCTCTATCAAAACTCTTTTATTATCGACGTCCCTGCTATCAATTTTTGCAAATTGTCTAATACCAGTTCTATCTGAGCTTGTCCCGCTTTATCAAAACGTTTAGAGCCTGGGGAGAAGCTTATTTTGCTACCTCTTTCAGCAGCTTCTTCTATTTGATTGCACTGCAGGCGTATTTCATTTAGCTCTGGATCAGAGTGGATTGCATGGCCAATAAATACCAACCATTTTAGTTCTTTTACTTCACCTGCTAACAACTCTTGTAACAACTGCAACGCTTGTTCTCTGCTAACTTGGTATACCGGAGGGCGACCAAAATACAGTGCCAGTGCCAAAATACCTAAAATAATCATAGTGATTGCAAAAATCAACAGGAATTCAATCACGCGCGTTGGCTCATCATTTGCGCAATTTGTTTTACTTCCACTTTAACTTCATCAGCATACTTATGCTCTATTAAAGAGATATCTTGAGTGAACTTTTTGCGCTGCTTTTTATCTAGTGCTTTCCACTCTTTTAATTTCGGAATATGTTGGGTTTTTGCAAAGATTTGCTCTATGACTGGAAAGCTATTTTGCTCAACAGCAGGTTTCAGCTGATCGACTAACACTTTTAATCGAATACTCGCTTCAACCACTTCAATTTGCCCCGCTTCTAATGCTTTAGTCAAAATATTGATACTGCTAGAGACATATTTTTGACGCTCATTATGCTCTTGAAGATGCCGATCGAGGATTGTTTGCTGTTGTTCTTTTTTAACCCGTACTTTCTTTAATTGACTGAAAATAAAAACGCCCAAGCCGACAATAAAGAAGCAGCCAGTAACAATCGCAAAATAGATCATGGAATAACAGTACTCAAAAGTAAAAAATTTATTATACTGACTTAACAGAGTTACAGAAACAGATATCACCACACAGTGACAGAAGAACCTGAAAAACTTTATACTTCAAAACAACAGCACCTGATAGCTGTGATTAATCATACACTGTGTATCGAATCTAAACTATTGCACTCTTTAATAGACATTGAGCAGTCTTTCTTTAAAGGAACCTCAATCTAGGGAGTGACAATGGCTAATCGAAAGTATTATAAGGTAAACAATGTTTAAGTTTCTTTCTATACAAAGTGTAAATCTAGCAAAAATATATTGGCGTGATCTAGCCTTGCTTATTGTCGTCTTCACTTGAATCTGACTCTGGATGCAAAAAGACATGCTAAAGGTACAGCACAACGCTCAAAATTTTAGATTACTTCACTTAAACTCGCAGCACACTGATATTCTATAAAAAGGCAATAAAACCTGGGTGTACTTTTTTGCCCCTTGGTGCAATATTTGTAAATTGAGTATCGGTAATCTATCTGCTGTCGATGACAAAATAGATAGGCTATGTTCCCGAAACATAGTGCTATACTGCTATACTGCTATACTGCTATACTGATAACATTATCAGTATAGCTAGTAGTTGGTCATGATTACTGCAAAATTCAATAAGCTTTAAAATGTGCTTACTCAGGTAACAGATCTACGAACCAAAAGACTAGAAAAGGCTTTAAAAGATGAGAATCCAGCTCAAATCATCATCAATGTTTCAGAGCAACGATTGGTCACGAACCCAGAATGCCCGCACTGTCGTTCAGATCGAATAAAGCGTAATGGAAACCTAAGCGGTAAAATAGAAAAAGACAGTGTACTGTGTAGTGACGGTTTTAGGGCATATATTCAAGTAGCTTCGGTCAATAAAATGGAGCATAAACAACTCAATGTATCTGCAGGAATAAGAGTCATCGATAACGTTTTTCATATTCAAAACGTAAATACTTATCACCAAAGATTGAAAAGTTGGATCAAGCGTTTTAATGCAGTGGCCAAAAAGTACCTTGAAAACTACTTAGGCTGGTTTAGGTTTTTAGACACGACAGATAACCCTAATGAAAACAGTCTCTTCGAAGTGCAGCAACACTTAACGGGAACATAGCAAATTAAAATTGTGAGCGATAGTCTTTCTATGCTTAATTTTGCTCCCACTGACAGAAAAATTTATATTCATGCCACAGTCTCTGTTAGACTAAATTCACTTTAATTTTAGACTCAAGCCAATGAAACTGAATAGTATAACCGCTATCCTGCTAGAATTTTTTGCCCTAATTGGACTAATGATATCAGTTACTGGGTTTATTTATCTGGATACTTCTATCTTAAACAATCGACTCACAGAACTGTCTTTTACAGAGTTTGCCCAATCCGGTTTTATATTAATCTCCACTGTGCTATTTTTAATTAAAACCAAGAAAGAACCGAGTTCGGCCGGCCTTTTTATCCTCATCAGCGGCCTCTTCGCGATGATGTTTGTCCGTGAATCGGATTATTATCTAGACGCAATCTATCATGGTTTTTGGAAAGTACCTGTATCGATAATTTTTATTGTCTGCCTGTTCTTCACTTACAAAAATAAGACCAAAATTATTCAACCACTACTTAAATACCAAAATACTAAAGCATTCACATACACTTTTATTGGATTCTTAATCACTATTGTCTTCAGCCGCCTATTTGGCACAGGCAGCTTATGGATCGAAATAGCGACCTCGGCCGATAGCAGCTATATTAAAACCGTTGTACAAGAGGGACTAGAGCTTTTTGGATACAGCTTAGTGTTAATGGGTGCCATTGTCGTTAACCTCACAGAATCTAAGACCGACGTTAATAACTAAAGCCTTACTATCAGGTCAAAAAGTCGATTTTAATAACACTAGGCCAATAATCCACATAGTCACGCCAACCAACATATCAAGTTTCTGCCAGCTTTTGTCACTTCTAAACCAAGGAGAAAGTACTTTTCCACCTATCACCAAGATTGAAACCATATAACTGAGGCAACACTATCGCCCAAAGCAAACCAAATAGGCTAGTTATCTGGCATCTGACCACCAATGCTGCCCAGCAGTATGACGGTATCAAGATACACATGAGGGTTGAGTAAACTCAAGGCAGCGGTGGTTGATACGGCCGCTAACACAGTCATTTTTTTGACTGATTGTGTATCCAACCCCACAAAAGACAGTGCTCGCTTGAAAGCTAACAAGCCGTATACAAACAAACATAGCGCGCCAAAATAGCCGGCAAAAGTGATTAACAGCGGTATTTCTTGAATCAATACGCCTACGCTGAAAATCAAGCTAACGTCAATCACGACGCACACAGCGCCAATCACAAAAGCGTGTTGTTTACGTAGCGCACTGCTTAAAAAAAAGCGTTCTGAGAGCCTATCGCCATGATTAAACTCGCCCCTATACCCAAACCTTTTTTCAAATGCTAAAAACCACATAATTACACTCCTATCAATAGCCGTTGCTTTAAGGCGCGACTATGCTCAGGCAAACCAAACAAGTAAAATTAAAAATTTTTAACAAGCATTAATTATTCTAATGCAGTGTATTATCATAGCGACAGTGCCTGTGATAAAACCGGTCCGCAGAGAAAATACAGGACTTATTCCCATCTCCCATAACATATTAAACCAAGAAGCGTCTCAATGATTGATCCCAAAGGGTTAAGCGCATTTGTAGCGATTATTTCTCACGCCAGCTTTGAAAAACCGCCGCATCACTGTGCATTAAGCAATCGGCAGTATCGCAGCGTTTAAAGCTCTTAGAGGAAAATTCAGGTCAGACATTACTGATTAGATCTCCAGTGTTAAAGGTGACTCAAGCAGCTCAATCACTGCTAAAATATACGCAAAATATACAACAAATAGAACGTTCACTGTTTCGGGAACTTGCACCAAAAAAAACATTTAGATTGGTTAAAAATTTCAATCGCAACCAACGCTGATTCACTCTCTACTTGGCTGTTAAGTGCATTAGCGCCTTGGTGCAAACAACATAAGATACTGTGAAATTTAAAAGTAGAAGACCAAGATCAAACGCATCAATTACTGCGTAACGGCGAAGTAATTGGCTGTATAAGCTCTGTTGAACAAGTGCGCAGGTTGCACTAGCACAGCTTTAGGCGCCATTGAATACGACTGTATCGCCAGACCTGATATTATTCAGCAGTACTTTACTAAAGGAGTAACTAAAGCGGGCATAAGCAAAGCGACAATGATTATATTTAATCATAAAGATTTACTACTAGATCAATACTTAGATCATTTTTTTGGCATTGATGCCAATCAACAATTAGTACCCTCCTCAGAGGGCTATCTAGAGTGGATTCGCCCGGGAATGGTTTTTGGTATGGCACCTAAAATTCAAATGCAACACTTATTAGAAGCCGGATAACTAGCACTTTTAGCTCCCGACCATTTAATTAAAGTCCCAATGTACTGGCAGCAATGGGGTATCAAAACCGAGCTTAGTCGATCCCTAGCCAAGAAAATAGTTTTTAGAACATGGGCAACTTGTTGCTTGCAAATTAGACTAAAACTAATGTAGTACATGCTAAGACTAAAATATTTAAGAATCTGCGAGCTTTTAGTAATTCAAAAATCCAGCTAAAATATCTAATAATAGCCCAGGTTGCTCTTCTTGCACTGCATGCCCAACGTTTTCTATAATGCGTAATTGTGAGCGCGGTAACGCCCGATGAATTTTCTTAGCGACCCACAACGGCACAATTTCATCTTCTTTACTGTGTATCACCAAGGCATCTACCTCTAAACGGCGAAAATGCTCTGAAAATTGCATAAGATCTACTGGAAGCAATTGTCTTGCGGTTTTAACTAGTGCGTATTTTGCATTCTTAAGCGCTAAATTATCGGCATATTCTTGAATGCTTTGCCAACTGATTAATGCATCATCGAAATACACTTTATGTAACAGCAAGCTGACCTGCAAGCTATTCGGTAAAATGTTAACCACACTAGTTCCCAGCACTGGCGTTGCTAGCGCAGCAATAAAAAATGGCAATTTTTGAGGGTAGGCCATACTATCAATCAAGACTAATTTTTTGAGTATCCCAGGCGAAGTTTTTTGTAGATAGACAGCGCTGGCAAGTGCCACTCCTCCCCCAAAAGAATGACCTATCAAGGTTAGCTGCGACAACTGTTGTTGTTGAATAAAGTGGCTAACTAAATGGGCTTGTTCATAGACAGAATAGCGAGCATCTCTTGGTTTCGGCGATGTTCCGAAACCTTTTAAATCGATGCTAATCACCCGGTAACGCTTTGCGAGTGTTTGTGTTATGTAACGCCAACTGTAACGGCTCGCTCCAAAACCATGCAGTAATAACACCGGTTTGCCACGACCTTCACTTGAATAGGCAAGGGAAATAGGGTCTCCAGA
The DNA here is from genome assembly GCA_034111875.1 of Gammaproteobacteria bacterium. GTDB lineage: Bacteria > Pseudomonadota > Gammaproteobacteria > Pseudomonadales > Balneatricaceae > Rs1. The sequence continues at coordinate 17,008 of JAWUWK010000020.1, forward strand.
GGGAGGGCTAAAAAAACTATCCCCAGCGGTCATGTCCTTATCGAAGACCGCACAGCTAGAAATAAATCCGCATACTACGACCAAATAAAGCAAACGCCAGCCTAGACGATACATTTTCACAGCCAACTTGATAGCATCATGAAATCAAAGATTCCACCACCTACAAAAGACACTAGTCCGAAAGCAGGTAAACTGGCAATCGATCTACAGGCAAATGTCACTTTATTAGACTGCCCCGCCTGCAAATGAATATAAGTGGGAAGAGAAATAATCACATAGCAAATTAAGCATAAAAACAGACAGGCACCAAACGTCAGCGGTAACATATTAGTATAGTAAATATGCGCAGGGCCCAATATCAATTCGGTGCAGCGACCGCAGTCTTGAATCAGTCCAAACACTTGATCTCGCCTCTGATTTAACAACCCATAAAAACTCAATGTGGTATTAACGGCTCCCCAAAGAGAAAACATTAAAACAATTGGCAGGCCCAAAGTCCCAGTATTATAACTCACTCATCTCTCCGTTGATTAACCATTAAAGATTAACTAGACGCTATATAAAGAGTGTTGTGGGCAAGATTTTTCTCTCATGAAGATAGCCAAAAAAGAACACTTGAGAACAGAATGATAGCTAAAGGAGGGGGAGTGAGGCGATTATCGCAGATTAAGTTGTATTTTTTCCAGTGGGTGGCGGCTCTTATCAAAGTGATGCCATAAATTTTGATAGCAAACTCCCGAGTGGCTATCCACCTTAGTGCCAGCTAGCTCAGCTAAAGGCCCCAGAATATAGCTTTGAGAGCTGATATTGGGGGCAGGAATTTGATGATCATCGACAACACCCCTATAATCACCATAAATAATTAAATCTAAATCAATGGTAATTTGTTGTAATTGTTTACTTTTCAGACATCGACCGACGTCACGTTCGATAGCTTTTAAACGCTTTACGACATCTTCAGCCACCCACTCAGTATCAAAGCCAACAACCAAGTTTACATAGTCTGCTTCACCTGCATTAATCGACTGATTGCGATAAGCATTTGAAATCCGTAATTCGCCAAATTGATCGCCAATTAAGCCGATCGCACTGCCAATGTTTACCTGCGTTTGATAGTTGCTTGCCACTGAAACAAAAACGCTAACCATAGAAAGTGCTGCCTATATTCAAAAAAAACCACCCGTTATCCGACAAAACTGTTGGCAATCGCCGGTCGTTCACCACGTTCAATGAGCACGCCAACATCAGATGCAGCCGAAATAGCAGCGGGCTTACCTATTCTTAATCGTACCCAGTCGAGAGAAAACTCAGAACGCAGTAATTGGGCTATTTCCTCGGCCATTGTCTCTACCAATAAAAACTCACTGTGTTCGACAAACTCAATCAGGCGATCACTCACAGACTTATAACTAACCGTACGTTCGATGTTTTCTGCCGCGGCTGCTTTTGTAATATCGACAGCCATATCTACATCTAAACAGACCTGTTGTTTAATCTTTCGCTCCCAGTCAAAAATACCTATCACCGTGTCAATTTTTAGCTGTCTGATATAGACAATATCCATCATTTAATTCCTACTAGATTGGGACTATGATTGCTCTATTATTCGTAAGCATTTGATTTTAAATAGGTTTGTTTTTTATGGTCAAAGGTTTCAGTTCCGACATTGGCCAGCGCGGTTTGGCCAAAATAGTCAGATCACTAGTCTGACCTGCGAGCAAGCGCTGGGCGCCAGCATAGGCGATCATAGCGCCATTATCGGTGCAAAATTCGGTTCTTGCATAAAACAGTGCCGATTTTTCTTTGGCCACCATCTCTTCTAGTTTTCCTCTTAAACGCTGATTAGCACTAACACCACCGGCAATGATCAGCTGTTTATAGCGGGTATGTTGTAGAGCACGCTTACATTTTATCGACAAGCTATCAACGACCGCCTCTTCAAATGCAGCGGCGATATCCGCCTTAGTTTGGTCATCGAGGCCACCCGTATTTTTGAATTTATTCACCGTATTTAAGGTGTAGGTTTTTAACCCTGAAAAACTCATGTCCATTCCAGGTCTATCGACCATAGGTCTGGGGAATTTAAAGCGGGTTCTATCACCTAGTTTTGCAAGCTTGGCAATTAAGGGGCCTCCAGGGTAATCCAAACCGAGCATTTTAGCGGCCTTATCAAATGCCTCACCTGCCGCATCATCAAGGGACTCTCCAAGCAGCTGGTATTCACCAATCGCCTTCACTTGAACTAACTGAGTGTGCCCCCCACTCACTAGTAGAGCAACAAAAGGAAACGCGGGTGGATTCTCCTCCAGCATAGGCGCGAGTAAATGCCCTTCCATGTGGTGTACAGCGATGGCAGGTAGATTCCAAGCAAAAGCAATCGATCTTGCAGTAGCTGCGCCAACCATTAATGCACCTATTAATCCTGGCCCCGCGGTGAAAGCTATTGCATCAATTTGTTGCTCGCTTGTTTTGGCCTGTACAAGCACTTCTTTGATTAAAGGGATCAGTCTTTTAATGTGATCACGTGACGCCAATTCCGGAACAACGCCACCGTATTCCGCATGCATTGCGACTTGGCTATACAACACATCCCCCAACAACCCTTGTTCTGTGTCATAGATAGCGACGCCTGTCTCATCACAAGAGGTTTCAATGCCTAGTACCCGCATATGTATCCCATAATAATTATTGATCAAAAATTTACGCTCATTATCTACTAAATTCTCGCTATATTCATCAATATATAAGGGATATCACTCACCGTCGGATAAAACCAGACCTCATCAAAACGTTATGTCGACGTCTGAAAACACAAAAAGGCGTTTATTTAGCCTATAAATGTTGGCCAATTTTTGACAATGATATTTCAGCGCTGTAGAATTCTGCCTCAACCTTTTTTGAGCTGGATGATTTTCAATCAAACGGTTTAGATAAAGGCTGAATTTCATTCATTTAACTATAAGGTTTAAACATGCCTGCAGTAAGAGTAAAAGACAACGAGCCATTTGACGTTGCACTACGTCGTTTCAAGCGCTCATGTGAGAAAGCTGGCGTTCTAGCCGAAGTTCGTCGTCGTGAATTCTACGAAAAGCCGACATCAGTGCGTAAGCGTCAAGCTGCAGCTGCCGTTAAGCGTCACGCTAAAAAAGTATCTCGTGAAATTTCTCGCAGAGTACGTATGTACTAGTAATATTTTTAAATCTGGCAAAGCATCAACTGAGATTAAAATGTCAGAGTTTTAAATATTTATACCTGTCAATGCATAACCAAGCACCAGCAATAGGTCATAACAATGTCTGAAATCAAACAGCGAATCAAGGCTGATATGAAAAGCGCTATGCGGGCTAAGAACAAACCCCAACTAGCGATTATTCGTATGATTTTGGCAGAAGTAAAACGCATCGAAATAGACGAGCGTATAGAGCTGGATGACACAAGGGTATTGAGCGTTTTAGACAAAATGTCTAAACAGCGCAAAGATTCCCACGCACAATTTTTGAAAGCGAACCGCAATGACCTAGCGGATATTGAGCAGCAAGAACTGGAGGTGATTAAAACTTACTTGCCGCAACCGCTTAATGACAATGAAATAAATACTATTATAGACAACGCCATACAACAGTGTGGTGCAGACAGCATGGCAGATATGGGCAAACTGATGGCGTTGGCCAAACCCCTTTTGCAAGGCCGTGCCGACATAGGCAGCGTATCCAAACTGGTAAAATTCAAGCTGACCAGCTAAAATATAGTTGGCACTCACCAGAATAGATCGAAGCGATATTGAGCAACCTTTAGTGGCACTTATATAACACGCCTTAGACACTTAAATATGCTGTTACTTATCAACTGGGAAAACTATGGCCGGTAAGATACCACAATCTTTCATCGACGACTTACTGGCGCGTACCGATATTGTTGACATAATAGGCAGCCGAGTCACACTTAAAAAAACCGGTAAAAACTACAGCGGTCTATGTCCTTTCCACAAAGAGAAATCGCCTTCATTTTCGGTTAGCCCTGACAAACAATTCTATTACTGCTTCGGCTGCGGCGCCGGTGGCAATGCTATCAGCTTCATGACCGATTACGAAAACTTGCCTTTTCCACAAGCGGTTGAAGACCTCGCTAAATCAGCGGGCATTGAGATACCCAAAGACAACCAACATCAAAGAAAAAACGAGCATTTATACCAAGCTCAATTTAAAGTCTTGGATTTGGCTGCTGCATTCTTTCAAGCGCAATTGAACAAACACCCAACAAAAGCCACTGCCGTTAACTATTTAAAAGGTCGAGGGCTGGACAGCGAAACGCTGCAACAGTTTAATATCGGCTTCGCACCACCTGGCTGGGACAACTTAATCAACAGCATCGGTATCACTGACACAGAACAGTCGCACCTCGAACGCAGCGGCATGTTAATACGTCACGAAGAAAAAGACAGCCTTTACGACAGATTCCGTGACAGGATAATGTTCCCCATTCGCGATATGCGTGGCCGAGTGATCGCCTTCGGCGGCCGCATACTCGGTGATGGCAAACCTAAGTACTTGAACTCACCTGAAACAGACACTTTCCAAAAAGGCCGAGAGCTTTACGGCCTATATGAAGCCCGCAAGACAAACCGCAAACTCGACAAAGTTATCATAGTTGAAGGCTATATGGATGTTGTCAGTTTAGCCCAATTTGATATCAGTTACAGCGTGGCAACACTTGGCACAGCCACCAGTTTGCATCATTTGGAACGGTTATATAAAATAGTCCCCGAGATTGTTTTTTGCTTTGATGGCGATTCAGCGGGTTTAAAAGCCGCCAAAAGAGCATTAGAAACCGTAATGCCCATCATAAAAGATGGCCAACAGGCCAAGTTTTTATTTTTGCCCGAGGGAGAAGACCCAGATACTTTAGTCAGACAAAAAGGCAAGATAGTTTTCGAAGAAATGATACAAAATGCTACCCCAATGTCAGAATACTTCTTCAACTCCCTCTCGCAAAATATAGACATGGAATCAATCGACGGCAGAGCACTGTTCAGCAGTCAGGCGCTACCGCTTATACAGCTAATGCAGCCTTGCCTCTTGCAACAAATGATGAGGGACAAGATCAGCAGCCTAACCGGCCTCTCTATCGCCCAACTTACCAGCAGTAATCAGCTACACGAAAGTTACGGTAACAGCGGTGAATATGCGGCACCGGCAAGCCAGTCTGAACCTCAATACTTTTCAGCAAACAGACATAACAGCGCAAAACAAGCTTACAGACCCAGCAATCGACTGGCTAAAGATAAAAAACGTACGGCAAAAATATCGCTAGTGAATAGGATTATATCCCTGCTACTACATGATCCAAAGCTGATATCCAATGTCGAATCACTAACAGATATTGAACATCTCGAGGAAGACAATGCAGACATACTTGCACTGTTAATTGGCTACTGGGAACAATACCCTGACGCCGGCCTAGGGCAAATGTTGGTCGATTGGCAAGACGAGCCAAAATACGCAAGTAAGCTATTAGTTATAAGCGAAATTTCTCGACTAAATCCTTGTCCTGACAATAACTACCAGCAGTTATTCATAGACAGCTGGGGAATACTTAAAGAGCGTAAAAACGACCTTGCTTTTACTCAGATAAAAAACCAAAAATCATCACTTAAAAGCAATTTATCGTCAGCCGTTAAACAACAAGCCAAACAGTATGTCGAACAACTTGCCGCACAGCATAAGAAAAAAACTCAGCACTAGACTGCAACGGCTGACTCGTTACTTTTTAATAACAACCTTAACGCCGCAAAACAGAATCTGGACTGCCTATTGAAACAAATTACTAAGATACGCTTGATTTTCACAAAATAGAACCAAGCCACCTTTTTAGTGATCTTTTTTGAGCTTTCATATTATTAGCAAAGAAGTTAACTAAGACATTGCGGCATACTAAAGATCGGCTATATTTAGTGATAATTGTTTTTAATCTTGCTTAACACCACCCCAATTAAGCGGGCATCAAGTGACGATTTTGACCATTTTTTTCACCAAAAAAGCAGCTATACCACTATCAAGCAGCAAGCTGATGCACGCTAGCTATATAACGCTAGTAATGTTTATCGCGCAGCGTTATAATTGCGCGCTAATTTTTATAAACGTTTTATGGATCGCAGGGCTAATATGTCAGACACGTCACAGCAGCAGCAATCTCGCCTTAAAGAATTAATTGCAAAAGGCAAAGAACAAGGCTATTTAACTTATGCCGAAGTGAATGACCACCTGCCGGAAGACATTGCAGATCCAGAACAGGTTGAAGATATAATCCGCATGATCAATGATATGGGGATAACAGTATCAGAAGTAGCGCCAGATACAGAAACCCTTCTGATGAAAGAGGGCGACTCAACCCAAGAAACTGATGACGATGATGTTGCCGCTCTGGCCGCTGTAGAATCAGACGCTGGCAGAACAACAGATCCAGTGCGCATGTACATGCGAGAGATGGGCACTGTCGAACTGCTTTCTAGGGAAGGCGAAATCATAATAGCCAAAAGGATAGAAGAAGGAATCCGCGAGGTAATGTCTGCTTTATCGGCATTCCCAAGCTCTGTTGAAATAATCCTTGAAGCATACAACAAAGTTACCGATGAGGAAGGTCGCCTCAGCGATATCTTTAGTGGCTACATAGATCCAGACAGCGAAGATCCGGTCCCTGCCACACCTATCGACAGTTCAGCTATCGCAGCAAATAGCGCTGACTCAGATGATGATGACGAAGAGAAAGAGCGCGGCCCAGATCCTGAAGAAGCGAAGATGCGCTATGGCAAAATTCAGGATCGATTAGATGATTACTACGCAGCATCAGAAAAACACGGGGTTCATAGCTTACAAGCCGAAAAAGCACAAATTGAACTTAGCTTGGTATTTTCTCCGATTAAACTCTCTCCGCGTTTCTATGAAAGACTCGTCAGCAGAGTCCGAGATTATATCGGTCGAATCAGAACACAAGAGCGCAATATTATGCGCATCTGTACCCAGCGCTGCAAAATACCGCGCAAAGAGTTTATTAAGACTTTCCCAGGCAATGAAACCAACCAAGACTGGTTTCAACAATTGATAGACGACAAAACTGAGTTCTCCAATGCCATTGCCAGTAACTTACCAGATTTGCAGCGAGCGCAGAGACGCCTTAAACAACTCCAGCAAGAGACAGGCATCGAACTCACTGAATTAAAAGACATCAACAGACGCATGTCGATTGGTGAAGCGCGAGCACGCAGAGCTAAAAAAGAAATGGTAGAGGCAAATTTGCGTTTGGTTATCTCTATCGCCAAAAAATACACTAACCGAGGTCTTCAGTTCTTAGATTTAATCCAAGAAGGCAACATTGGCTTAATGAAGGCCGTTGATAAGTTCGAATACCGCCGTGGTTACAAATTTTCTACTTATGCGACATGGTGGATAAGACAGGCGATCACCCGCTCTATCGCTGACCAAGCACGGACTATTCGTATTCCCGTACACATGATTGAAACGATTAACAAGCTCAATCGCATCTCACGCCAAATGCTTCAGGAAATGGGTCGCGAGCCAACCCCCGAAGAATTATCCGAGCGCATGGAAATACCTGAAGACAAAATACGTAAAGTACTCAAGATAGCCAAAGAACCGATTTCGATGGAAACACCTATTGGCGATGACGAAGACTCTAGCTTAGGCGACTTCATTGAAGATGTTAACCACTCCTCACCTGTTGATTCTGCGACAGGAGAAGGCTTGTGCGAAGCGACCAAAGAAGTACTAGCCGGCTTGACGGCACGCGAAGCGAAAGTACTGCGCATGCGGTTTGGTATCAATATGAACACTGACCACACTTTAGAAGAGGTTGGTAAACAGTTCGATGTAACCCGTGAGCGTATTCGCCAAATTGAAGCGAATGCACTAAGAATGCTTCGCCACCCAAGCCGCTCAGATCACTTGCGCAGCATTTTAGACGAGTAGTTAAAAAAACACAGATTGACTATTGCGCCATCACACATAGCTATGTATGATTGCGCCTCTTGATTAAATAGATCGAAAAAAGTAAAGATTAGGGATTTTCCTTCAAAAATATCAAGATACCTTGATTTTATATCAGTCAAATCAGGGCCCATAACTCAGTTGGTTAGAGTAGCGGACTCATAATCCGTTTGTCGAAGGTTCGAGTCCTTCTGGGCCCACCAACTCCCCTCTCAGATCTGCACAGTTTCATACTTTAAACTGAAAATCCGATTATAAAGAAGACTATCTAGACCTCAACAGCATCTCCAGGTGTATATTTCTAGGGTTCACTTTTGGTAGGTATAGCGCTTACTAGTCTTATCTATCCCAACTAAATTACTATTTAGGTTTCGATAAATAAAACATAATGACAAGAAAATAAAAACAGCAGATAACAAGGACAAAACTTCCGCTTTGTCAGATGGTAATGGTCTTTCCTTAATAATAAAGAAAACAGGCAGCAGATTTTTTCGCATCGCTACTACTTGGCTAAAAAACCCAGAGAAGCCGATTTGGGCGCATATGGCCCCACCTATTTCACAACGTTTAATTTAGCATAAAGATGTAAACTGCTTGCGTATATACGGCTTCTTATTGAGAGAGGGACCCTCTAGACTTTGATGTTTGCCCACCTACCATCCTTTTCGACTACAAAGCCTTATTTGTCTGTCGCCCAATACAGGTTTTTGGCAAGTTGGTCTTATCTTTATGTCGTGTTATCGTTGCAGAATTTTTTATTTCTTAGCATTAACACAATTTAAAAATACATAAATCATCTACTCACTTCCACAGGTTGATAAAACCTTACCTCTATTTAACATGGTCAGGCGGTTTGAACTGTTTTTTTTGCAATAGCAATGTAGGCTCGCTTTAATCCAACGCGTCCAATAGGTGCTATCAGCCAAGATTATTCAGTTGTTATAGCGTCAGCGGGCAATCGAGACACACTGATAATGAACCGTGATACAAAGCTGCTTGTAGCTCTTTATTACCCCCTTTTTTTATCAATGATAATCATATACACTTTGCCTCTTGAGCTATCCTGCTTCGGTGTTAAGCCAATATGAACAGATGCCTGTCAACCATTTTTGAGGTTACTGCCATCACCTAAACTGGCATAGAACATTGATGCACAGACTTCACCTACTGCTTCTAAGTCCGTTAATACTTTACAAGGTTCAATCTGTTTTACTAGTGATGCTTTATCTATATCAACTTAATTTAGTTGGTCATCGGTCAATTAATAAGGCGCCCAAAATAACAATAATTTTTGGTTGAAGGTGGGTGGGGGCTGTGTATTGTTAGTATCCAGTATATTCATAACAGCTTCTCTCAAGCTCTTTTTCCCTTTATTAATTGTAATACCATGCTCATAAAGGTACGCCCGAGCTTGGTTGCTCAGAGCAGCCTTGTCCCGACTTAAAAAGTTTCTGCTTGTTTTTAGTGTTTCTAAGAATTGCTGCTCAATTTTTTATGGGGCTAAAACGCACACCAATTTGAGATAAACGGCGCCGATGGCTAAAGCATCATTAGCATCTGTTTTTTGGCCTTGTAAGAACGACTTAACTCTTTCAGGGGCAATAATTCTTACTTCGTGGCGGTGTGATTTTGCTAACCGTCCCCAGAAGTAACAAGAGACACAACCCTCCATTGCAATAATCCATGGGGATGTATTAATCAATAATTTTTTAAGCTTTGGGGCGTCAGTGGTTTGTTCGAAATGAGTTCAGCATGTTTTCTCATTGTACAAACTTGGATCACGTTCTTGGCTAAATCTAGGCCTATAACGTTAGAATTATTAATGTATGAACTTCTTTGTTTAGGTAAATATCAGCCTGCGTATGTGAGGTGGTGGAGTCCACACACCACCTAGCCTATCACTAAAGAATATTCAATTAGATCAATCCTCTAGCCCAGCCCTGACCATATTTAACAGACCTTGAGTAGATTCATCATGCTTAGCGTCTGAGCTTTTGGTTAAATTATTCGCCAATGTTTTACCTAATTGCACACCCCATTGATCAAAGGAATTGATGTTCCAGATTACGCCTTGAACAAACACTTTATGCTCGTATAGCGCAATTAATGCTCCTATATTTTTTGGCGTGATCTTATCCATAAGGATCACATTAGAAGGCTTGTTACCTTCGCAATAATGATAGCTTGGATCAACATCCCCTGTTCCTAACATAAAAGCTTCTGCTTGAGCAAGCATATTAGTCAACAACGCCATATTATGTTCAGGGGTATCTGAGCTTTGGGATAGAGAGGCTATAAAATCTATCGGCACAAACCGCGTGCCCTGGTGCAATAATTGAAAAAAAGCATGCTGGCCATTCGAGCCCGTCTGCCCCCAAATAATGGGAGCAGTTGCATAACTGATCGCTGCACCATTAACATCGATGGATTTGCCGTTGCTTTCCATATCCAATTGCTGCAAAAAAACAGGAAATTGAGTTAACTGCTGATCATAAGGTATGACTGCTTGGCTGTCAGCAGCTTGAAAATTGATGTTCCATATGCCTATTAACCCCAATAGAACAGGTAGATTATTTTCAAAAGGGGCTTCAAAAAAATGCTTATCAAGCTCATGAGCCCCTTCTAGCAATTCGACAAATCGAGAATAGCCAATACTCATCGCGATAGGCAAACCAATACTCGACCAGAGAGAAAAACGACCACCAACCCAGTCCCAAAATTCAAATATATTTTTCCGATCAATCCCAAACGCCACTGCCGCTTCTATATTAGCCGATACCGCCACGAAGTGCTGGGTGATATTTTCCTCCGTTGTCTGCGCATGCTCCAAAAACCATTTCTTTGATGTACAAGCATTGATATGCGTTTCTTGTGTCACAAAAGATTTACTAGAGACAATAAAAAGTGTCTCTTCTTGCTTCAAGTATTTTAAGGTTTTTTGTATATGAGAACTGTCAACATTAGACACAAAAAAACATCTCAACTGGTGGTGTTGATAGTCTAACAATGCGCGACAAACCATATTCGGGCCAAGATGTGAGCCCCCTATACCAATATTGACAATGTTCTTGATTCTTTGCCCACTAAAGCCCAGCCACTTCCCATTGCGAACAGCATCACTGAATATCTCTATCCGTTGCAAGGCGGCATTTATCTGCGGCATAATGTTTTGGCCATCAACCATAACCGCTGAATTACTTCGATTGCGTAACGCAGTATGCAATACTGGGCGCGCCTCGCTAGCGTTTATTTGATCACCTGAATACATCTGCTCAATTTTACTCTGCAAAGGCGACTCTTGGGCCAATTTTAGCAGCTCAGAAAGCACGCTAGGGGAAATTTTATTTTTAGAATAGTCAACAAATAAGCCCTCAACCTTTTGACTCATCTTGTCAAACCGCCCCGGATATTTAGCAAAATAATCTACGATTAAATCCGATTGGCTCTGTTGCGCCAACTTTTCCAATTTTTGCCAAGCCTTTGTCCTTAAAGGGTTGTACATGAATCCTCCCATGATAATAAAATAATGCATTGTAACCTAACTGATTGCGCTATTAACTATTTTGTATCGATAACATCATTTTATTGATAAGGCGCAACTGTCATTGATGTATATTTAACAACCTCCTGTCTATACTATAGGCTTAACTTTGAATGTAATAATATCTTAAAATAGTTAGCCGCTAAACTAAAAGGAATGCCTGAACACTCTTTACATTGGCTCTGAAAATCAATCGACTATACGCACACCCCTTGGTATGAAATAGAATAATGACATCTAAATACACACGACTAGATAGGTTCATCAGTAAATTAATATTGATAAAGCGAAAAGATGTTCGGCTCTTATTGGCTCAACAGCGCATTTTGGTGGATGGCATAATAGCCTCAGACTCGCAGCAATCAATCGGTCCGTTTAATCGAGTTGTGTTAGATGCCAACATTCTACAAGATAGCGCTGCAGTTTATTACATGTTAAATAAACCTAAAAATATAGTCTGCGCTACTAGCGATGACAAGCATAAAACCGTGCTTGAGCTTATCTCGCAAGATATATCCGAACAGCTACATATTGCCGGGCGGTTAGATTTAAATTCAACCGGCTTAGTCCTATTAACTAATGATGGAAAGTGGTCGAAAGCACTTAGCAGTCCGACCAGTAATGTTCACAAGCAATATTTAGTTGACGTTGAGAACTCTCTCAGCTCTGAATACATCAGTGCCTTTACTGAAGGTATGTACTTTGCCTATGAAAACATCACGACGAAACCAGCCAAACTCCAGATCATCAGCGAGAAAAAAGCCCTAGTCATATTGTCAGAGGGACGTTACCATCAAATCAAAAGAATGTTTGGACGCTTTAGAAACCCTGTACTTAGCATCCACAGAATAGCGATTGGTTCACTCAACTTATGCGAGCATCTTTTACCAGGGCATTATCGTCCTTTAAGTCAAAGTGAACTCTGCGCGCTAGAGTTTCAAATAAAGCCCTAAAAAACCGCGAAGCTAACGCTATTTTCAACAAACTTAAGCTATAAAGAAGCCTCGTAAACTCAGATGCTAAATCTGTGAGTTTCTTTTTGAAGACTAGCCGCTAGGCTGGTCAGCTCTTCACTTGCCACAAGGATTTGATCAGAATCAGTACCTGTCTGCTTAGACAAGTCACTGATGTTTTTGATGTTATCGGTTACTTCTGCTGTGACTACGGATTGCTGTTTATTTGCCGAAGTGATTTTTTCGGTCATAATCTGTATCTGCTCGATTGCCAACGAAATTCTGATCAGTGCCGCACCCGTATTTTCGGCCTGCTTTATCACTTGCTCCATTTGATGTTTGCCCCGATTCATCGCTTGGGCATAGCCCTGAGCACCTTTTTGTAATTCGCCCACCATCTTTTCAATTTGCATGGTAGAACCTTGAGCGCTTTTAGCTAAGGAATTCACTTGATCTGCAACCACCGCAAAGCCACGATCTTGATCCCCTGCTCTAGCCGTCTCTATCAATGCGTTAAGCGCCAGTAGATTGGTTTGGTCTGCGATGCCGTTGATAACATCAACAATCCCCGTACATCATTGGCACCTTTTTTAACTTGCGATAGCGTCTCAGTCATATGATCCATCTGAAAAGAAAAAGTGTGGATAGAAGAAATGGTATTTTTTACTTCAACAGAACCAGTTTGAGCTTCTTTATTAGCTAAATGCGCCGCATTTTTCGCCTCATGCGGGCTGGAATTGACATCTCCAAGAGAATTACTCATCTGATGGATAGCCTTTTCAACTTGCTCAGTACCTTCATTTTGATTCTGAATATGTACCCAAGTTTGCTGTGTAATAATAAATAACTCTTCAGCTGCACTCGCTTGCTTTTGTGCAGACAAACTAATGCGCGGCACCATGACCTTCAAATTGTCATTCTTATTTTTTAAGGTGCCTTGTAGATCGCCAATTTCATCCTGTCTTTCTACTGTAATCTCTGAAGACAAGTCACCAGAGGCAACTTTCTTTGCCAGTAGAGAGGCGATTGTTAATGGCTTACTTATTCTCGAGGCCATCACTACACCAAAAGTAACAATCAGAGTAATTGAGACCAACAGTATCACCAGTATCACCAGTATCACCAGTATCAGCCATTTAAGTTTCTCAGAACTAGCGAAGTCTTCGGCTTCATTAACTTCAGCCAATAGCGCCCAAGTAATACCGTTTACATCTATCGGCGTGTAAGCTGATAATACCTTATTGCCCAATGCGTTAGTGATGACTTTAGTGCCTGGATTACCCGCTAAAGCCTCCAGTACAGACTCAGTGTTTATGCCTTTACTTTCGATAGAGCCTGAGAATGAAGCCGCTACAGATCTGTGATCGGGATCCAACAATGAGTCAAAGCGGATACGATAATCGTGGCCAACCAAATAAGATTCTCCGCTTTTTCCCATGCCATCGCGGATACCGGTTATATCATTGATACCTTTGTGGTAATTTCAGCGCAATCATTAATTCGACTTTGCCATCACCCCCCACCAAAGGCTGAGCCATGAAAGCACTGGCATGATTGTCTTCTGCTTTATAACTTGCAATATCCGCATAGCCAAAAACTTTACTGCGGCTGACTCTTGCTACTAACTGGCCTAAACTGCTTTCCCCGTAGAGACCTGTGACTAAATTAGTGTTTAAATCGCTCCCTTTAGATACCGTGAAAAAGTTATAACCGTCGGAATTAATTAAATATAAGTTGGGATAGCCATATTGCATGGCATAATTTTCATAGAATGAACTGCCAAATTCATCGACAGGGCTTAAGGCTTCCGCTACATCTATTTCAGCCATCAAAGCCCATTTATGCCCATTTATGCCCGGAACATTCTAGCGGTACCCAGGCAGATAAAACCGGTTTTTCTAAATAGTTTGTAATGATGCCTGTATTAGTTTCGCCCGCTAATGCTTGGTCTATTGCAGAAGATGCTACCTTATAATCTGCCAAGCCTAAGAGTGATGATTGAACCGTTCGATTACCTTCACCGCTAGAATCAGAACGCATCGTGTTGTCACTGCCAACAAGATATGTTTCACCTGTCTCACCTAGGCCAGCACGCTCGCTCATGATTTTGTTTATTTGCTCAGTATTCACTTGGAACACAACGACCCCAATAACACCAACATAATGTCGCATGGGCGCTGCTATGAATTTCTGCGGTGAGTTTAAAGAAGGATAATAAATTTCAAAATCTGAGCTCAAGTAATTTTCTTTCTTACCCGCTTTTAATGCTTTTTGGTTAGCGGCAAATCAGCCAAAGGTCCCTTGAGTAAATCGGAACCAAAGTCTATATTTTTTTCACCGAGTAAATAACACGATTCTTGCGTGACTCGATCATAATCAGATCTTCATCGCCAAATTTCTCTTGGAAATTACGAATACCAGGGTGTTATGTATAGTCTGCTTTTGAATACTTTGATTTATCCGAACCCCGTTTTAGCTTAGCCTTACTCCCCATTGGGGATTTATTCTTTACCAAATAATAATACTGTGCAACTACGGCTTCATCGTCAAGTACGGTTAAATGCAAGAAATTCCATTCCTTGAATAGCTTGTTTAAAGCCGACGAAACCCACAATAGTAGCCGGAATCCCCCCCAGCGCTAAAAAACTTAAAATGAACTTTTGTCCAATCTTTAGCTTGCCAAGCCCCAGATTCATTTAAATACCTCTAGTATTTATTTTTATAATAATCATGGTTTTCTGCTTTTCAATTTTTTATCTACGCCTTAAGGAAAACTCATCAGACAATCGCTGACTGCAGCATGAGTATAAGTGTTTTCAATCACGATATAACCACGAAAAAACTATCGCTCTATCATATCAATCCAACTAGTTACAAGATTAATTAACTCTACCACTTTAACTGCTATAAGAATGATTAAATGTCGCAAATCTAACCACTATTCATCAAGTTGCTGATCCGCAAATCGAAATTAAAGGCTTTGTAATACAAGTGAGCTAATATTTTTTCCAATCCCACTTTAACCGTTAAAGACACTTAATCAGGATTTTAATAATAAATTCTTCTCGCCTTTCATCCTTAAATTATTGATGTATTCAATGATTATTTGAACGGCGGTTTTCATTACAACGTACTGCTTAGCTTTACCTAAGACACTGATACCTTGGATTTGTAACAGTAAGAAATAGCTAATATCAGTTATATTTTCAGTCTTAGAGATTTCATTGTACTTCTGAGCATTACTCAACACTTGTGAAATGGCATCGAGTATTATCGCATAAAGCTTATTCCCTGCATTACTTACCTGCTTATCTGCAAGGGATAATTCCAGAATAGCGTTTTGCACGAAACAGCCACTAGTTTGAGTGTGTTGCATTTTAGAGAAATGTTTAAAAAAATTTTCCAAGTCATCTAAGCGACTGGAGTCATCACTCAATTTTTGCAGTGCAGGCAGCGAGTAGTGTTCGATGTAATAGTCCAACGTCAATATATATAGTCTTTTCTTGTCGCCAAATGTACTGTAAAGACTAAATCTATTGATCGCTAAATGCTCAACTAAATCAGCTAATGAAGTATTCGCATAGCCATTCTGCCAGAACAAATCCATCGCTTTGGAAAGTACAAGTTCAGGCTCAAAATTTTTTTTACGACCCATATTAATTTTTCTTCGTTTAATTAAACAGTATCACTGCTATTAAGTTTACAAGAAACAGATAATACAGACCCCTGTTTTATAAATCCATTGCTTGGGTACAAGCGAACAAGTCCCACAAACTTAAGCCTAAAAGGATTGGTCGCCCAGTGAGCATGAATAAACATTCGATCCAAGTCCTCTGTGAACCCTAAAGCAGAAGGTTATAAATGTCGAATTATTTGGGTAGTTAGATTGCAAAGGCCCATCATTGCTAGATTCTGTTTTTGGCATATGGCCGTTGTACAACCTACAGAGAAAACACAGGCCTTATTCGCACATTCTCTTGAGCTATTTACACGAACAGAGCATGTTGTTTTCTAACTAAATGTTCGGGTATTATTATGAAAATTTATTAATTAGCAAGTTCACCTAGCGCCCTTTAAAGTTGACATTCGAGGCGGCTAAAATTTAACACCAGAATTTATGACAAAATCCACCAACGGATCAATCCCTCTGCTGAAACTAGATAACGGTAATTTTATTTGCAAATCCGTGGCTATTTGCTGCTACCTTGAAACTATTCAGCAGCCAACACATTCGCTTTTCGGCGACACAGCGCTAGCACAAGCTAATGTCGAGATGTGGCACAGAATGGTTGAGCTGAAAGGTTTATTTGTAGCATTCCAAGCGTTTAGAAATATTTCCGGGGTATATTCCGATCGTGAAACAATTGTGTAAGCCTGGGGAGACGAGGCACGCACAAGAGTCGAGTTATTGTTGCCTGTGCTTAACAAGCTGTTAACAAATAATGAGTATATTACGGGTGTAAATTTCACAATTGTCGACATCAATGCTTTTGTGATGATCAACGTTTGCAAAGCAATAAAGATTGATGTTGCTGAAGAGTTCCCAGGCATAGAGCGCTGGCATGAACGAGTTGCACAGCGCCCGTCAATTAAAAAATAATACTGTTATGAAGTGGCGCTTCGATACTATTGTTTAAACAGACTCATCAGAGTAAGACTAACCTTTAGTTTATGTATCGCAGCTGAGCTTTTTTTATCGATACTATTTCTAGAACTTGAATAACTATATGTTTTATCGATTCAGCAACGCAGGCCAATTTTTATCTGCTTGTTGGATGAACCCTGCGATATCTTTTTGCCATTTGTTCTGAATTTCACTATCGTAATTTAAATAGAGCTTACCTTTAACAATATTCCAGTTTTTCGGATCACCTGACGCCCTGTCGTTTTTTGCAGCCACCGCCCAAGCACAAAAGCCACCGTATTGTGGAGCGTACTTGGCAGGGTTTTCTTCAAATTTTTGTAAATTTTCAGACGTTGAAAATAACCATTTAGCCTTTTTATAAACAGTCGAATATTGCTTATTGCCTTTCACCGGCTTTCCCTGTGAAAAATAGGCAACAGTATCATAGCCACTGAGCGCGTTATTGTTAAAGAAACCGGTATAAATCGCATCACCTGCCAGCGCATTACCGGCCCATAATAAAACCAATATAGATAATAATTTTTTCATAAAATCCTCGTAATGAATGACGTTTTTTCTGAATATTCAATATTTTGTAATTTTTACTGCTGTCTCATCGATGATTCAATACTACGAAATTGATCATTACTAAGCTTTACGAACCTTGGGCTTAGATTAGATTCAATTAATATTATTAGACGCCACTGCTTTACCAACAAAATCCCGCACTACCTTTGATAAACGTAAGACACCTTGCTCAATATCATCCTCGCATGGATGACTGAAATTGAGCCGCAGATAACAGCAAGGGTTAGCTTGGTCTACCTGAAATACTTGCCCGGGTACTACCGCAACACCCTGCGTCAGCAATGTATTAGTAAGATCCAGCATATCAATAGCGAACTGGCTGTTTATTTTTACCCAAAGAAACATTCCCCCGCTCGTTTCGCTGACATCTATATGTTTGCCTAAATGCAAGATGAGCTGTTCTAACATTAGATCATGTTTTCTTTTATAGTTTTGTCTGACCCCCTCCAGATAAACTCGATAATTTTGATGCTGTAATAAGTGCAGCAGGACATATTGTAATGGAGTGTTTGTCTGCAAATCTGTGACTTGCTTTACTTTAAGTAATTGCCGAATGACATCCCGACACGCCTCAACAACGCCGATGCGTAATCCTGGACAGGCTATTTTTGAAAAAGAACGCACTACGATTGTGTTTTGAGGATTATAGCTTGCCACTAGCGGTAGCTGCTCTCCGCGAAAGCGCAATTCTCGATAAGGCGCATCTTCAATCAGGGTTACTTGGTATTTGTGACATAACCTTGCTATGCCATAGCGGGTCTTTACATCATAACTGATACCCGTCGGGTTATGAAAATCGGCGATTATATAAAATATTTTTATTACTTGCTGCTGAAAAATTTGTTCCAATTCAACAAGGTCTGGTCCCGATTGCAGTTGCGAAACACTGATCACTTCTGCTTGGGCTAATTCAAATACTTGTAACGCACCCAAGTAGCTAGGAGATTCTACGACGACTTTATCTCCAGGGTTAATATAGGCCCTTGCAATTAAATCTAAGCCTTGTTGCGAGCCATTAGTGATCATCAAGTCTCGGTCATTGTCGGTATCATATTCTTGTTTCAAAAAATCTATCAGTGGCTGGTAACCGCTACTTCGAGAATATTGAAATAATTCGGTATTGCTAACCAGACTAGCAAACGATTGTTGCATCAACTTCAACGGAAAACTATCTTGCTCTGGTAACCCTCCCGCAAACGACAGTACATTTTTCTGGCTAGCTATTTGCAAGATTTCTCGTATATAAGAAGGTTTCAATCTTTCTAGGCTCATCACAGGTGACATTTTAAACTCCTATTCAATTAGAGCTTCAAGATTAGTCGAATAATCACTAAGATGTATGTTGATATATACGCATTTATTTGTCGATATATGCTTAAATGAGATATTAATGTGAGAAATTTACAACAAGCCAGTAGAATTAATGATGCCCTGCATTATATTCATGGCAATATTAACAGTGACTTATCAGCCAAAACGCTCGCGGGTATCGCACAGTATTCGGAACAGCACTTCCACCGAATTTTTTATAGATATACTCAAGAGACCGTGAATCAGTTCGTAAGGCGCACGCGCTTAGAAACGGCTGCAAACCAACTAATGTTTGCACCGGCTAGCCCTGTCGTTGACATAGCGCATAAATGTGGTTTTAATTCGCTCGCCTCTTTCAGCCATGCCTTCAAAAAACAGTTTAAGGTCCCGCCTGGAAAATGGCGCACGCATGATAATGCACTTATACAACCTCCGTATTTAGACAACCCTGAAATTGCAGCCGCCTACCTGCGATTATCAGATTTACCCTTAGCTGATGTTGAGTTCGTTCAATTAGACGCTTGCTACATCGCTTATATAAGACACCTAGGTTATGACCGTTCTATTAAAAAAACCTGGAATATATTGCTTGCTTGGGCTAACACAGAAGGTTATGCGCACAATGATCAATTCGGTTTGCATCACTCAAACCCGACTCAAACCCCATTGGACAAATGCCACTATGTCGCGGGCATTGAGATAGATAGGCTGATTAATAGAAGAGGGACTGTGCACTCGATGCAAATACCGGGAGGATTACATGCGAAATTTGCATTAAAGGGTAAATACGGCGAACTGCTACCCAGCATAAGCAAAATTCAACAGCAGTGGTTGCCTTCTTGTGGCCTTATTGCCAAAACGACTCCTGCGATTGTCAAGTATCAAAAAAATCAATTTTTAGAGTCCGATGAAACATTCGCCTTGAGTTATTACCTACCGCTTTCGTTCTATTAGAGCAAACGTCAATAGGCGTTCAAATATACGCTGTGTATAAATCAGTGGTGAAATACTAAGTGAATAATGAGTCGTATGTGGATTTGCTGAAAAAGTTAACTTAGCTATTGGTTGATCGCATAGACTTAAACTATCCTGAATCAGTGACTTCACTGCAGTACAGACTGTACGCTCTTGATTATATATCGGTTAGAAGAACATCGACTTAACCTACCGGTGAAGCTAAGATTTTTCAATTACACTGTAAAGCTAATATTATACACTCTATAGTCACTTTGAAGTCACGCAATCAGGACTATGTAAGGAGTCACCCAGTGGCCTTTTTAGGACAAGTTTCGCTGTTCGTAAAACCCTAATTTTATTTGTCCCTACGGTACTCAGACGGTATATCAATTTCTTGCTCTTTAGGCATAGAAGGCTTAGCGGCAGCTTGCTGCTTGAATCTTTTCAACTGAAACACATAAGCCAACACTTGTGCGACAGCCTTAAATAAACCTGTCGGTACTTCATCACCTATTTCAGCACTGTGGTATAAAGCTCTAGCAAGTGGTGGTGACATTAGCACAGGCACATCATTTTCTTTCGCTATTTCTCGTATTTTCAACGCCACAAAGTCAGCACCTTTGGCGACAATTATCGGTGCATTACGATGATTATCTTCATACTTCAAAGCCACTGAATAGTGCGTGGGGTTAGTAATGACTACATCCGCTTGCGGAACGTCTTTCATCATTTGACGCTGTGAAATTTCATGTTGCATTTGTCTTATGCGGCCTTTAACTTCAGGCTTACCTTCGGTATTCTTCATTTCGTCTTTAACTTCTTGCAAAGTCATCTTGAGCTTCTCAGCGGATTCATACAATACGTAAGGTACATCGGCGACAGAGATCAGTATCAGACTCAAACTAATGATAAGGAAGGCCCAGCCTATTAAGGAAATCGCTTCAGACATGGCCACAAACACATCCATCTTGCCTAAATCATACAACTCTTGCTGGACACTATTAAGAAAATACAAAGCCAAACTAGTCACAATAACGAACTTACCAATCGCTTTGCTTAGCTCAATCAAAGATTTTAATGAGAACATACGCCCGATGCCCGCCAGAGGATCCATTCTGCTGCCTTTAGGCGCAATCGCTTGACCACTAAAATTCCAGCCGCCTAAACTGATAGGTCCTACGATAGCCGCTACCAGCACAACAGCCATAAACTTAATAACCGCCCATACCGAGTCGATGACTGCTGTATCAAAATTTATAATCATATATTTGGGATCGAAAATTTCCTCTCTAGTGATAGAAAAATTACCTTGCATCATAATCCCTAAATCACGGATCGCCTCTGCGCCAAACATAAGTACCGCAGTCGCTGCGACCATTAGCAAGACAGTAGTGTTGAGCTCCTTTGAGCGCGGAATATCACCTTTTTCACGCGCCTCTTTAAGGCGTTTGGGAGTGGGGTCTTCGGTTTTTTCTTGACCGCTATCTTCTGCCATAATATCTCACGGAGCGACTAATATCTGACCGGCAAAGGCCAGTGCATGGGAACTAAAGTTTTCGAACTGAGCCAAGAATCCTGAAAAAGTCATCCAAGTTATGAATATACCTAAAGTCATCGTAAAGGGAAAACCTACCGCAATAATATTCAGTTGTGGCGCTGCCTTACTCATCACCCCAAAAGACACGTTGACAATTAACAGAGCAGTCACGGCAGGGAGCGCCATCAATACCGCGGATTGAAACATCCAAGTACCAGAATTCACGATGTCAGTAAATCTAATATTGTCAAGCGCTGAGAGCCCTACGGGTAGAACAGTAAAGCTCTCGGCCAAGGTTTGAAACATAATGAGGTGCCCGTTCATAGTGATAAACAGCATCATCGACAGCATCATATAATACTGACCGACAACGACGATAGACACGCCGTTGGCTGGATCATTAACAGAGGCAAAACCTAAGCCCATTTGGTTCGCTATCATTTGTCCACCTATAGCAAATATTTGGAACATCAGATGCAGCGAAAAACCAATAGCGACGCCGATCAACATCTGCTCGGCGACTAATAGATAACTGGCTAGAGAGACGCCTTCAAGGGGTGGCACTGAGGGTAGAGTAGGCACTATAGCTGCACTAAAGGCAACCGCCAAACTGATCCTCACTCGTTTAGGAACAAATTGAGTGCTGATAAGGGGCATCGCCATCATAAAAGCAGCTATTCTAATAAATGGCAACATAAAATCCCCCACCATCTGCTCCATTTGCAGAAAGCTGAGACCTAACATAATTTATATGCCTATGATGATAGGTATTGCTGAAAATATCAATTTGAACACATCCGTCAACTTGGTCACCATCCAAGGTCCCATGATCATTATGACGAAAATAATCACTAACAATCGCGGTAGAAAACTCAACGTCTGTTCATTAATTTGAGTTGCCGCTTGGAAGGTCGCTATCACTAGACCCATTAATAGGCTCGGTAATACGATCATAGTGACCAGCATTACCACTGTCCAAAACGCTTCAGCAAATAGATCTAATACGTACTGCGGGGTCATAGAGCCTCCTTATACTTTAAAGCTTGTGGCGAGTGTGCCGATAATCATAGCCCATCCATCGACCAATACAAATAACATAATTTTAAAAGGCAAAGAGATAATAACCGGAGAGAGCATCATCATACCCATGGCCATCAACACACTAGCCACCACTAAATCTATCACCAAAAAGGGTATAAATAACATAAACCCAATTTGAAAAGCAGTTTTTAATTCGCTGGTGACGAAAGCCGGCACTAGGACTAAAAAAGGCACATCGGCGGCTGAATTGACATCGGGAGTATCTGATATTTTCAAAAACAAGTTCAAGTCGGACTCGCGCGTTTGCGCCATCATGAACTCTCGAAAAGGTCCCTCTGCAGCCCGCAGAGCTTGAATAGGGGCCAACTGCTCATTGATGTAAGGCTGCACCGCTAGTTTATTAACTTTATCTAATACGGGACTCATTATAAAAAAGGTTAAGAATATCGACAATCCCACTAAGACTTGATTTGATGGGGTTGACTGCAATCCCATCGCCTGTCTTAAAATAGCAAATACAATAATAATGCGAGTAAAGGAAGTCATCATCATGACCATCGCTGGCAAAAATGTCAGCATCGTCATCAAAACTAAAATTTGAATAGTTACAGAGTAACTTTGAGTCCCATCGTCGTCTACTGAAATACTCACCGCGGGAATTCCAACATCTGCCGCCAAGAGCATTTGCGGAAAGATAATCGCCAAAAATATGGTTAACAGTTTAATCATTGCTGGCAAAACCTTTCTCTAAAGAAATATAAATTATGCGATGGATTGCAGGCTTAAGCATTCTTACTCTTTTGAGTACTCAGGGTAATGAGTCACTGAGCGATAAGAGCTCAAACTCAGATTTATATGACTAAGTTTATTTATTCATTTACCTTATTGGCTAACGACTATGCAACTCAGTACTTTCACTCTTTGATTTCTTCTTCAAGTTAACCACTGCGTTTTGCAAGCTAGTAGAAAAATCCACAGTGCTTGTCTCGGCCACAGGGTGCGATAACTTGTGTAACAAATTAACTTGACCTGCAGCGACACCCAACAATAATTGCTCTTCACCTACCTCAATCAAAACCGCCCGCTCTCGAGTGCCTACATTGACAGCAGAAAGTATTTTGATATGACCTTTGGTATTTTGAACACCTGTCACTCTGCGCATCAGCCAGGCAAGTAAAAAAATAATAGCCAAAACAACAAGCAAACCTAGCGCCATTTGCGAAATTGAATTGCTCATAGAAGTGGGACCTAGCAATTCGCTTTTTACTTCATCAGCAACTTTTACATCACTTGCATTAGCGTTTCCCAGCAGGACTAACGTGCTTAAAATGCAATAATTAATAAAATTATTCATTAACGTAAACGCTTGATACGTTCCTGTGGGCTAATTACATCTGTCAACCGAATACCGTATTTGTCGTTTACGACAACGACTTCTCCATGGGCAATTAAGGTGCCATTGACTTTAACGTCTAAAGGCTCACCAGCCACTCTATCTAACTCCACGACAGAACCTTGACTTAACTGTAACAAATTGCGAATAGCGATATCTGTACTACCCACCTCCATCGACAAAGTAACAGGTATGTCTAAAATAACATCTAATTTAGGATTCCCTAAAGGCAAGGTTTCATCATTTAATTCGTCAAGTTCTACAGGTTTAACCCCAGCATTTATGCTATCAATATCAACATCAATACTTTCTGCAGAACCTGTTTGCTCTTCCATAGCTGACGCCCAGTCATCAGCCATTGCGTCTTGATCTACTGCGCTATCAGTTTCATCACTCATGCTGACTCCATACCACTGCCATTTATATTCAATTTATTCTGTCTAAGACTCATTTATATCACTCAGTAAGATCAATTTTATTCACAATTTTTACAGCTAAATTACCCCTAGACGTACCAAGTTTACAGGTAAACACAGGCACTTTATTGGCATTGAGTTGTAACAACTCAGAAATATCAACTGGGATAACATCACCTGCTTGCAATTCAACAATATCAGAAAGGGTCACTTCGCGCTCCGCAATGGTCATATTCAAAGGTACCTTAGCCAACATCATTCCGCGCTGCAAAGAGCCCAGCCAGAGTTCATCCTCAGGGGACTCTTCTTTCTGGCTGTCTGCCGTGAGCTGATCTTTAATCGGCTCTAACATATCATAAGGATAAACAATGTGAAATTCGCTGGTGCCACTTTCTAAATCTACTTGAAAAGTACTGACTACCACTACATCAGAAGGACTTATCATATTAGCCATACCCGGATTCACTTCATGCCCGGTACGCTTAAACTTAACGCCTATAACAGGTTTCCAAGCATCACTGAGATCTTTAAAGAATGACTCAAGTAGTTTAAAAACCAATCTGTTTTCGGTAGGAGTAAAATCTCGCCCTTCAATTTTTGCATGTCGTCCATCGCCGCCATAAAAGCTGTCAACGAGTTTGAAGACAAGTTTGGCATCCATTATAAACAGCCCAGCCCCTTTGAATGGCTCGATCCGCATAACACACATGCTACTAGGCACATATAAGGTATGCACATAATCGCCATACTTTAGAAACTGAATGTCTTCAACTGCGACATCTGCAGAGCTGCGCAATAAGTTATAGAGACTATTGCGGGCATTGCGGGCAAAACGTTCATTGATCAGTTCTAACGCCGGCATTCGGCTGCGAACAACACGGTCATTACTCGCGAAATCGTAAACGCGAACGCCATCGGCATCTTCTTCAAAGCCACCGTCTTCTGAGGAAGACTCGTCAGTATCATCGACGCCATGTAATAGGGCATCAATTTCATCTTGGGATAATAAATCTTTTACTGACATTAACAGTACTGTCCTATTTAGTGATTAGGTAGAACACTTAACTTCTAGAGTTTTACATCGCTATTGCATTACAAAGTTAGTGAAAAGTACTTCTTCAACTCCCTCTTGGTTTATTCTTTGTTGAAGTATTCTCTGAAGTAATTTTGTGGCATCACGCCGCAAATTCTCTTTGCCTTCAAGGGTACTAAGCTTAGCAAATTCCTGGGATGAAAACATAGTATTTAGTCTGGATACGATCAATGGCATATGTTTTTCAAGTGCTGGTGCAACGAGAGGGTCTCTGCTTTTGGCCTCTATATAAGCTTGCATATAATGGACTTTATCATCGTCAGATTGAAGCGTTGATACGAACATTGGCCTACCGTTTTTTGTGCGAATTTTAGTGTATACGGCCGGTAAGCGGATATCTTCTACGACTTCTTCCCCTGCGTCGGATCCCATAAAGAAAAAATAGCCGGCACCCGCACCACCGAGTAAAACAACCACCGCAGCAATGATGATAATCAGCATCTTTTTGGATTTTTTTGGTACTTCGTTTGAATCTACTGCCGCTTGATCATCTGCCATTATTTCCCCCTAGACATGTCGAAATAAGACATTCGCCAATCTTTATTTATCAGTTTAGAATTACTGCGTGAAAATTAAGCCCCACAAAACGTAAATATAGCTCATAATACTAGCGTACATCCAGCGACATACCGCCGTTACATCAAATAGTTCTCAAATAAAAGTTTTGCGCGAGTATTTAGCTAAGCATAGGGATTAAAACACTGAGTATTAAGATCAAACTGAGCTTATTTCACTGGTATAATATTAGGGCCCAATCTAAATTACAGTTTTAGAATCACGACTGATCTCAATACCCTGAGATTTGAATACTGCTTTACTAAGCCTTTGAGCACTAGTGGCTAAGCATAGAAATCAACTAAGGCAAGGGTGCCTTGAGTATTTAAGGAGTTAGCTGCCGGCTCTGAATCAGAATGACCTACATAGTTTGCAGAACCTGAAGCATTACCAGCCTCAGACTCTTTATTACTCTGGTTTTTCTGATCGTTTACCGAAGACTCGCCTAAGTTAATACCTTGCTCTTCGAGCATTTCGCGCAACCTAGGTAACTGCTGTTCTAAAACATCTCTGACCGCGGCATGGGGAGACGTAAAAGACACACTCATCTGCTGGTCGGGACCAACGACTTGCAACCGCACTTGAAGGGCGCCCAGCTCAGGAGGATCCAATTGTATATTGGCGACTCTCAGATTTTGCGATGCGGCTATGATTACTTTATCGGCAACCGCTCTACCCCAGTTTTTAGCCGTAGGAGGCGTACCTGCAGGCATTTGCATTTGGACCGGGTTTGTCGTTTTTAAACTATTTTGCAAACCTGAAAGTTGTTGTAAAATCTCATTACCGGAAGCCATTTTTGGAAGATTAGGTTTACTTTCTAGTGACTCTTCTAAGCCCTTATTTAACGGCGCATGTGAACTCGCCATTTCAAGCCCGGCACGCATTTTATGCAGCGATTGATTTAAAGAGACAGTCTGTTCGTCCACTGTCTGAGGAGTATAACTCGGTGGTGGCTGTCCGGCGAAAAGTAATGGTTTTTTGACATCGTTTACTGGCGCTGGACTTTCCACTGATTTATCAGCCTTAATTAATACATCCTGCGTTGCTTTATCACTGACAGCTTGAGCGCTGCTCGAAGAGATAACGGGCGTCGCTGCATCAGCTTTAACCACTGTCGCTTTAACCAGCTCTACTGGTGTTTGTTGCACTGAATCAACTCTGGGGGCATTGACATCACTTTGCTCATTGCCCACAGCGGCAAGAGTAACAATAGTTTCAGAGTTGGTTTTTTGAGGCAGGTAATTTTCACTGCCCGCATTTAAAGTAACTTTTTGTGAATCAAATTCGGAATCAACATTGCCTGTAACTGTTGCACTTTGCTGCAGGTTTATTTGGCTCGCCAGCACTTGAGTTGCAATCACTGCGTCCGCTTTAAGGGACTGAGAATTTTCGGAACTGGCGAACGACACTTGAGGTGTTTGCTGCAAACTATTATTATCTTTTAATCCCTGTGCAGGGCTGACAGATACGCCTTTGGAGTTCCCTTTTAGGGCCGCCGACTCAGCGGGGGAATTCTTAACCGTCTGGACTATTTCTGCAACGGTCGCTGGGCTTTTAAGTGCCGCATTATCTATAGGCACTGGCACTATTAGTCCACTTGTTTTGTTTTGGCTTGCGCCATTGTCTGCAGGCAATGAAGATGCTTGCCGCGAACTTGAAACCATTGGTTCAATTGCTGATGTTGGAACTGAAGCCATTGCAGGATTTGGGGCAGTGGTAGCATTTAGAACTGAAGCCATTGCAGGATTTGGGGCAGTGGTAGGATTTGGAACTGTATCAAGGGTCGCAGTTGTAAATGTAGCTGGCAATGGAACCACTGTATTAGCCGGTGTTGGTGTTGGAGGTGGAGGTGGTGCTGTAATATTAGTAACCACAGGCGGCCGCGTTGCAGCAACTGTTGGCCCTTTACTCGCCTCTTGCACTTGAGCGCTATTATTAACCACCAAGCCACGTTTACGGAGCAACACTTCTGTAGTTGTTTGACTGTCAGAAGCGCTGTTGGCTATCAATAAGTCAAGTGCTGAAGTGCGATTTACAGAAAGACTAGGGTCTTTCACTCCCGACTCAGCCGGCGGCAATAATTCGCCATCTAACGGCAATGGCTGACCTTTTAAACCATTTGAGGCCAACAGCATATTAGCGGGACCATTGGCAAATTCAGCGACAATATTTTTAGAGCCATCAGCGTGGTTAATTTCTGTTGGCGCTATTGATGTGATATCCAGTTGCGCTATATTCGATTCCAACTGATCTGTTGATTTCAGTTCAGAAAAATAGTTCTGATGTTGATTTTGGGGTTTATCATTGCTTTGGTTTTTTTCGTTAGACGTTGTTTTTTCTATATTTTCATTTTCTATATAGTTATTTTCAGCGACATTCAATTGACCTTGCTTACTGGCTTGCATCTGTGGCGCTACATTATTTAATTCGGATTTAAACCCACTCTTTTGCTGCGAAGCTGGACTGACAACAGCTGGTTTTAAAGTGCTAGAGTCTGCTGGGGAGCTTATGGATAGAGTTGAAATTGGTGCCGCCATGGTAGAATCCTAAGAATGAGTAACACTCAAATCCTAGCAATTCCAATGCCAACTAATTGAATACCAACTAATACAACAATACAGTTAACAAACCGATTAGACTAATAACGCATTCACTGCCAATAGCTGGCTAATAAGCACTTTTAATGGCGTTGTTTAGCGCGCACTAGATTCAGCGAGGATGCCTCATCGATCAATTTTTGTAAGGACTTATCTTCAGCCTGCTGTTCTTTTACTTTTAATTTACCGATGAGCGAGCCGACCGCATTGTGACGCGCATAAACAGTCGTCCAATACTTCCTTACCCCGACCAACTGCTCAGCATTAATTATCATTGCCGCTTTGTGCTGCTTAATCACATCGCCAATTTTTATCATAAAGCCTTGATAACTAGTGAGTTGCTGGATGCTGATACCTTGTTCACAGGTCAGTTTGTATTGTTCCTGATATTCTTTCAAATAATTTTCTAATTGAAGTAGCTGTACTTTGTCATTTTCTACCCGCTTTACATGATCAGCCAAAAACTTATCCGCTTGCTTTTTTTTCCTTGCCTCTAAATCTAAAACAACAGACAGCCTCGCTGAGCGTTTCTTCATTGGGTCTTAGCCAGCGGTCTAGTCACGACAGGCTCGACCGGTTGCAAAGAGACATGTAACCACTGTTGGCTTTGTTTTAAATCTACAGCTTCTTTTAACCCCTGCTGTAAAAATTTACGCATAGTAGGCATTGAGCTTATTGCCGTATCAGTATCCGGATCACTGCCTGCCACATAAGCCCCTATTGAAATGAGATCTTGGTTCTGGTTGAATTTTGATTGAAGCTGCCTAAAGCGCATTGCCGCCGCTAAATGTTGCTCATCGACAATCTGGGGCATAGCTCGGCTTATGGATGCCTCAACATCTATCGCCGGATAATGACCTTGCTCAGCAAGTGTTCTGGACAACACTATATGACCATCCAAAATAGCGCGAGCAGCATCGGCAATCGGATCTTGTTGATCATCACCTTCTGTTAGTACTGTATAAAAAGCTGTAATAGCGCCTTTTCCGCTGGCATCATTTCCCGCTCTTTCAACCAGCTTTGGCAGCTTTGAGAAAACGGAGGGGGGATAACCTTTAGTTGCCGGAGGCTCGCCGATCGCCAGGGCTATTTCCCTTTGGGCTTGGGCATATCGCGTCAGTGAATCGACCAACAACAGCACACTTTTACCTTGGGAGCGATAGTACTCTGCTATTCTAGTGCACAGTTGTGAGGCACGTAAGCGCATCAATGG
Source organism: Gammaproteobacteria bacterium (assembly GCA_034111875.1). Taxonomy (GTDB): domain Bacteria; phylum Pseudomonadota; class Gammaproteobacteria; order Pseudomonadales; family Balneatricaceae; genus Rs1. The sequence continues at coordinate 46,827 of JAWUWK010000020.1, forward strand.
AGAATCATCGGCAGGAGAAGCCACTACTACTGACTTTGCCAGGCCCTCTTCGCCTAAATTATGCTCTATAAATTCTTTAACCTCTCGACCACGCTCTCCAATCAAGCCGACGACTGTTATATCTGCATCAGTTGCGCGTGTCATCATACCCAGCAACACTGATTTACCAACACCTGAACCTGCAAATAAGCCTATACGCTGACCTTTGCCGACCGTGAGTAGCGCATTAATTGCCCTTATGCCCACATTAAGCGGCTCGCTGATTGGATGTCTTTGCAATGGATTAATCGCTTCACCCGTTAATGAGACACGCTTTTCAACCTCTAAAGGACCTAAGGCATCTAATGGCTCTCCTACACCATTAATCACTCGGCCTAACAAACCATTGCCAACCGGCACTTCTCTGGACGCACCTAAAGGTATTACTTTAGCACCGGCCACTAAACCTTCCACAGGCTCTAGCGGCATTAAGAAAATGCTGTCACTGGCAAAACCGACCACTTCAGCTTCTACGGCTCTATCATTGCCGAGCACGATTTGACAGTTGTCACCAATCGCGACCTGAAGTCCGCGCGCTTCGATGGTCATGCCGATCAAACGCACAATATAGCCCTCAATTTTCGGCTTCGGGGAGTGCAGTGGTTTATTCAGTGTATGTAGTCGTTGGAGTAGATTCAAAACTATAGTCCATTTTAAAATCTTGCATTGAAGATCAAGTTAAGCCCTTAATCTGCCTGTACTTTTTAAAACGCGAGAGATGAACTAAACCTCTGCATCATCAACTTCAGATAAAAACTCAAGAGGATTCTGATGCAGTCGCTCGTACAATTCTTCAACCACAGACTGAAAGCGGTTATCTAATTGAAAATCAATTAAACTCGCACCGGTTTTTATAGTAAGGCCGCCCTGGGAAATATCATCATCGGGCACCACTTGCCAATGGGAATAACGTCTTGGTATGGCATCTTCGATCAAATCACGATCTTCAGGATTAATGTTTATAACCACTTCATCGGCCTGTTTGGGCAACATTTTCAAGGCGCTAGCAAAAGCTTTAGTGACGATTTCGGGATTAGCTTTGACTTCAAAGTCAATAACGGCGGCGGCGACATGCTCAACCATTTCAACCATTATTTCAGTGACTTTTTCTCGCTGTTGCTCGAGTGGGTCGTGCAGTGATGCTATCCCCTGTGACATTAAGTCTAGTTGTGCGGTTATTTTCTCTTGCGCCTGATCTAAACCTTGTTGAAAGCCGCGCTGTTGCCCCTCCTTTTCACCAAAGCTATTACCGTCTTCACGCCCTTTGGCAAAACCTTCTTCATAGGCCTGTTCACGAATAACTTCAATTTCAGCTAAGGTCATACGCGCCGCTGAATCGACTTCATCTTCCAATACCGTGACGTTCGAATCTTCAACGCTAGTCGCTTCTTCTTTCGTCTCAAGCCCAATAACATGACTACTGCCTACTTCAGGCAACACCCAAGTTGCAAAATGCACATCAGAAGTCAATTCTGAAGAGCGAATTCTGATAGGCTGTTTTTCAGACATAGGTAAAACAATCTCAATTTTATTAAAGGGTTTAAAAAATCATTATTAACAGGCCAGCAAGTAAACCCAGCCACTCAAAACAGCGGGCCAAATCACGCAGGGGTGTAACTTAAAGATCAAACCATGTCCTCCCCGCCTCCGAGCATTATTTCTCCAGAATCTGCCAGTTTACGTGCAATAGCCAGTATATCTTTCTGAGCATCTTCAACATCACTCATACGCACAGGCCCTTTAGCCTCAAGCTCATCGCGCAATAAATCAGCTGCACGTTTAGACATATTCTTAAATATTTTCTCTTGCATAGCATTATCGGCGCCTTTTAAGGCAATAACCAGCTGATCAGTTTGAATTTCGCGCATCATGACCTGAATACCTCGATCGTCTACATCGATCAAATTCTCAAACACGAACATCATATCCGAAATTTGTTCTGCTAAACTTTCATCAGCCTCCTTAATGCCACCCATCACCTCTTCTTCTAAAGCTGAATCAATGTAATTCATGATATCTGAAGTTTGCTTGACGCCACCTAAGTTTCTCGATGATTGACCACCAGTGCCGCCACTAAATTGCTGTTCGAGCATATCGTTTAGCTCTTGAAGCGCCGCCGGCTGTATTCTATCGAGTGACGCAATGCGCAGTATCACATCCAGGCGGACCTTATCGTCGAAATAACCTAAGACACTAGCGGCTTGATCGGGGTCTATATATGACACAACCACCGCTTGAATTTGCGGGTGTTCGTACCTAATTAACTCAGCAACTTGTAAAGGCTCCATCCAGCGTAAGGTATCTAACCCTGAGGTATTAGTATTCATTAGAATACGGTCAATTAAGGTTTTAGCCTTTTCATCACCTAGGGCTTGATTCAACATACGCCTAATATATTTGTCGTTATGAATACCGATGCCGGTTTGATCACTGACTAAATCCATAAAATCAGAAACCACAGATTCAACACTGGTTTGAGCTATGTTATCAAGCTTTGACATAGCCACCCCAATTTTCTGAACCTCCTTAGGTCCTAAATGACGTAATATTTCAGCCGCATCGTCTTCACCTAAACTAATCATTAATATAGCGGCTTTTTCAATATCCGTTAACTCGACTTCTATATCACTCATCTTCTTTGACCCATTGTTTGACCGCCTGAGCAACTCTTGCTGGATCTTCAGCTATCATACTTTTCACAGAATTCACTTGGTAATCAAAGCTTTCATTGGGAGTTGGCAACAAGCCATCGTCGCGTCCACCAAAAGTTACAGTGTCGTCTGATATATCTTCAGCACTTAGCCCTTCTAACTCAGCGGCGATTTCTCCTGCGGCACCCAAACCTGCACCCGCAGGATGAGTTCCACTAGCGACTAAATTCTTTAAAATTGGGCGTAATATGCCAAAGACCATTAACAGCAAAAAAAGCGCCGCACCCAATTGCTTGGCTATATCCCAAACAAATGGCTGCATATAAAAGGGGATCTCTTCATCAATGATCGGAATTTCAGCTACGAAGGGTGAATTAACCACGCTCACAACATCACCACGTTGAGCAGAATAACCTACGGCACTTTTAACCAACACTCTAATTCTTTCTATATCGGCTTCAGCCCAAGGCCTAGATTCCACAGAACCCTCAGCGCCAGCCACTTGCAAATCATCGATAACCACAGCAACTGTCAATCTATTGACACGCCCCATTTGCTGTTTAATATATGAAATACTCCGATCAAGCTCATAGTTTTTAGTCGCTTGCTGACGACTGCTGCCAGGGGTAGCACCACCGCCAGCTTCTCCACCGTCGGCTATTTCAGGAACGGCATTAGGACCCGGTGGCTGATTAGTTAATGCACCGGGCACCCCCTCTGCAGGCTTAGTGCCCACGCGATTCTCGTCCAAGGTTTGCTCACTGCGCAACGCTGGCAAGTCCGAGTTATAGAGCTCTTCTGTCTGTTCAACGGCTGTAAAATCAATTTCAGCAGATACTTGTGCTCTAAATCTCCCCTGACCTAGCACTGGCAGTAAAATATCCGTGACATTTTCCAATAAATTCTGTTCAATCTTTTGACTATAATCTAACTGTTTACCGGCTAGCAGCAGATCTTTGTTACCCTCACGTGAATTCAACATACGACCACGCTGATCCACAACAGTGACGTTTTTCTCGGTTAGCGAAGTAATCGATGACGCGACTAAATTTGCAATAGCCGCCACTTGATCGTCATCCAATTTTCTACCCGAAAACAATTCCACAAAAACTGAGGCTGTCGGCGTTTTGCGCTCGCGTACAAACACAGAATCTTTCGGAATTCCTAAATGAACTCTGGCGTGTCTGACGGCAACCAAACTAGAAATTGTTCTCGCTAGCTCGCCTTCAAGACCTCGCCGATAGCGAGCATTCTCCATAAACTGACTAGAACCAAGACTGTCAGTATTGTCCAAAATTTCAAAGCCAACCGTCTTATCGAAACTAATACCATCGGCCGCTAGTTGGAGCCTCGCCTGACTGACACTGGCCTCAGGGACTAAAATAGCGCGACCATCAGCCTCGAAATTATAAGGTATATTGTAGAGTTTTAGCTGCTCAATAACTTGATTGGCATCCGCAAAGGATAAATTGGAGAACAAGACGCGCTGATCAGGCGCTTTAGACCATAATACTATGGCAAATCCTATAGCGATACTTGCCGCTAAACCGACCATCAAGCCGAGTTGGCGCATCAGGGATAGCTTGTTAAAGCCAACCATCATGTCCCCTTTCGCTACTTGTGCTTCAGCAGTTTTTGCCATTTAACTTTCTACTCATATTAAGCCTAATAAAATAATTGCCGACATAAAACCTCGAACAATCTAAACGGGCATTTCACGATTAACACTAGATAGGCATTTTCATAATATCTTCGTAGGCACTCACCAACCTATTACGCACTTGTGCCATCGCCTCAAAGGCCACTGAAGATTTTTGTAAGCTGACCATAACTTGAGTCAACTCCACATTCGGATCGCCCTGCTCATAGGCCGTTGCTAACTTTTTAGACGCCGACTGAGTCTCATTTACTTTATCGACAGCTGATTTTAATAGATCACCGAAATCAGTTTTTTGCACTTCTTGGATCTGCGCATCTTTGTCTGAAAAATTGATATTAGGGATCTGCATCTGAGCCTGAGATTTAAGCTCACGCATCTGCATCAAAACACTATTAATATCAGCACGCTCAACCATATCAACTCCAAAAAAATTACGACAAAAAAATGACAGGACGTATAAACTGCTCAAAATATTTTAGCATTCTAGCTACTAATGTCAATTTTCTGGCAACATATGTGTCAATAAACAATCATATTCACTTAATTATAGTTTAAGCAATAATCGAGCCAATAAACTATTTATTTATCGAATCATTAAATAAAGCTTATACTCAAGTGATACAACAAAGGCATTGTTGGGTTGATCGAATGGCTTAGCTATTTTAAACAGAGGGAATTTGAAATTTAACATCGGCGCATTAAAGACCAATCAACAAGGTCGCTAAGTGGCTAATGAAATGATTGGAGAGCTATGTGACTAGCGAGAAACGTTTGATTGTTCCAAATAACGCTCTGTAATGGCTATAACATTTTATCTTTGAGACATTCGCAGTGGCCATTTGGCTGTGAATGAAAACTAACTAGTGCTCATTCACAGACTAGGTCGCCCAGAGGCTGATTAAACAATTGACTTTAGTCGCTAACTGCTTGCGCGCCCCTGTTACGACGGTTATCAATCAACTCATCGACCACTGAAGGATCCGCCAGAGTCGATGTATCACCTAGGGCAGAAAAATCGTCCTCAGCAATTTTACGTAAAATCCTGCGCATAATTTTACCTGAGCGCGTTTTTGGCATGCCAGAGGTAAACTGAATGTAATCAGGAGTTGCTATAGGGCCTATCTGCTTGCGAACCCAAGTTTTTAACTCTGACATAAGCTCATCACTACCCTCACAGCCTGACATTAAAGTGACATAGATATAAATACCTTGACCTTTAATCTCATGGGGATAACCGACTACCGCAGATTCTGCAACCGCTTTATGTGAGACTAGCGCGGATTCTATTTCTGCAGTTCCCATTCTATGGCCCGATACATTGAGCACATCATCTACACGTCCCGTAATCCAGAAATCGCCGTCTTCATCGCGCCGAGCTCCATCACCAGTGGCATACATACCTGGGAAAGTTGAAAAGTAGGTCTGCTCAAAACGCTCGTGATCACCCCAAATTGACCTCGCCTGCGCTGGCCAAGAGTCAGTTAAGACTAAATTACCTTCAGCAACACCTTCTAAAAGGCGGCCTTCATTATCGACTAGAGCGGGCTGCACACCAAAAAACGCTTGCGCAGCCGAACCGGGTTTAGCAGCAGTCACGCCGGCCAAAGGCACTATCATTATCCCTCCCGTTTCAGTCTGCCACCAAGTATCCACAATCGGACAATCTCCTTTGCCTACGACTCTGTGATACCACTCCCATGCCTCAGGATTGATGGGTTCACCAACGGAGCCCAACAACCTTAAACTCGATAAATTTGAATCACCTAAAACATCTTCACCATGTTGCATCAGGGCACGTATTGCAGTGGGCGCTGTGTAGAACTGAGTGACCTTGTGCTTTTCAATTACCCTCCCAAAGCGACTATTATCAGGGTAATTTGGTACTCCCTCAAACATCAGCGTGGTCGCGCCATTCGCCAGCGGACCATATACAATATAGCTGTGTCCAGTAATCCAACCAACATCCGCTGTGCACCAATATATATCGCCTTGCTGGTAGTCAAACACATACTCGTGAGTCATAGAAGCGTACACCATATAACCACCAGTCGTGTGCTTCAGACCTTTTGGCGCGCCAGTGGATCCTGAAGTGTACAAAATAAATAACGGCGCCTCCGCCGATAATTCAGTCGCTTCACATTCAGCAGATACCGCGTCAGTAAGATCTTTAAACCACCGATCTCTGCCCTCATCCCAATCGACGGGCTGATCAACGTGATTAACCACAATCACACGTTTGCATATCTCACTCGCACCGCGAACTTGCAATGCTGTATCGACATTTGATTTCAAAGGTATTGCTTTCGAACCTCGCAAAGAGTAGTTTGCGGTCACGACTAACTTTGATTGCGCCCCTACTATCCTTGAGGCTAACGCTTCAGGTGAGAAGCCACCAAACACCACTGAGTGCACTGCACCAATGCGAGCGCATGCCAACATGGCGACCGCCGCATCGGGGATCATCGGCATATATAAAGTGACCACATCACCTTGCTCTATACCTTCATCTTTTAATGCATTGGCAAATTTACACACACGTTGATGCAATTGCTTATAAGTAATAGATTCAGACCTGTTCGGATCATCCGATTCCCAAATAATCGCCACTTGTTCGCCGCGCTCTTTCAAGTGGCGGTCTAAACAGTTATATGACGCATTAAGTGTACCGTCTTGATACCAATTAATATCAATATTACCCGGCGCGAATGAGCAATTTTTAACCTTGCTGTAGTCTTTAAACCAATCTATTCGCTTGCCTTGTTCAGCCCAAAAAGTATCTGGATCGCTCACAGAATGTTGGTACATTGTCTGAAATTTTGCTTTATCTACTATGGCGTTTTCAGTAAATTTAGCATCTACTTCATAAACTGTTTTTGTCGTCATTTTCACACCTTTATTTTTATAAGAATTTGCAAATAAATGTCATCTAACGGCCATTGTAGATCACTTGCTCATCGATTGATAAAAAACACCAAACCTAGACCTGCATTACTCAATTAAATTAACAGTACAAACAAAACCAATATCACTCTTGAGCAGTGTTCCTTTCTTCAACTTATCCGCCGCCACCAAAATGGCCTTTAAGCTACCAGTGGCTAACAGCGCTTTACAATTATTTCAACATAGGCTGACACCCAAGCCTCGGCTAAAAATATATACAAATAACCGCTGTTTGAAAATTAGACCTTGGTATAAACCTATCGCTCTAAGATGTTTAAAATGCGCCGATTAAACATCTTTAAAAAGAAGCGAAGTTAACCATTGCTGCGTTTCAAAAGTGCATCCAAATCTATTCCTGCTTCACGAATCTTGGCCAGCTTGTAGCGCAATGTGCGCGGACTAATATCCAACTTCAGCGCGGCCTCTTTACGACTGCCTTTGGTTGCCTTTAGCACATCGACAATAATTTGAAACTCATGCTGCCTTAAATCACTGCCCAAATTACCTAGGTCAGTGAGCGCACAATTATTGGTAGCGCTGTCAGACAACTCGGATTGCGTATCCAGCGTAATTTTGGGTGCTGATGTTGTTTTTAAACTGATTGGCCCGGCCGCCAAATGTAGGTCATCAGGCATGATTTCATTGCCCTGCTGAATAATTAGCGCTCTTTGTATGACATTGTCCAACTCTCTGACATTACCAGGCCAAGGGTGCGCTAACAGCATCTGTTCTGTCGCTTTGTTAAATACGACCTTAGCCCTAGACATTTTCTGCACATATTTGCCAAGTATTTGTTGTGCCAGAGGAATCACATCTTCAGATCTTTCACGCAAAGGCAACCACTCTAGCGGGAATACATTTAATCTATAGTATAGATCTTCTCTAAACTGCTTTTCGACAACATAATCTGATAAACTTCTATTGGTCGTGGCTAACACCCTAACATCTAAGGGAATAACGACTTTCCCACCGACTCTCTCAACTTCTTGCTCTTGCAATACCCGTAACAGCTTAGCCTGTAATCCCATTGACATTTCTGTCACTTCATCGAGTAATAAGGTACCACCGTTCGCCAGCTCGAATTTACCTGCACTGGCCCCAATAGCGCCGGTAAATGCTCCTTTCTCATGACCAAACAACATCGATTCAAGCATGTTTTCAGGAATAGCCGCACAGTTAATAGCGATGAAAGGGTTTTTAGCACGCGGCGAATTGGCATGAATAAAGCGTGCCAATACTTCTTTGCCGGTGCCTGATTCACCCGTAATCAACACAGTAGAATCTGTCACTGCAACACGTTTTGCGAGTTGCAGTAATTGTTGACTACTGGCAGATTCTGCAATGGTATCACTTTTATTTAAACTCACGCTCCCCTGGGTATACTTTTTGACCGCCGCGATTAATACATCTGGCTCAAAAGGTTTCATTAAGTAATCAGCGGCGCCGTGGCGCATTGCTTCAACTGCTCTGTCTATTTGACCATAAGCCGTCATCAAAATAACCGGCAATACCATAGGCTGCTTTTTTATATAACTAAGCAATTCATGCCCGTCTATTCCGGGCATATTCACATCGGTGACAACCAAGTCAAGTTTATGATTTTTCAACTGTACAATCGCCGATTCTCCATCAACGGCACAAATCACCTCGACATTTGCAAACTCTAAAGTATCGACTAATGCCTCGCGTAAGTCAGGGTCATCTTCTACTAATAAAATTTTATATGCCATTTGCACCTCTGATTCATAATAACAAACAAAAACAGTAACCTTTTGCTCCAGCAGCCATTAATACCCAAACCTTGAGGTTCGAGTGGACACGAATGATTATTAACACAGCGCTTCTGTGTCTTTAAAAGTAGGCTTTTCGACACAAAAAGTCTCCTCGTATATTATATTTTTAGCCACGTTCCGCCAAGCGGCATGAACTCGGACTAATTTAGATCACCGGCAACCAAAAAGCGGCAACTGTGCCTTCTCCTAACTCCGAGACCATTTCGAAACGACCATTATGCGCTTTCGCCACCACTTGTGCGACACTTAAGCCTAACCCTGTTCCATGTGATTTGGTGGTATAAAAGGGCTCTTGTGCTTTTTTTAGAGAAGGGGTGTCCATGCCCGATCCGTTATCAATCACCGAAATAACTAACCATTCACTGATCATTTGCGCTTCAATTTTAATGTAAGGGTTATCTCCAGAGGCCTGCAACCCATTAATCACTAAATTTAACAGCGCGCCCGTCAACATCTCGGGATTACATAACAAGGTTTTTTCGATGCCATTACTGAACAGATCGCAATCTGCATCGTACTGCGCCAAAGGCACATCTAAGCCATCTTCTAAACGCTGAAACAACATCGAGACACTTATTGTGTCGGTCAATTTATTTTCGCCACGGGCTAACACCAACATATCACTTATCTGCTGTTCAATATTGTGTAATCTAATTTTTACTTTATTGGCAAATTTTTGACGTTTTGGCGCCGACAAATCTTCTCGGGTTAAATTGCCGGTATATAACAGCGCTGCTGACAGCGGTGTTCTAATCTGATGAGCCAGAGAGGCCATCATTTTGCCCATTTCATTTAAGCGCTTTGAGTGCGCTAATTGCCCCTGCAACAAGCGTGTTTCTGTTAGGTTGGTCAATAGCACCAATTGCCCTTGATTGCCTAAAAGAGCGCGTGTAGCAATCGATACTCTCCGCCCGTCTTTGAGTGATATTTCATGCCCATCATCCGCTTGTGGTGCAAAACACTCAGCAACGACTTCACGCCACTGACGCCCTAGCAGTTGATCGCAGAGCAAACTAACAGCCGCGGGATTGCACTGTTCAACAAGACCTAAGTGGCTGATGACGACCACTCCTGCAGGCATAATTTCCAACAATTGTATCAGCCTATCATCGGGCTTTGGCTGTAATGAAGCCAACTTCGGCACGTCTTGCAATGCTTTCAACTGGGCTTTTAGGGACAGATTTTGTGCCGTTAACTGAGCATTTGTTTGATTTATCACTTACGCTGCACTCCATACTTTCGCATTTTTTCTACCAGCGTTGTGCGGCGTATGCCAAGTAACGTAGCCGCTCTTGCAACCACTTGATTAGTCTTAGCTAACGCCTGCTCAATTAACGAAGTCTCCAATGTCTCTATGTGTACCTTTAAATTAAAACCTTGGTCTGGAAGTGTAAAGATAGCATTGTGCTTCTCTAACGAAACATCTTGTAATGCGCTGATAAAATGTACATCGTCATCTAAATGCATGTCATTTTGAACTTGATAGCGGGAAGGGTCCGGCTCGCTCACATGCCGAAACTTTAAAGGCAATTCGCTGACACCTATAACACCCTCGGGATACATAATAGCCAACCTCTCTATCAAATTGAGTAGTTCCCTAACATTGCCATCCCAGGCATGGCGCTCTAAAGAATCTATGGCTGACAAATGAAATTTTAAGCGCCCCAAGCCCTGTTCTACTGCACGTTCAGTAAAGGCTTTGAGTAAGATCGCAATATCACTTTTGCGATCTCTCAACGAGGGCACTTCTATAGGATAGACATTTAGGCGGTAAAACAAATCTTCCCGAAAGTCACCAATTTCGACCATTGTTTCTAAATGTCTATGGGTAGCCGCAACAATGCGAACATCAACCTTTATGGTTTTAGTGCCACCGACACGCTCAAAGGATCGCTCTTGTAGCACCCTGAGCATTTTGACTTGCATAGGCAGTGGCATATCGCCAATTTCATCAAGAAATAGGGTACCTCCATTCGCCATTTCAAATCGCCCTGCCCGACTGGAAATGGCCCCAGTAAAGGCACCTTTTTCGTGGCCAAACAATTCACTCTCAAGTAATTCGGCCGCTATAGCACCACAATTCACTGGCACAAAAGCCGCTCTGGCCCGAGAGGACAAATTGTGTAACGATCTTGCCACTAGCTCTTTACCTGTCCCAGATTCACCTGTTATCAATACGTTGACATCCCTATCCACCACTTTAGACATAGTTTTTTTTAAGGTTTCAATGGCGGGACTTTCACCGATAATGAGAGGAAAGCTGTGGTCAAGTCTATCTTTATGGCTAACTCTTACTGATTGATATACTTGCGCTTCATGTAAAAGATCCGTCAATATCTCGTCATCTAAATCTTTTGACAGTATCCTGAGTATTTTTCTTTTTGATATTTGAGTCAGTTTTTCGCTGTCATTCCAGTTTTCAAGCAAGCAAATGGGAGTGTTTTTATAATGCTCGGAGATGAATTGAATTAGCTTATTAAGCGATAAAGGCAGAGAACACTGGCCGATTAAGGCCACGGAATAATGCTCGCAATTGTTTTTAGATTGTAAAAACTCTACGAAACTTAATACGTTGTGGTTAACTTTCAAAAACGCTAAGCTGTTCTCTAGTGAAGCTTTTCGCAAGGCATTATCATCAACTAAGATAACTTTATTCAGATCAAAAGAATTCATAACTAGATTCGCTGTCATTTTTTTGACATTTTAGCAGAAATTATCTGGCTCGCAATGTTAGAGTGTCTTCTTTTCGTTTTGAAAGTATAACTAATTATAAAAATGGCGGTTTTTTGAGACATACTGAAAAGTAGTTTTTATAGATTCAACTTTTCTTGAGGCTGTTGTTGGGACTTAATTCTTTGTGCATTAAGGTCATTAATTCTGCTTCAGGTCGACCGATACCGCAACTGTGGACTAAGTCGTCCACATTAGCACCCATTTCAACTAACCTCGCCGCTTGAGAATAGACGACGTCATCAGGGTCGCGCTGCTCAAGTTCAAGCTGCTTTTCAAGAGAAGAATCCAGTTTCGTTTCGATGCCAATAATACGCTTGCCCATGCCGATAGTACTCCCTGACATTACCTGGATCTCTTTGCGTAATTCAGCAACCAGTAACACAGCCCTTTTTTCAGCGTTTTTCTGTTTAATGTACAGGAAGACTATAACAACAGACATTAATACCACTGCGACAAGCAAGATACTGATGAGCCATACATTTTCAGTCAATTGAGAACCCCAGGCACCTAACTTAAAGTTAAATTAAGACTCACAGATTAGAGTCTATTAGACTCGCACTACAAAGTAAGCCCAATAAATAACTATATCTAGCGATATAGTTATTAGTTATTAGTTATTAGTTATTAGAGAATATCAGCATAGAATTAAGCCTTTGCGAATAAAGCCCTGAAAGTAGACACGACTACACAGGGCCTAAAGCTGCTAAATTACTAAATATTTAATTCGTCCTCAAACATTCTAACCATCGCGTGGACATTCACTAAGGCACATTTTTCAGTCGAATAAGTGCCAGTGAGCCAAGGTCTAAATTGTGGCGATTGATTTTCAGCAACATCCGCAAAAGGTATACATTGTGCTTTTATCACTTTATCGATGACAATCGACCAATGTTTTCCTGCTAACACTATCATCTCATTATAATTAGATTTGGCTGGATCATAATTATCACCGAATAGCATTTGAGCAGTATCGACAATATGCGTGCCCATAGTCGCCGATCTAAACTCACCCAGTATCCAGTTTCTATCATTATCGAAAGATAAAGTAACATTGGATAATTTGATTGAGCCCTCAATATCCTCGAACGGAATGGCCAATTTCAATCCATACATCAATACTATCAGGCAATTTATACTTAATTCGGGCTCAGTTTTATGTTCTTCAACCAATGCATCTGCCATCGCTATTTTTGATTCGAAATCGGCTAATTCTGCTACTTCTGCTACTTCTGCTTCTGCACCTACTTCTGCTTCCTCTTCGGCTTCTACTTCTGCTTCCTCTTCTAATTCTACTTCTTCTTCTACTTCTACTTCTACTTCTACTTCTACTTCTACTTCTACTTCTACTTCTAC